>JAFUJH010000040.1 GCA_017473775.1 Ruminococcus sp.
TAGATTCACTCGTATAATAAAAAGAACCCGTATTCATAAGACGGGTTCTTTGTGACTGTATAAAAAGTCCGTGCCTCCCTCTGACGAGGGAGGTGGATTTTGCCGAAGGCAATATACGAAGGGAGAGAAAACGCAGATATAATGCAATTTTTAACTACCCCTCAGTCACCTACGATGACAGCTCCCCTGACAAGGGGAGCCACGATTTATACTTTATCGACAAGCTGAAAGAACCCGTCTTCATAAGACGGGTTCTTTTTATCTGATATTTAGTTTATCTTTTGCCCTTGTTAAGGAGCTCGTTTTTAATATCCCACAGGTTCTGAGAAAGGTCAACATAGTATGTGTGGGGGTTTTCAAATCGTGTAACCTCATCCCACAGCGTTTCCATCTGGCTTTCGCAGTAAGCCTTGATTTCGTTGATGTCGGGCATCTCTTCAATCAGCTTGCCGTTTTCGATATACTTCTTCCTGATATCCACATCATAGAAGTTTTCAATAGTCTTTCTTTTCCATGTGTTAACAGGGTCAAAAATCTCGTAGGGCTTGCTGTCGTCAATGACCTCATCGTGCAGTGCAATTACATCAGCAATGGATTTTCCGGTATCTCTGTCATACAGTCTGTACAAACGCTTGAAGCAGGGTGTTGTGATTTTACCTACATTCTCACTTATTTTGATTTTAGGAGTCATAACGCCTTCCTGCTCAGTAGCAACCAGCTTGTAAACACCGCCAAAAACAGGGGAGGAGGAAGATGTAATAAGTCTCTCACCAACTCCGTAGGTGTCAATCTGTGCACCCTGAATCTGCATATCCTTAATGATAAATTCATCCAGTGAGTTGGATGCACAAATTTTGCAATCCTCATATCCTGCTGCATCCAGCATCTTTCTGGCTTTTTTGGAAAGATATGTGATGTCACCGCTGTCAATTCTGATTCCCTTGGGTCGGTATCCCATAGGTGCTAAAACCTCGTTGAATACCTTTATAGCATTGGGAACACCGCTTTTCAGTGTGTTGTAGGTATCAACAAGGAGTGTGCAGTTATCAGGATATAGCTTTGCATATGCGGCAAATGCCTCGTATTCTGTGTCGAAGGACTGAATCCAAGAGTGAGCCATTGTGCCCAGTGCAGGCACGCCGAAGTCTCTTTCACATATAGTGCACGCAGTACCGCAGCATCCGCCGATATATGCGGCTCTTGCACCGAAGATTGCGCCGTCATAGCCCTGAGCTCTTCTTGAGCCGAACTCCATAACTGCTCTGCCCTTAGCCGCACGGCTGAGTCGGTTTGCCTTGGTAGCAATCAGACTCTGATGATTTATAGACAGCAGTATCATAGTCTCAACAAACTGTGCCTGAATAAGCGGACCTTTTACAGTAACAATAGGTTCACCGGGGAAGATAGGTGTACCCTCAGGTACCGCCCATACATCACACTCAAACTTGAAGTTTTTCAGGTAATCAAGGAATCCCTCAGAAAAACATCCTTTGCTTCGTAAAAAATCAATATCCTCATCAGTGAAGTGCAGATTTGTCAGGTATTCCACCATCTGCTCCACACCAGCCATAATTGCATAACCGCCCTTGTCAGGGTTCGTTCTGTAGAACATATCAAAGTATGCAGTGCGGTCTCTGTGCTCACATTCAAAGTATCCGCCTGCCATTGTCAGCTCGTAAAAATCTGTCAGAAGTGTCAGATTTCTTTTGCTCAGATTGTTACTCATTATTATTCCTCCATATTCCTATAGCCACGAGGCTTTTAAATACTATATTATAATATCACTGTTTTCCTCATTAATAAAGAGTCTTAATAAAATTTTGTTGAAAATACAGATTATATCTCTTGATTTTACGGTTTTGTAATCTTATTTACCAAATTATTTCATATTTTTAATTTTATTTACAAAAAGGGCTTGTTTTTTTTCGATTATGGTATTATAATTAAGTTCCACTAAGGTTTAATTGCATTATAGAATTCTTTTATAGAATTATTTTAGGTTTTGGAATATTAATTTGAGGGAGATCAACAGTATGAGACTACGCAAACAAGAACTCGGCGACCGCAATTTAGTTGGTGCCAGAGTTGAAGCAGCAAGAAAAAAACGCGGTATGAAACAGAAGGAGCTTCTTGCTCAGCTTCAGGTTAACGGCGTTGATATGAACGCATCAGGACTCTCAAAGCTTGAGGGTCAGATTCGCTATGTAACAGATGTTGAATTAGTTGCTCTTGCAGATATCCTCGAGGTTTCTGTTGACTATCTCCTCGGCAGAGAGAAATAATTTTCCGTAATATTCCCTTATCAACATAAACATACATTATATTCAGACGGTTTGCGGACCGTCTGTTTTTTTGCTTGTAAAATCTCTCTTATCGGTTGATATTTTCCTGTAATTGTTGTATTATTAATTAATATGTTTTTCTATATATATTCAGTATTTCACTTCCCTTATATATCGGAGGCTTTATTATGAACAATCAAATCAATGAATACTTCAGCTCTCTTGAAGGCAAGCGTGTTGCCTTCATCGGTCTTGGCAGAAGCAACCTGCCTCTTATCAGAATGTTCTGCGAAAGCGGTGCAGTAGTCTTTGCCTGCGATAGCCGTGACAAGGATTCTCTTGGAGCAAATGCTCAGATGGCAGAGGACTTCGGTGCAACACTCAGACTTGGTGCAGGCTATCTTGATAACTTAGATGTAGATATGGTATTCCGTACTCCCGGTATGAACTATAACAGTCCTGTTCTTTCTGAGATGAGAAGCCGCGGTATACAGATTACATCAGAGATGGAGCTGTTCTTTGACCTGTGCCCCTGCAGAATTATTGCTGTAACAGGTTCCGACGGTAAGACCACAACCACCACCATTATATCCGAACTTCTCAAGGCACAGGGCTACAGAGTCCACCTTGGGGGCAATATCGGCAATCCCTTAATGCCTGAAATTTACGATATCAAAGAGGATGATTTTGCAGTAGTAGAGCTGTCAAGCTTCCAACTTATTTCAATGAAAAAGAGTCCCGCTGTTGCAGTTGTTACCAATGTTGCACCTAATCATCTGGATGTTCATAAGGATATGGACGAATACATTGACGCTAAGCGTAACATCGTTTCCTTCCAGAGTACAGATTCTGTAGCAATCCTCAACCTCGATAATGATATATCATGCTCCTTTGCTGATAGTACTCAGGCTGATGTGTATTATTTCTCACGCACACAGAAGGTATCAAAAGGTGCCTATGTTCTTGGCGACGAAATCCGATTCACAGACGGAAGCAACGATGAGCTTGTAATGAAGGTACAAGATATAAGAATCCCCGGACTTCATAATGTTGAGAATTATCTCGCGGCAATCTGTGCTGTCAAATCCTTTGTATCAAAGGATACCTTCACCGCTGTTGCAAAGACCTTCAATGGTGTCAAGCACAGAGCACAGCTTGTCCGTGAGCTTGACGGCGTCCGATATTATAACGACTCTATCGCTTCTTCACCTACCCGTACAGCCTGCGGTATGCTCTCTTTGTTTGACCAAAAGCTCATACTCATCTGTGGCGGCTATGACAAGAATATTCCTTATGCCCCCTTGGGTCCTGTTATCTGTGATAAGGTCAAGACCCTGATTCTTCTTGGTGCAACAGGCCCTAAGATAGAGAGTGCAGTTAAGGAAAGCACCAATTATCAGGCTGGTATGCCTGAGATTATTTATGCAGATACAATGGAGAACGCTGTAAATATAGCAAGGCAAAAGGCAGTGAGCGGTGATATCGTTGCACTTTCTCCTGCATCTGCAAGCTTCGATATGTACCGTGACTTTGAGCAGCGTGGTGAGCACTTTATGTCCATAGTCAACAGCTTGGATTGATATGATTTATCTTTGTAGTGATAAGGATAAGGTCAGGTCGGTAATTGATAAAGCCTTTGGATGTACCTGCATCCGTAATACAATATTACTATATCTGAACTCCTACGGAGCACAGTTTGAGTTTGCTCAGTTTTACATTCAGTGCACACAGGACGCAAACACCGACACAGCACTGGTGCTACGGTATAATCAGACGGTATATTGCATCACCGAAGACTGCGCCGACCTTCCTGAGCTTATGTCCTTTTTTGTTGGATTTACCGATACTACGCTGATTTCTGATAGAGTTTTGCATAATCAGACAAACGAGCCTTTAGGCTGTGAGACAGGTGCTGTAATGAGTAAGTCAGGTATTGCTCAGCTTGTTCAGAATCCTAAAATACTTCTATGCTCTGAACCAAAACCTGTCTGCCGACTTGTGTCTGAGGAGATGCCCGAACACGAGAAAACTGATTTCTTTCTCAATACAGCTCATCAGATGCGTCACGGACAACTGTCTGTCTATGCTTATTATGACGGCTTATCTCCCATGAGCGTTGCGTCGGTTTTTCATAACGGCACAGGGGAGGCGGTTATACCCTTTGTGTACACAGGCGATTATTTCCGCGGAAATGGTTACTCAAAGCAGATACTGTCTGCAGTTTGCAGTGATGCAGAGACAACATATCAACTTTTATGCGAAGCACATAATATAGAATTTTATAAAAAATGCGGTTTTACTCAGGTTTCTCAGTGGGTAAAATACAGCTTGTGAGGTTAAATATGTACAGATTTTTTGATGTCGATAAATCAATCCGAGATGCTTCTGATAAGGCACTGTCAATGTGTCGGGAGCAGTTTGAGCGGATTGATGCTATCAGAGAATATAATCAGATAAAAATGCTCAAGGCGTTTCAGAATGCAAGAGTCAGCGAGTCTATGTTCGGCGGCAGCAGCGGTTACGGCTATGGTGACAGAGGCAGAGATGCTCTTGACGAGGTTTATGCCTACGCCTTTGATGCAGAGGATGCCCTTGTCCGTCATAATTTTGTCAGCGGTACTCATGCACTGTGTATTGCACTCTTTGCTGTGCTCAGACCTGGAGATACAATGCTTTCTGTTGCATCTACTCCTTATGATACAATCCGCGGTACAATTGGTATCGACTCTGATTATTCAGGCTCACTCAAGGATTTTGGCGTGAAGTACGAGGAGGTAGACCTTAAATCGGACGGCACCCTTGACTATGATGCAATGGAAAAGAAACTTCTTGAAAAACCAAAGATGGTTTACATTCAGCGTTCCCGTGGCTACGAGCTTCGTCCGTCTCTGCTGTTCTCAGACATTAAGAAGATATGTGAGCTTACAAGAAAAATCTCTCCCGATTCAGTGATTATGCTTGATAATTGCTACGGCGAGTTTGTGGAGTTCGAGTCTCCCCATACCTGCGGAGTTGACCTGATGGCAGGCTCTATGATTAAGAATCCCGGCGGTGCAATTGCCCGTACAGGCGGTTATATATCTGGCAGACGGGATTTGGTAGAGCAGGCGGCATTCCGCCTTACAACTCCCGGCACAGGTAAGGAACTTGGTGCTACCCTTGACACTGTCAGAGAAATGTTCCTTGGTGCATACAACGCACCTCATATTACAGGCGAAGCTATGAAGACAGCAGTTTTCTCTGCGGCTTTGTTTGAGCTTTTAGGCTATGAGGTAACTCCCCGATACAACGAGGACAGGGGAGATATCATTCAGGTGCTGAAGCTTGCTGATGATAAGGAGCTTGTTGAGTTCTGCCGCGGTATTCAGGCTGCATCTCCTGTTGACAGCTTTGTTGTTCCCGAGCCTTCAGATATGCCGGGCTACGATTGTCAGGTTGTGATGGCTTCAGGCTCATTCACTCTCGGCTCATCAATCGAGCTGTCCTGTGATGCACCCTTGCGTCCGCCTTTCGCAGTATGGTTGCAGGGAGCACACGACTTCGACGCAGGCAAGCTTGGCATTATGCTCGCGGCACAGCGTGTGAATAACCTGAGAAAATAATAAAGAATAAAAAACGGAGAGTGTGAAAACTCTCCGTTTTTTGCGTCTTATTCCTTAAGGTTTCTTATTTTTTTGAAAAAATCAGACAGTACCTTACTGCACTCATCCTCCATAATTCCGCCGTAACATTCAGGTCTGTGGATGTTTGGCAGTGAAAACAGATTAGTAACCGTTCCGCAGGCTCCGTAGTTTAAGTCGAATGCTCCGAATACTACCTTGCTTATTTTAGAGTTAATAATAGCGCCTGCACACATAGGGCAGGGCTCAAGAGTAACATACAATTCACAGCCTGAAAGATTACTGCTTTGCAGCAGCTTGCTTGCCTGTTGAATAGCCAGAATCTCAGCGTGCTTTGTGGCTGACAGCTCCCGCTCTGTACGGTTGCAGGCTCTTGCAATTATTTCACCATCTTTTATTATTACACAGCCCACAGGCACTTCGCCGTGCTCCACAGCTTCATTTGCCTGAGCCAGTGCTTCCTTCATAAAGTCATATCTGTCCATAGCTTAAATCGGTATATGATTAAGTAGGTTTCTGCAAGAAGCATTACGATAGAAATGATGATCGTGGGACTTGTCACAAGCATTTTTGTCCTTGTTTTTCTGTCAAGAATTCCGTCGTATCCTTTGAACTTCATAAAGTTTTTGTCGTTTCTTGATATCCTGATTATAGCAAATATTGCAAGCACAGCCACGATCGCTACAAAAATAAAGTACAATGAATCCACCGTTGTTTCGCTGATACCCAGTGCATCCGCATTGGTGTATATCACATCGCAGATCACGCTGAATCCGTTGTTTGCCGCGTGAATGATAATTGCAGGGAGCATGGAATTTGTGTATACCACCGCCCATGAATCAATGAGTCCCACAATGAATGCAAAGGGGATCTGCTCAAAGTTTGCGTGAAAAAGTCCGAAAAGTGCAGAGGATACAAAAATCGCAAAGGCGTCGCCGTATTTCCTAAGCGACCCGAGCACAGCCCCTCTGAACAATATTTCCTCAGAAAAAGCAGGTACGATGGCTGTTGCAATGAAGTACACAACTATCTCTAAAAATGAGTTGCTCACAGGGGATTCGTAGTCAAGGTACAGGTCAATTCCCAGTGAGTAGGTGTTTGAAAGGAACAGGTTGTCAAGAAGGTTTGCTACCATACAGCCGGTAAAACCTATCACAACCACTGCAAGCAGTCTTCGCGCATTTATTTTTTCAAAAACAAGCACATCGGACATTTTCATTTTGCTCAACTTGATGAAAACGATGCCGCAGATTCCGATAGCCGCAACATTTGCAAGTCCGCCGATGATGTTTTCGGGTATCGAGTCAAGGTGTGAAGGCAGAGTCCCTGTACCTAAAAGAATATAGTAAATCATAGCCACAATCATACTGAATGTAAAAAACACCGCGATCGCAATCAACATCATTAGTCCCACTGTGTTGCAGGTACCTCTGAGTTGCTTCTTTTCTTCATTAAATCTTACGACCTCAGGGTCAACTGCAGGAGCAGGATATTCAAAGTTATATGATTTTTCTGTGTTATTCATCTTGTACCTCCCAAAGAAATATGATACAATATAAGCAAATTATAGCATCTGACAGAGTTTTTTTCAATAAAAAATAAAAAATAGCAAAAAATCTATTGACAAACCCGGTCAGAAGGTTTATAATTCTTTGCGTACAATAAAGCAAGGCATAGAGCTTTCACCTGTGGGGTGTCGTCTGCACGGGTCAATATTCAGATTTTTATGTCACACCTTTGTGATATGATGATTTAGTATTGTTATGCGGACGGAGCTTTCTGTCCGCATTATTTTTACATCATTTTGGAGGTGCTTTAACATTAGCAAGAAAGAGAAAGAGACCCTCATTAACGAGGATATCAGATGCGAAGAGTTAAGAGTAATCGGTTCTGACGGTTCACAGCTTGGCATTATGCCTACCGACAAAGCACAGAGTCTTGCTGTCGAGCAGAATCTTGACCTTGTCCTCATTGCTGCACAGGCACAGCCCCCTGTAGCAAAGATTATGGATTTCGGCAAGTATCGCTTCGAGCAGGCAAAGCGCGAGAAGGAAGCCAGAAAGAATCAGAAGGTCATTAACATCAAGGAGATTCAGCTTTCACTGAATATTGATACTCACGACTTTGAAACAAAACTCAATGCTGCTATTAAATTTCTCAGCAAGGGTGACAAGGTTAAGGTTTCTATCCGTTTCCGCGGTAGAGAGATGGGTCACTCACAGTACGGCTACGACCTGATGCAGCGCTTTGCAGAGGGTTGTGCAGAGGTTGCTTCTATTGAGAAACCTGCAAAACTCGAAGGTCGTAATATGCTTATGTTCTTAGCCCCAAAACCGGTAAAATCATAACAGGAGGATTATTAAAATGCCTAAGATCAAAACACACAGCGGTGCAAAGAAGCGCTTCAAACTTTCCAAAAACGGTAAGGTCATCCGTGCTCATGCAAACAAGAGCCACATCCTTAACAAGAAGACCACAAAGCGTAAGAGAGGTCTTCGTAAGACAGCTGTTACTGATGCAACAAATGCACGCCAGGCAAAGCGTCTGATTCCTTACAAGTAATAATCAAGAACAATTCGGAGGTAATATACAATGGCTAGAGTAAAAGGCGCGATGATGACTCGCAAAAGAAGAAAAAAGGTATTAAAGCTTGCTAAGGGCTACTATGGTGCTAAGTCCAGACATTTTAAGATGGCTAAGCAGGCCGTAATGAAGTCCGGCAACTATGCTTACATCGGCAGAAAGCAGAGAAAGAGAGATTTCCGTCGTCTGTGGATCACTCGTATCTCCGCTGCTTGCAAGGCTAACGGTACAAACTATTCCACATTCATGAACGGCCTCAAGAAGGCTAACATCACACTCAACCGTAAGATGCTCGCTGAGATCGCAGTTGCTGATGCTGCTGCATTCACAAAGCTTGTTGAGCAGGTTGTTGCTAAATAAAAAAGCTCGAGTTGCGTCCGGTTACACGCCGGACGCACTTTTTAATGCACAAAACCACCGACTCACATTACTTAACAGGTGATTCTTATGAAAGAAATTTCCAGCAAGGATAACAAGCTGATAAAATATATATCAAAACTTCAGACAAGTGCCAGATTCAGACGGGAAGAAAAACGATTCGTGGCTGAGGGCCTCCGTGTTTGCGTAGAGGCCGTTTTAAGCGGTGCGGATATTGTGAGTGTTCTTGTTACAGAAAACGCACTCAATAAGCATTCTGAAGCCCTCAGACCCCTTCTTGTTGCTTGCAGTGATGTTTACCTTACAAGCGACAAGGCGATGTCTGCTGCTTGCGATACACAGACCCCTCAGGGTGTAGTCTGTTTAATAAAAACTCTTGACAATAATATTGATTTAGATACAATTAATAATAAGTATATATTGGCGGAGAATGTTCAGGACCCCAGCAATCTCGGCACTATCCTCAGAACAGCAGATGCTCTGGGGCTTTCAGGCGTTATAATGACCAAGGATTGCTGTGATATCTATAGTCCCAAGGTGTGCCGTGGTGCTATGGGCGCACTGTATCGGGTTCCCTTTATGATTATCGACAACGCTCCTGATTTTATCCGCGATTTTAATAAAACAGGCTCATCATTTGCGGCGGTTGTCCGTGATGCTCAGCCTGTCACAAGCTGTTCATTTGAGGGTAAGTGTCTTGTAGCTGTGGGCAACGAGGGTAACGGATTGACAGATGCAACAGCAAATGCCTGCTCATCCCGTATCACTATCCCAATGAACAGTAACGCTGAGTCTCTCAATGCTGCCATAGCGGCAGGAATTCTAATGTGGGAAATGATAAAATGAATGATAGTACACGCTATTGGATATGGCTTACTCAGGGTATAGGCTATTGCAACGCAAAGCTTAAATACCTCTATTCACAGTATTCTGATATCAAAACCCTTTATGACGGAGCAGAGGCAGAGCTTCGCTTCTGTGGCATTTTCACTGAAGGGGAGATATCCCGTCTGTTAAAAACTCCCATATCAATAGCAGATGATATTATTTCAAGATGCAACGAGCTTGGTTACACCATAATCAGCTTTGATGATAAGGATTATCCCGAGTGCCTTATGTCTATCGAGAATCCGCCACCTGTTATCTATGTACAGGGTGTCCTGCCCGATGTGGATAATCTCAATTCAATTGCAATTATCGGTACACGAAAGGCTACCGTCTACGGAGTACGCACTGCCTTTGAATTAGGTGCAAACCTCTCCCGTGAGGGATTTGTGGTAGTCAGCGGCGGAGCTCTTGGTATAGATTGTGCGGCACATAGAGGAGTACTTCAGCAAGGCGGTGTTACCGTCTGTGTCTTAGGTTGCGGTATCGATTATGATTACCTTAGAGAAAACAAGGGTATGCGTCAGGCTATCACCGATAAAGGAGCTGTAATCTCTGAGTATCCGCCGGGCACAGCATCATCCGGCAGGAATTTTCCTCAACGCAACCGAATTATATCAGCCCTCTCGAAGGGTCTGGTAGTAGTGGAGGCTCCCAAGGCAAGCGGCTCTATGATAACTGTTGGCTGTGCACTCACTCAGGGGAAGGATATCTTTGCTGTAATGGGCAATGTGGATTCTCCTTATTCAGAGGGCTCAAATTCTCTTATCAAGGACGGAGCTATCCCTGTAACCTCCTACAAGGATGTTGCGGAGTTTTACTTGGGGGTAGGCTTTGAACATAAGCCTTCACAGCGGTTTTCCGATGATGTTATCGCATCTGTACCCACGAAGCTCAGAGCTTCAACCGACACTACAAAAACCGACAATTCACCTTTACCTATACACAATCTGGAGGCAGTCCTCTCAGAGGATGAAAAGAATGTGTATTATACAATAGGCAACGAGCCTGTGCATGTGGATATGCTTGCAGAGCTTACTCATTTGCCTGTCCACAAAATTCTAACAATTATATCTGTCCTTGAGATGAGCGACCTTATCAGGGATGTCGGGGGCAGAAACTATGTTATCAAATAATCTTCGGAGGTATATGATATGTCAAATCTGGTAATCGTTGAGTCTCCTGCCAAGGCTAAAACCATAAAGAAGTATCTTGGCAAAGGCTATGAGGTAGTAGCATCTATGGGTCATGTCCGTGACCTGCCTCAGGCAAGACTCAGCGTAGATATCAACAATAACTTCAATCCCAGATACGAGATAATCAAAGGCAAGGAAAAGCTTGTAGATGAGCTTATCGCTCAGGCTAAGAAAAGTGATAAAGTTTTCCTTGCAACTGACCCTGACCGTGAGGGAGAAGCAATTTCATGGCATCTTGCATACATTCTCAATCTCGACCTGAACGATGCAAATCGTGTTGAATTCAACGAGATCACCAAGTACGGCGTAGAGACAGGTATGAGCTCACCCAGAGCAATCAACCTTGACCTTGTTAATGCTCAGCAGGCAAGGCGTATTCTTGACCGACTTGTAGGCTACAAGCTCAGTCCCTTTGTATCTCAGAAGATTCGCCGCGGTCTGTCAGCAGGCAGAGTTCAGTCTGTGGCAGTTCGTATCATCGTTGACCGTGAGAACGAGATCAGAGCCTTTGTTCCCGAGGAATACTGGACTATCGACGCAAAGTTCAATCCCAAAGGCAGCCGCAAGGTGTTCTCTGCATTCCTTTACGGCAACGCAGACGGCAAGATTGAAATCTCCAACAAGGAGCAAGCAGATAAGATTCTCTCAGACCTTGAGGGAGCAGAATATACAGTAACCAAGGTTAAGTCAGGCACAAGGAAGAAATCACCTGCACCGCCCTTTATGACCTCCACACTCCAGCAGGAGGCTTCCCGTAAGCTTGGCTACCAGTCAAGACGCACCATGCGTATTGCACAGGAGCTTTACGAAGGTATCGATATTGAGGGCATCGGCCCCACAGGTCTTATCACATATATGAGAACAGACTCACTGCGTATCTCCACAGATGCAATGAACGAGGCTGCAGCATATATCAGAGGTAAGTACGGTGATGACTACCTTCCTGCAAAGCCCAGATACTTCAAGTCCCGTTCAAATGCTCAGGACGGCCACGAGGCTATCAGACCTACCTCAATCAACCTTACTCCCGATAAGGTCAAGGCTAACCTGACTGCAGACCAGTATAAGCTCTATAAGCTTATCTGGGAGCGATTCACAGCATCCCAGATGGCAGATTGTATACAAAAGACTACCCAGATTGATATTGAAGCTAACGGCTATATCTTCAAGGCAAACGGCTACCGCGTTGATTTTGACGGCTTTACACTTCTTTATGTAGAGTCCAAGGACGAGGAAGAAGCCAAGGAGAGTGCACTGCCTCCTGTTGAGAAGGGTATGCCCTTAAAGCTCAAGGAGCTCCTCGGCAATCAGCACTTTACTCAGCCTCCCTCAAGATTTACCGAAGCTTCTCTTATCAAGGCCTTAGAGGAATTCGGCATCGGCAGACCTTCTACCTATGCGGCTACAATTTCAACTATTGTCAACCGCGAGTATGTAAAGCGTGTGGGTAAGATTCTCCATCCCACAGAGCTGGGTGAGGCTATGTCTCAGCTTATGAAGGAGCGTTTCCCCAAGATTGTAAATGTTAAGTTTACAGCACAGATGGAGCAAGACCTTGATACTGTGGAAAGCGGCAGTGTTGAGTGGCGTGAGCTTCTGGGTACCTTCTATGCTGACTTTGAAAAGACCCTCAAAAAGGCAAAGACTGATATGGAGGGTGTGAAGATTCAGCTCAAAGAGGACGAAACCGATATAGTCTGCGAGAAATGCGGACGCAAGATGGTAATCAAGGTGGGCAGATACGGCAAGTTCATTGCTTGTCCCGGATATCCTGATTGCAAGAATGTCAAGAAATACACAGAGAACATCGGTGTTAATTGCCCTGTCTGCGGTAGCGATGTAATTGTCCGCAAGACCAAGACAGGCAAGAGTTTCTACGGTTGCTCCTCTTATCCCAATTGTAACTTTATGTCATGGAATGAGCCCACTGCAGAGAAGTGTCCTCAGTGTGGAGAAATTCTTTATAAGAAAAAAGGTAAAAAGCCCACACTGTACTGTGCTAAGGACGGATGTGGCTACGAGAAGAAACAATGATAAATTCCTATATAAATGTTGTAGGTGCAGGACTTGCAGGCTGTGAGGCGGCGTATCAGATTGCCAAACGGGGTATACCCGTAAGGCTTTATGAGATGAAGCCTCACAAGAAATCTCCTGCTCACCACACAGATAAATTTGCAGAGCTTGTATGTTCAAATTCCCTGAAGGCTCAGCGTACCTCCTCAGCGGCAGGACTTCTCAAGGAAGAAATGCGGCAACTGGATTCTCTGCTCCTGAAATGTGCAGATAAATGTATGGTACCTGCAGGAGGAGCTCTGGCAGTTGACAGAGATATTTTTGCGTCCCTTGTCACAGACGCTATCCGTTCAATGGATAATATTGAGATTATTTCGGAGGAAGTTGAGACTATCCCTACAGATGCATTGACTGTCATCGCAACAGGCCCTCTTACTTCAGATGCTCTGTGTGCAGATGTTGTAAAAATGATGGGCGGCTCACTTTCTTTCTTTGATGCGGCGGCACCTATTGTCACAGCCGAGAGCATCGACCCTGAGACCTCCTTTGCACAGTCAAGATATGACAAGGGTGACGGTGATGATTACATCAATTGTCCTCTTAATAAAGAAGAATACGAGCTTTTCTACAAGGAGCTTGTAGGTGCAGAGCGTGCACCACTCCATGATTTCGATGTAGCCGACCCTAAGGTGTACGAGGGTTGTATGCCCATTGAGGTTATGGCTCAGAGGGGAGAGGACACAATCCGTTTTGGTCCTATGAAGCCTGTGGGACTCCGTGACCCCAGAACAGGTCATCGACCCTGGGCGTGTCTCCAGCTTCGCCGTGAGAATGCAGAGGGTACAATGTACAACCTTGTTGGATTCCAGACAAACCTGAAGTTCCCCGAGCAGAAGCGTGTGTTCGGACTTATTCCTGCCCTTAAAAATGCGGAGTTTGTCCGATACGGCGTAATGCATCGTAACACCTTCATTGACAGTCCCCGTGTACTCAACAGTGACTACAGTGCAAAATGTCGTGACAATTTGTTTTTTGCAGGACAGCTCACAGGTGTAGAGGGATATATGGAGTCAGCCTCATCAGGACTTATGGCAGGCATCAATGCCGCTTATAAGCTTATGGGCAAGGATACACTCACACTCCCCCCTGATACAATGATAGGCGCACTTTCCCGTTATATTACAGATGTGTCTGTTACAAAGTTCCAGCCTATGGGTGCAAGCTTTGGACTTCTGCCTGAGCTTGAAAACCGCTCAAGAGATAAAAAAATTCGTGGTGAACAATATGCTTCCAGAGCACGGGAGTCACTTCATCACTTTATTACAGAAAGGATGAACGAAAAATGAGAATTATAGTTGATGCCTTCGGAGGAGACAACGCTCCTGTAGAAATAATCAAAGGCAGTGCAGAAGCAATCAAGGAATTCGGAATTGATATTACCCTCACAGGTGACGAAAAAACCATCAGAAAGGTTTGTGCAGAGCAGGGAATAGATGCTGAGCAGTTCAAAATTGTTCACGCAGACTCTGTTATCAGCCAGAATGAAGCAGGCACAGAGATTATGAAGTCAAGGTCTGATTGCTCAATGGCAGTAGGTCTCAGACTTCTTGCAGCAGGCGAGGGTGACGGATTTGTAACAGCTGGCAACAGCGGTGCTGTTTGCGTTGGTGCAACCCTGATTGTAAAGCGTATCAAGGGTATTTCCCGTCCCGGTTTTTCTCCTGTGGTTCCCGGTGTCAGCGGTCACTTCCTGCTTATGGACTCAGGTGCGAATCTCGAGTGCAGACCCGAGATGCTCCGTCAGTTCGGTGTTATGGGCTCTATATATATGAACAAGGTAATGGGTATCGAGAATCCCCGTGTCGGTCTTGCTAATGTTGGCACAGAGGAGCACAAAGGCACAGAGAACCATCAGGAAGCATATAAGCTTCTCAAAAAGGCTCCTGTGAACTTCATCGGTAATGTAGAGGGCAGGGATGTTCCCAACAATGCCTGTGATGTACTCGTTTGCGACGGTGTTTCAGGCAACCTTATCCTCAAGACCTACGAGGGTGTTGCTCTTGCACTTATGAAGAAGATTAAGGGTATCTTCACAAAGAACCTTAAAAACAAGATTGCCGCGGCTCTTGTAATGAGCGATGTTCAGGAGCTCAAAAAGCAGTTTGATTACAGCGAGCACGGCGGTGCACCTATCCTGGGTGTTAAGAAGGCTGTTTTCAAGGCTCACGGTAATGCTGATGCGACTACATTCAAGAGTGCTATCAGACTCACTATTCAGTATATCGAGCGTAATGTAGTAGGCGAAATTTCAGAAGCACTTGAAAAAATCAAGGCAGAGGGTTGATATCAATGACCGAACTTCAGCAGAAAATCGGATATGAGTTCAAGGACCCGTCGTTGCTTGCGGTTGCTCTTACACATTCCTCATATTCCAACGAGGCTGGTAAAAACATAAAATGCAACGAGAGGATGGAGTTTTTAGGTGACTCCGTGCTTTCACTTGTTGTTACCAATTACATATACATCAATTTCACTCAGTTTCCCGAGGGTGACCTGACTCAACTGCGAGCTTCTCTTGTTTGTGAAAAAACATTGTTCAAGTTTGCAAAGCTCATAGATTTGGGCAAGCATATCAGGCTCAGCCGTGGCGAACGCCACGGTGGCGGTGCTGACAGACCCTCAATCCTTTCGGATGCATTCGAGGCTCTCATTGCCGCAATCTATCTTGACGGCGGCTATGATGAGGCTAAGAGGTTTGTAATGACCTTTATTGAGCCTGAGGTTAAGAACATCCGCAAAAAGCCTCAGAAGGACTACAAGACAACCTTGCAGGAGATAGTGCAGAAGAATCCCGGCGAGAGACTAGAGTACCGACTTGTATCAGAGAGCGGACCTGATCATAACAAACACTTTGTGGCAGAGGTGCTCCTCAATTCCAATTCCATCGGCAGAGGCGGCGGCAGAAGCAAGAAGGAAGCTGAACAGCAGGCTGCTCGTGCGGCATTGGAGTTGATGGGCTATTAAACGCTCTAATATTTCCATATTTGTTCCCTTTGCAGGCTGTCCGAACAGATGCAGTTTCTGTGACCAGCATAGAATTACAGGAGTAGTCAGACCTACAACAGAGCAGGATGTTCGTATTGCAGTTGAAACTGCACTGAGCTCCGGCGGTATAGATTCCGTTAATTCAGAGATTGCCTTTTTCGGAGGCTCATTTACCGCAATTGATAAGGACTATATGATATCCTTGCTGAGTACTGCAAATGAGTACATAGATTATTTCAAGGGTATCAGAATCTCCACACGGCCCGATTGTATCGATGAGGAGACTCTCACACTCCTTAAATCCTTCTCTGTTACTTCAATTGAGCTTGGTGCTCAGTCTATGAGTGATGAGGTACTCAGAGTCAACACAAGGGGACACAACAGCGATTGTGTCAGGACTGCATCCCAACTTATAAAGCAATATGGTTTTTCCTTGGGACTTCAGATGATGACAGGTCTTTATGGCAGTAATGATGATACAGACCTGTACACTGCTCAGGAGTTCATCAGACTTTCACCGGATACTGTCAGGATATACCCTACAGTTGTGCTTGAGGGTACAAAGCTTGCAGAGCATTTTGTGAGCGGAGAGTACAACCCACAGACAGTTGATTCTGCAGTTAACCTCTGTGCACAGCTTATTCCCATGTTTGAGGATGCGGGCATCAATGTTATCAGGGTCGGACTCCACAGCAGTGACACAATGGAAAGCAGTATTATAGCAGGTGCATATCACCCTGCATTCAGAGAGTTATGCGAAAACCGCATTTTTCTCACAAATATATTAAAAAAATTAGCAGAGGATAATATTCCTAAAGGCAAGCTTACAATTAAGGTTGCATCAGGGGCAGTATCCAAAGCAACAGGACAGAAAAAGTCAAACCTGACTGTCCTTATGAATATGGGATATATACCTCAGATTACTGAGGATGTTTCTCTTACAGGGCGTCAGATAAAAATAGAGGAAGGCTGAAAATATGCTCCTTAAATCTTTAGAGCTTCAAGGCTTCAAAACATTCCCCGATAAAACAAAATTAACATTCAATACAGGTATCACCGCAGTTGTAGGTCCTAACGGCTCAGGTAAGAGTAACATCAGTGACGCTATCCGATGGGTACTGGGCGAGCAGGCTCCCAAGAGCCTCCGCTGTTCCCGTATGGAGGATGTTGTTTTCAACGGCACAACAGGCAGAAAACAACAGGGCTTTGCCGAGGTAACCCTCACTATTGATAACGCCGACAGGGCACTCAGATATGACGGCGATGTGGTATCCGTAACCCGCAGGTATTACCGTAGCGGTGAGAGCGAGTACCTTATCAACAAGACACAGGTCCGTCTCAAGGACATCAACGAGCTGTTTATGGATACAGGTCTTGGCAGAGACGGTTACTCAATGATAGGACAGGGCAAGATTGACTCAATCGTATCCTCCAAAAGTGACGACAGAAGAGAGATTTTCGAGGAAGCCGCAGGTATCTCCCGATACAGATACAGGAAGATTGAGGCAGAAAGAAAGCTCACCCGTACAGAAGATAACCTTGTCCGCCTTCGTGACATAGTTTCCGAGCTTGAATCCCGTATCGGTCCCTTAAAGACTCAGGCTAAAAAAGCCCAGAGCTTCCTTGAATATTCAGGGGAGAAGCGCGGACTTGAAATCGCCCTATGGCTCGATACCCTTAACAAATCCTCAGGTGTTATCAGAGAATATGAGGATAAGATTGCAATATGCGAGAATCAGTGCACTGAAGCAGACAGAATACTTTCTGAGATTACAGAGCAGACAGATTCTCTTTATTCAGAGAGCGGTCAGATGGCAACCCTGCTTGAGCAGTTACGCACACTTATCTCATCCTGCGAAGCAGAGATAGCAGACAAGCGCTCTGCAGTGTCTGTTGCTAACAACGACATTCTTCATAATAACGAGAATATCAGCAGAATTCGTCTGAATCTTGAGCAGATAGACGAGCATGCTGAGGATATACAGAAAGAAATTGCAGAAAAACTCAGACAGATAGAGACTATCAAAAAGTCAATATCCGCAAAGCAGAAGGAGTACGATGAGCTGGCAGATGCCCTCAACAACATCAATGTTGATGCAAGCAGAAGCTCTGACACTCTGCAGGAAATTACAGCTTCAGTTGCAACACTGAGTGCAAAGCAGGCTGATGCAAGGGTAACTCTGATGACAAGTGCTTCCTCTGTTACTGAGCTTGAGAGTCGCTGTGCTGTCCTTGCTGATAATAAACAAAAGCGACAGGAACAGCTTTCTACCCTTGATGAGATGCTCTCAGATTATAAGTCGCAGCTTGAGGGTGCACAGCGTACTATAACCCAGCTTACCAATTCTATCAAGGGTTTGGAGATGAAGCTTGCCTCTAAGGAGGAGCGTCTCTCTGAGCTTCGCCAAAAAGCAGATAAACTGACTCTTGATGCAGGCGAGAAAGCCCGTAGAGCCAAGGTGCTTCAGGACCTTGAACAGAATATGGACGGCTTCAGCCAGTCCGTTAAGGCTGTTATGCAGGGTGCAAAGGCAGGTGCCCTCAAGGGTATCCGCGGTCCTGTCTCCAGAATTATTGCAGTACCTTCCGAGTATGCAGTCGCTATCGAAACTGCTCTGGGCTATGCAATGCAGAATATTGTAACCGCCACAGAGGAGGACGCAAAGCGTGCTATCTCTTACCTTAAACAGCACAACGCAGGTCGTGCTACCTTCCTGCCCGTCAATACTATCAAGGGCAGAAAGCTCACAGAGCAGGGACTTGACGATTGCTACGGTTTCGTAGGCATAGCCTCTGACCTTTGCTCCTGTGAAGAACAGTATAATTCAGTGCTTCTGTCGCTCCTTGGCAGAATTGCTGTTTTTGATGATTTGAACAGTGCAACCACTGCCGCCAGAAAGTATGGATATAAATTCAAGGTTGTAACCCTTGACGGTCAGGTTGTCAACGCAGGCGGCTCACTCACAGGTGGTTCTTTTGCCAAGAATTCAGGACTTCTCAGCCGATCCTCCGAGATTGCAAGAATCCGTCAGGAAGCAGACGAGCTTATGAAGAAGGCAGAAGCCGCAAAGGCTGATTTGCTTTCTGCACAGAGCGAGTCCTCTGCCATCGAGGCAGAGCTTCTCGGTTATCGTGCAGACCTGTCTAAGGCTTCTCAGGAGCTTGTCCGTATAGAGGCAGAGTCAAAGGCTTGCGAGAATGAGCATACAGCTACACTGCAGGCAGTAGAGGAGATTGACGCAGAAATCACTTCCTGCAACAGCAGAATTGTTAATCTTAAGAAAGCTATGGCTGAGGCTGAGATTGTTATCTCTAAGTTCAGTGACGAAATATCCGCTCTTGAGTCCCGTGCCGCAGAAATCAGCGGTAGCCGTATGAGTCTCAAGGAAAAACGCGAGGAATTCTCAGAAAAACTCCAGCAGCTTCGCCTTGAGATAGTTACTCTCGAGAAGGATGTAGAGACCCTCACATCGGATATCGAAGCCGCTAAGCAGGCCGAGAATAATCAGGAGGCTCATAAAGCAGAGCTTCTCAAGGAAATAGCAGATATCGAAGGTGCCAATGCTCAGATTACAGCTCAGATATCAGACCTTGAAGCTGAGATTAAATCTCTCGAGGATAAGATAAGCGAAGCACGCAAGGATATAGATAACGCATCAACCCGTCGTGACGAGATTGAGCGCGAGTCAATTCGTCTTCGTCAGCTTGAAAAGGACAAGATGTCAGAGCGTGAGCATGCATCCTCTGAGCTTGCCCGTCTGCAGGAGCGTAAGCTCAATATGCAGAGCAAATACGATTCTATTATACAGAAGCTCTGGGATGAGTATGAGCTTACTCGTCTTGAAGCAGAAGCCCACGCCTCAGAGATTGAGGATATTCCTGCCGCACAACGCAGACTCACAGAGCTCAAGCAGAAGATTAAGGCTCTCGGCTCTGTCAATGTAGGTGCTATTGAGGAATATAAAGAGGTCTCAGAGCGATACGAATTTATGTCTGCTCAGGTTGAGGATGTAGAAAAATCCAAGAAGGAGATTCTGGGGCTCATCGGTGAGCTCACCAAGAAGATGAAGGAATCCTTCATCGAAAGCTTCGTCCTCATCAACAAGCACTTCGGTGCAACCTTTACCGAGCTTTTCGGCGGCGGTACAGCCAAGCTTGTACTCACAGACCCTGAGGATACTCTTGGAAGCGGTATTGATATTTCCGTTCATCCTCCCGGCAAGATTGTGACTAACCTTGATGCTCTCTCGGGTGGTGAGAAGGCACTGGTTGCAATAGCACTTTACTTTGCAATTATGAAGGTCCGTCCCTCAATGTTCTGTGTTATGGACGAGATTGAGGCGGCTCTTGATGAGGTCAATGTTGACCGTTTTGCCCGATACCTGAGAAACCTCACAGACTCAACTCAGTTTATCACCATTACCCACAGACGCGGTACTATGGAAGAAGCTGATGTTCTCTATGGTGTTACAATGCAGGAGCAGGGTGTGTCCAAGCTTCTGGAGCTGCGAGCTACCGAGGTAGCAGAGAAGCTCAAGATGATGGCAAATTAATAGAAGCAATTCATATAAAGGAAGATATATATGGGATTTTTCAGTAAGATAAAAGAAGGTCTCAAGAAGACCCGTGATGTAGTTGTCGGTCAGATTGACTCCATGCTCAAATCCTTCAAGAAAATTGACGAGGAGCTGTTCGAGGAACTGGAGGAGCTTCTTGTAATGGGTGATGTAGGTGTTCCTACAGCACAGAAGATTTGTGACGAGCTCAGAGCCAGAGTCAAGAAAGAGGGTATAACTGACCCTGCAGAGATTAACAACCTTCTCTGTGAGATTACAGCTGACCTTCTCCGCGGTAATCAGGAGCTCAGAATTTCCACCAAGCCCTCTGTGATTCTTGTTATCGGTGTAAACGGCGTTGGTAAGACCACAACAATCGGTAAGCTTGCAAATGACCTGAGAAGCCGCGGTAAGCGTGTTACTCTTGCCGCTGCAGATACCTTCCGTGCCGCTGCTATTGACCAGCTCCAGATTTGGGCTGACAGAAGCGGTGCAGATATAATCAAGCAGAACGAGGGCTCAGACCCTGCGGCTGTTGTATACGATGCAATTTCCTCAGCAAAGGCTAAGGGCAGTGATGTTATCATCTGTGATACAGCAGGCAGACTTCATAACAAAAAGCATCTTATGGATGAGCTTGCAAAGATTAACAGAATTATCGACCGTGAGCTTCCCGATGCAGATAAGGAGATTCTCCTTGTGCTTGACGCAACTACAGGTCAGAACGCAGTTAATCAGGCTGTAGAGTTCAGAAAAGCAACAGGTATCACTGGTATCGTTCTCACAAAGCTTGACGGTACAGCCAAGGGTGGAGTTGTTCTTGCAATCCGTGACGGACTTGATATTCCTGTTAAGTACATCGGTGTCGGTGAGCAGATTGACGATTTACAGCCCTTTGACCCGGATTCCTTTGCAAAAGCACTCTTTGACAGGGGTGAGGATAATGACTGATTTTCTCATTGCTACCAATAATGCTCATAAGGTTGAGGAATTCAAGCGAATCCTCCTGCCTCTGGGCATTAATGTTATTTCTGCAAAGGATGCAGGAATTGACCTTGGGGATGTAGTTGAGGACGGGAAGACTTTCGCCGAGAATGCAAAAATCAAGGCACTGTCTGCTTTCAGAAAGTCAGGACTTCCCTCAATTGCAGATGACTCAGGTCTTTGTGTGGATGCACTTTCTGGTGCTCCCGGCATATATTCCGCCAGATTCGGCGGTGAGGATATTCCTCAGTCACATCGTAACGAGCTTCTCCTCAGCGAAATGCAGAAAAGTAATATTTCATCCAGAGCCGCAAGGTTTGTAAGCTCTATCTGCTGTGTGTTTGCTGAGGATGATATTATTGCAGTGGAGGGTGTATGTGAGGGTACAATTGCTCATTCTCCCTGCGGTGACGGCGGTTTTGGCTATGACCCCCTCTTTATTTACGAGGACGGCAGATGCTTCGGCACTATATCAGGTGACGAAAAAGACAAGGTCAGCCACCGCGGCAGGTCACTCAGAGCCCTGCGTGATAAATTAATTTCAAGAAAGGATGTGCTGTAATGCTTACAAGTAAACAGCGTGCATATCTTCGCGGACTTGCTAATTCCTACGATACAATTCTTATAGTAGGCAAAGGCGGTCTTACAGATACTATATACAAGCAGGCATCAGATGCCCTGAAGGCAAGAGAGCTTATCAAGGGTAAGGTGCTGGAAACCTGCGAGTACACCTCCCGTGGGGCTGCAGATATTATCGCACAGCAGGTAGGTGCAGATGTTGTTCAGGTAATCGGCTATAAGTTTATTCTTTACAAGCCTAATCCCGACGAGCCTAAAATCAAGCTTCCCAAGGCAAACAAAAAATGAGCAGGGTTGCAATGTTCGGCGGCAGTTTCAATCCGGTGCATATAGGTCACAAAGCCCTTGTGCAGAGAATGATTGACGAGTTTTGCCTTGACACTGTCTATGTTATTCCTACTTACTGTACACCGCTCAAGGATAACACTCCAATGATAACCCCACAGCATCGGTTCAATATGTGTAGATTGACATTTGCTGATGTTCCTCAGGTTATAGTAAGTGACACGGAAATTCTCAGAGAGGGTAATAGCTACACCGTAGATACTCTCACTGAAATCCGCTCAAAACATCCTGATGACGAGCTGTTTCTCATTGTTGGTGCAGACAGTTTTATGCAGCTTCCCTTATGGCACAGAGTTAAGGATATATTCTCTCTTGCCACAATTCTTACAATTGCAAGGGGAGAGCTGGATTTCGCAGACCTTAACTCTCAACGGATTAAGCTTGAAGCCGAATATAACGCAAAAGCTCGTGTTTTAAGAGAGCCTGTTGTGCAGGTCTCATCAACCGAGATACGAGCTCTCATATCAGAGGGTAAGCCTTTCAATCACTTGGTTTCAAGGGGTGTAGACGAATATATTACCGAAAGCGGGTTGTATGGTTATGGAGATTAAAGCATACTACGAACTGGCACAAAGTCGTCTGGGTGAACGCCGCTACACACATAGCAAGAATGTAGCCGCCGCTGCGGTGCGTCTTGCACATAAATACGGCGAAGACCCCATAAAAGCAGAAATAGCAGGCATACTTCACGACATTACTAAAGAAGTAAATACAGAAAATCAGTTGCAAATAGTGGAATCGGGTGGTATAATACTTGACGATATTTGCAAGAAATCCCCACAGCTTCTTCACGCAATAACGGGTATGATATATTGCAGAGACACCTTAGGTATCACTGACGCAGATATATTAAATGCAATCCGATACCATACCACAGCCCGTGCTTCAATGTCACTTCTTGAAAAAATCATTTTCATCGCGGATTTTATAAGTGACGAGCGTGATTATCCTGATGTGGATATTATGCGTCGTGAGTGTGACAAATCCCTTGAGGACGGTATGCTCTACGGCTTGGGCTTCGTTATTCCTGACCTTGTCAAGCGACACAGGGCGGTTCATCCCGATGCCATAGCAGCATACAACGAGCTTGTGCTCAATAAATAATGAAAGGAAAATTTCTATGACATCCTTAGAACAGGCAATAGAATCTGCAAAGATTTTATCAGATAAAAAAGCAAGGAACCTGAGTGTTATCAAGATAGGAGAGGTCTCCTCACTTGCTGACTATATGGTGCTTGCAACAGGTAACAACTCCACTCATGTTAAGGCTCTTGCTGATGAGCTTGAGTTCCAGCTCAAGGGTATGGGAGTGTCAGTTCATCACATCGAGGGTCACCGCAGTGAATCTTGGATTCTTATGGATTACACCGATGTGATAGTCCATGTGTTTTCTGATGAAGCAAGAGAGTATTACAGCCTTGACCGTCTCTGGCAGGATGGCGAGAGCGTGGATCTTTCAGACTATATCACAGAAGATTAAACAGTAAATTATTGATGAGGAGGACTCATTTTGAGATACGATCATAAGGATATCGAGCCAAAATGGCAAAAAATCTGGGAAGAAAAAGGTGTGTTTGAAGCTCAGGATAATTCTGACAAAAAGAAGTTCTACGCACTTGTAGAATTCCCTTATCCTTCAGGTGCAGGTATGCATGTAGGTCATATCAAGGCATACTCTGGTCTTGAGGTTGTTTCAAGAAAAAGAAGAATGGAAGGCTACAATGTTCTTTTCCCCATAGGCTTTGATGCTTACGGACTTCCTACAGAGAACTACGCAATCAAGACCCGCATCCACCCCAGACAGGTTACAGATACAAACATTGCAAAGTTCACAAGCCAGCTTAAAAGAGTAGGCTTCTCCTTTGATTGGAACAGAGTTATTGATACAACAGAGGAAGATTATTACAAGTGGACACAGTGGATTTTCCTCAAAATGTTTGAGAACGGTCTTGCTTTCAGAGATAAGACTCTTGTAAACTACTGCCCCTCCTGTAAGGTTGTCCTTTCCAACGAGGATTCTCAGGGCGGTAAGTGTGATATCTGCCACAGCGACATTGTACAGAAGTCCAAGGATGTATGGTATCTCCGTATTACAGAATACGCAGACAAGCTTCTTGAGGGACTGAAGGAAGTAGACTATCTTCCCAATGTAAAGCTCCAGCAGGAGAACTGGATTGGTAAGTCCACAGGTGCATTTGTCAACTTCACTGTCAAGGACACAGACGAAACCCTCAGAATCTATACAACCCGTCCCGATACCTTATTTGGTGTAACCTTTATGGTTATGGCACCCGAGCACACAATGCTTGATAAGTATAAGGATATGATTAAAAACTTTGACGAGGTTGAAGCCTACAGGGCAGAGTGTGCCAAGAAGACAGAGTTTGAGAGAACACAGCTTGTCAAGGATAAGACAGGTGTCAAGCTTGACGGCTTTGTAGCTGTTAATCCTGTTAGCGGCAAAGAGATTCCCATCTTCATTTCCGACTATGTAATGATGGGCTACGGTACAGGTGCAATTATGGCTGTGCCTGCACATGACCAGAGAGACTACGACTTCGCAAAGAAGTTTGGTATCGATATTATAGAGGTAATCAAGGGCGGCGATATCACAGTCGAAGCTTACACAGGCGACGGCGAGATGGTCAACTCTGATTTCCTCAACGGATTAACTGATAAAAAGAGCTCTATCGCAAGAATGCTTGAGGAGCTTGCAAAGCGCGGCATAGGCGAGAAGGGCGTTCAGTACAAGATGAAGGACTGGGCATTCAACCGTCAGCGTTACTGGGGCGAGCCCATTCCCGTTGTTCATTGCGACAAGTGCGGTATGGTTGCTGTTCCTTACGAGGAGCTTCCCCTCAGACTTCCCAAGGTAGAGAACTTCGAGCCCGGTCAGGACGGCGAAAGCCCTCTTGCAAAAATCGACGATTTCGTAAATTGCACCTGTCCCAAGTGCGGCGGCAAGGCTAAGCGCGAGACCGACACTATGCCTCAGTGGGCAGGCTCATCATGGTACTTCCTCCGCTATATCGATCCTCACAACGACTCCGAGCTTGCAAATATGGATAAGCTCAAGTATTGGATGCCTGTTGATTGGTACAACGGCGGTATGGAGCATGTTACCCGTCACCTTATCTACTCCCGTTTCTGGCACAAGTTCCTGTACGATATCGGTGCAGTTCCCTGTGAGGAGCCTTATGCAAAGCGTACTGCTCAGGGACTTATCCTTGGCCCCGACGGCGTCAAGATGAGTAAATCCCGCGGTAATGTTGTTGACCCCAACGAGGTTGTTGATGTTTACGGTGCAGATGTACTGCGTACATATGTACTCTTTATGGGTGACTATGAGCAGGCTGCTCCTTGGTCAGAGAACTCCATGAAGGGCTGTAAGCGTTTTATTGACAGAATCTGGAATCTTCAGGAGATTCTCACAGATGGTGACGAATTCTCCGCAGACCTTTCTTCAGCTTTCCACAAGACTATCAAGAAGGTCACAGAGGATATCGAGAGTATGAAGTTCAACACAGCAATTGCTGCGCTGATGACTCTTATCAACACTATTTATACAAAGGGTGCTATCAATAAAGCAGAGCTCAAAGCCTTCCTGCTCCTTGTCAATCCCTTTGCGCCTCATGTAACTGAGGAAATCAACAGTGTAGTATTCGGCACAGATGAGGTCCTCGCTCTGACTCAGTGGCCTGAGTTTGATGAATCCAAGTGCAAGGATGATACTATCGAGATTGCTGTTCAGGTCAACGGTAAGATTAAAGCAAGACTCAATGTTCCTGCTGATGCTGAGCAGGAAGCTGTCCTTGAGCTTTGTCATGAGGACGAGAATGTTAAGAGAGCTATCGGTGATATGAATATCATTAAAGAGTTCTATGTAAAAGGCAAGCTGGTAAACATTGTAGTTAAGCCCTGAGAAGAAAATTTCGACAAAAATTTATAATTCTTCTGTTTTTCTCTTGACATAACAGGGTTAATTATGTATACTTAGTAAAGTATTTTGATAATCCCGTAATTCAGATGGGAGGGAAGAAAGATGGCAGAAGTCAGATTAAAAGAGAATGAGTCCCTTGAAAATGCTTTGAGAAGATTCAAGAAGCAGTGTGCAAGAGCTGGTGTTATTGCCGAGGTACGCAAGAGAGAGGCTTATGAGAAGCCCTCTGTAAAGCGCAAGAAGAAATCCGAAGCAGCTCGCAAGCGCAAGTATAGGTAATCTCAAAGGCGGACAGCTTTGTGTTGTCCGCCTGTATTTTTTATCATGAAAGGTAGTTATTATGTCTGAATATAATAAACGAATTTCACATATAGCACAGTCACTGAAGTCTGCTGACGCGGCACTGGTGTCCTCTGATATCAGTGTCACTTACCTGACAGGCTTTGAGCACTCTGAGGGTTATGTACTTATTGGCAAGGATGTAAGCTACTTCCTTGTGGATTTTCGTTATGCCGAGGCTGCACAAAAGCTTGTCAAGCATATGGAGGTTGTAGTTTTCAGCGTAGTTTTTGATACAATCAACGAGCTTTTAAGCAGTATGAATGCAAAGAGCGTAGCTATTGAAGCGAGCGCTGTAACACTTTCATCCTACAAGTCCTTCTGTGATAAGCTCAATGCTCAGGTTGTAGACTCCGATGAGCTCAGCAAGGCAATTTCAGAGCTCAGACTTATCAAATCTCCCGAGGAGATTGTGAGACTCAGAAAGGCTCAGCAAATTGCAGAAGCTGCATACACAGAGCTTCTTAATGATATCAAGGTTGGTATCACCGAGAAGGAAATTGCTGTACGCCTTGAGTATCTTATGAAGATGAAGGGTGCAGAGCGAGTTGCCTTCGACCTGATTACTGTAACAGGAAAGAAGACCTCACTGCCTCACGGCGTCCCCGGTGATGTCAAGGTACAGCACGGTGATTTTATCACCTTCGATATAGGTGCTGTCTATGACGGATACCACAGCGATATGACAAGAACAATTGCAATCGGATCAGCTTCTGAACAGCAGAGGGAGATTTATAATATTGTCCTTGATGCACACCTGAAGGCTATGGCTTATGTCAAAGCAGGTGTTACAGGCTTTGATGTTGACAAGGTAGCCCGTGATGTAATTACAGATGCAGGCTACGGCAAATACTTCGGTCATTCTACAGGTCACGGTGTGGGACTTGAGATTCACGAGGCTCCTTACGCAGGTCCTCGCTCAACAGACATTCTCTGTGAGAATATGACTGTTACCATTGAGCCCGGTATTTACCTGCCTGATAGGTTCGGTGTCCGCATAGAAGATACAGTTCTTATCACCAAAGAAGGCTCAGAATCCTTTGCTTCTATACCAAAGGAATTAATAATTCTTTAATCCCTATTGACAATATATCGGTATTTTATGTATAATGTTTAAGGAAATTTGCGGATTAACCGCATAATCAATACATTTGGAGGAATCATTTATGATATCTGCAGGCGATTTTAGAAATGGCGTTACATTTGAAATGGACGGCCAGGTTGTTTCTATCGTAGAGTTCCAGCATGTTAAGCCCGGCAAAGGTGCCGCTTTCGTGAGAACTAAGATCAGAAATGTTATCACCGGTTCTGTTGTTGAGAAGACTTTCAATCCCAACGACAAGTACCCCACAGCATTCATTGAGAGAAGAGATATGGAGTACAGCTACAACGATGGCGACCTCTATTACTTCATGGACACAGAGACATGGGAGCAGGTTCCCATCGGTAAGGACATCCTTGGCGATAACTTCAAGTTTGTTAAGGAGAACATGGTTTGTAAGGTTCTTTCTTACAAGGGCAGCGTATTCGGCGTAGAGCCTCCCAACTTTGTTGAGCTGGTTGTTGCTCAGACCGACCCCGGTTTTGCCGGCAATACTGCTACCAATGCTCTCAAGCCCGCTACTCTTGAGACAGGCGCTGAGATTAAGGTTCCCCTCTTTATCGAGGAAGGCGAGCTTCTCCAGATCGACACCCGTACCGGTGAGTACATCGGCCGTGCTTAATCAGAGAGGTAGGATTTATTATGACTTTAACTGAGAAAATTGCTTACATCCGCGGTCTTGCTGAGGGCTTAAAGCTTGACGAGTCCAAGGATGAGGTTAAGGTTATCAAGGCAATGATGGATCTTCTTGAGGATATGGCTGTATCAGTCGCTGACCTTGAGGATTATGTTGACGAAATGAGCTTACAGCTTGATGAAGTTGACGAGGACCTTGCAACTCTCGAGGACGAGATTTACGAGGACTGCTGTGATTGCTGTGATGACGATTGCGATTGCTGTGATTGTTGCGACGATGATTGCGATTGTTGCGATTGCGACGATGACTGCGACTGTGACTGCGTATACTACGAGGTTACTTGCCCCAGCTGTGAGGAGACCATCTGCGTTGATGAGGATACTCTTCTTGTTGGTGAGGTAATGTGCCCCGAGTGCGGCGAGATTCTGGAGTTTGACTTCAGTGACCTTGACCTTGGTGACGATTGCTGCTGTTGCGGTTGTGAGGATGAGGACTAATCCTTATCCTACGCACAAATTAATATCAAGGACAACACCTCTTGTGTATGATACACAGGGGGTGTTTTTTTGTTAGCACACAGAAAACTCAGCAAAGGCAAGAAGCTTTTTATTAAAATCATCTGTGTTATTCTTGCTCTTCTTATAGGTTTCTTTTGTTTATTTGAATATAAGGCAAGGGATTTGGTACATAACCTTATTGATAATGAACTGGAAATTCACGCCATGAACGCTATTGATAATGCAGTACTGCAGGTGCTTGAGGAGTCACCTGTGCAGTATAGCAGTATTATAGTATCAAACACCGATGAAAACGGTGCTATAAGCTCCTTACAGACAGACACTCTTGCAGTGAATAAGCTGAAATCAAAACTATCCATGGCAATCACACAGAATATACGGCAGGAGCAGAAAACAAGAGTAGGAATTCCTGCCGGTGCTTTCACAGGACTTGTGCTGTTATCTGATATCGGTCCTGATATATTCGTGTCCCTTACGCTGGGTGGCAGTGTCACAACAACCATCAAATCTGAGTTTTACAGTGCAGGAATCAATCAGACTATACACAGGGTTTATCTTGTTGTAGATGCAGATGTAAGCATGACTTGTCCCATTATTTTTTACGAGACTCAGTTTATCACAGAGTATGAACTGTGCCATACAGTTATAGTTGGTAATACTCCGCAGTTTTTCGCCAATACAGGGTAAGCTATAATTGGTAGATTGCATCAATATTTTTCTTCTATATATTGTATTAATTCTTGTCATAAAGTCTTGAAATAAATAAGATGTTGTGGTATGATATACTAATCAAATTATAACATTGGGGGAGTATGTCCTGTCTAATTTATATCAGTACAAACAAATGCCAACTCAGCGGCAGGAGTACATCAGTCTCATTGCCGAAATAATGGATATAAGAAAGCGTGGAGATAAGCCTATGGCTTGCATCCACACCTACGGCTGTCAGCAGAATGTGGCAGACAGTGAAAAAATCAAGGGATACCTGCACCTTGCAGGCTTTGATTTCACAGACAATGCAGAGGATGCAGACTTAATTTTGTTCAACACCTGTGCTATCAGAGAACACGCCGAGGATAGAGTTTTCGGCAATGTGGGAGCACTCAAGAACATCAAGCGTCGTCATCCCTCGGTGACTATTGCCTTGTGTGGTTGTATGATGGAGCAAAAGGTTGTAGCCGACAGAATTTACAAGAGCTATCCTTTTGTAAATCTTGTGTTTGGTACACACGCAATTTCTCGCTTCCCGGAGCTATTTTATAATCAGCTTGTCAATGGCAGGCGTATCTTTGATACCTGTGATGACAACGCTATCTACGAGGATGTCCCCACACTCAGAGATAAGCAGTTCAAGGGCTGGCTTCCTGTTATGTATGGCTGTGACAACTTCTGTTCCTATTGCATAGTGCCATATGTGAGGGGCCGTGAACGCTCCAGAAGCAGTGAGGCTGTTATTGCTGAGGCTCGGGCTATGATTGAAGCAGGCTATAAGGAGATTACACTTCTTGGTCAGAATGTCAATTCTTACGGCAAGGGGCTGGATGAGGATATTACTTTCTCTGAACTTCTGCGTAGAATTGATGCTATTGAGGGTGACTATATACTCAGGTTTATGACCTCTCACCCCAAGGATTGTACTCACGAGCTTATTGATACAATAGCGGAGTCAAAGCATATTTCAAAGCACTTGCATCTGCCTTTCCAGTCAGGAAGCAGTAAGATACTAAAGGCAATGAACAGACGCTATACAAGGGAAAAATACCTGAGCATTATCGACTACGCAAAGAGCAAAATCCCGGATGTATCCCTTACAAGTGATATCATTGTCGGCTTCCCGGGTGAGACATACGAGGATTTCTGCGAGACACTGTCTCTTATCAAAGAGGTTGAGTTTATATCTCTGTTTACTTTCATTTATTCACGCAGACCCGGCACGCCTGCCGCAGAGCTCCCCGATGTTGTTACCGAGGAGGAGAAGGGCAAGTGGTTCACAGAACTTCTGAAAACTCAGGAGGAGATTGCCGCCGGCCGTTGCAAATCTATGGTAGGCTCAACCGAGCGTGTACTTGTTGAGGAGATTAACGAGAAGAACGGACTCCTCTCTTGCCGTACATCGGGCAATATCATAGTAGAGGTTCAGGCTGATGACTCACTTATAGGAACATTCCAGAATGTCAGAATTACCGAAGCTCGCAATTGGATACTCCGAGGCGAGGTAATATAAAATACAAAAATAAAGGAGATTTTTTAAAATGGATATTATCGAACTTTCAAGAGAACTTGGCAGAAAGATTCAGCAGGAGGAGTCCTATGTGGCTCTGCAGGAGGCTAACAAGGCAGTAGAGGCTGACGAGGCATTACAGTCCCTCATTGGCGAGTTCAACCTTCTCAAGCTTCAGCTCAACGAGAAGCTCACAGCAGCAGAGCGTGACGAGGAGGCTATTAAGGAGCTTAACACCAAAATGCGTACACTCTATGCAGATATTATGGCAAACGATGCTATGATTAAGCTCAACGAGTCCAAGAATGCTTTTGATGCAGTTATGCAGCGTGTATTTGCAATTGTTTCAAATTCTGCAAACGGCGAGGACCCCAACACAACAGATTATCACGCTTGCTCAGGTAGCTGCAGCACCTGCGGCGGCTGCCACTAATAACACACTAAGCAGTTTCTCATACTAACGGATAAGGAAGTGTAAACAATGGCGGAGCTGTCTCCGATGATGAAGCAGTATTTTGAAATAAAAGAGCGTAATAAGGACAGCATTCTTTTCTTCAGACTTGGCGATTTTTACGAGATGTTCTTTGACGATGCAAAGGTTGCATCCAGAGAGCTGGACTTAACCCTTACGGGCCGAGATTGCGGGCAGGAGGAGCGTGCACCTATGTGCGGTGTGCCCTTCCATAGCTGTGAGGGTTATATTGCTAAGCTTGTGGCAAAGGGTTATAAGGTTGCTATCTGTGAGCAGACAGAAGACCCTGCAACTGCAAAAGGACTTGTAACCCGTGATGTTATCCGTGTTATTACTCCCGGTACAGTTGTTGAGTCAACAATGCTTGACGAAAGTAGAAACAACTACATCTGCTGTGCCTATTACCGAGACAAATCCATCGGTGTATGCTTCTGCGATGTTTCCACAGGTCAGCTGTATGCGACTCAACTATCGGGTAAGAACTCTCTGGATAATCTTAAAGACCAGCTTGTAAGCTACAACCCCCACGAGATACTCCTGGGTGGCTTTGGTTCTTATTCTGCAAATGTTGAGCGTTTCATTAGAGACAGACTTATCTGCAGTGTAGAAAAGCTCTCTGAGGAGGACTTCTCTTACCTTGATTGTCTGGATGCAGTTATGGCTCAATTTCCGCAGGCTCAGTATGAATCTGTCAAGGATTCCACAGAGCTTGTCTGTGCTTTGGGTGCACTTCTTTATTATCTCAGAAAAACCCAGATGACGGGTCTTGAGCGAATCACAAGCATCGAGCTGTATCAGGATACTCAGTTTATGCGTCTTGATTTCAACACAAGGCGTAATCTGGAGCTTACCCAGACTATGATTACCAAGGAGAAGCGAGGCTCTCTGCTCTGGGTGCTTGATAAAACAAAAACAGCAATGGGTAAGCGACTGCTCAGAACATGGATAGAAAATCCGTTGATGAATGTAGCCGCTGTTATCAGACGCCAGTCTGCAGTAGCGGAGCTTGTTGATGATACTGTGACACGCCTGGAGCTTACAGCAGTGCTTACAGGTATCCTTGATATCAAGCGTATAATGACCAAGATTGTATACGGCAGTGCCAATGCCAGAGAGCTCCGCTCCCTGTGCAGTGCAACAGTAAATCTGCCTCAGATTAAGAGCTTGCTTGTGCAAAGCACATCACCTTATCTCAAGGATTTATATAATTCTCTGGATACACTGGAGGGTATACACGCACTTATTGATTTAGCCATAGTTGATGAGCCTCCCTTTACGGTTCGTGAAGGAGGTATGATCAGAAAGGGCTATAATCAGGAGCTCGACCAAATCAGCTCAGATATGACCGATTCCACATCTCTGCTTGCTCAGATAGAAGCCTCAGAGCGTGAGAAGACAGGTATACCTAAGCTCAAGGTCGGCTACAGCCGTGTGTTCGGCTATTTTATCGAGGTTACCAATTCCTACAAGAATATGGTGCCCGATTATTACATAAGAAAACAAACTCTCACTAACTGTGAGCGCTATATAGTTCCCGAGCTCAAGGATCTGGAAGGCAGAATCCTTGGTGCAAAGGACAAGGCTACCGCTCTGGAGTACGAGCTGTTTACTCAGGTGCGTACTCAGGTGTCAGAGAATCTTCAGCGTATCGAGCGTACAGCAGATGCAATTGCCCAGCTCGATGTACTGACCTCTCTTGCAAATGTAGCATCAGATAACAGATATGTAAGACCCGAGGTTGACCTGTCCTCTGTTATTTGCCTCAAGGCATCCCGCCACCCTGTAGTCGAGGAGCTCCTTGACGGCACCCGTTTTGTTTCCAACGATGTTTACCTTGATAACGGCGAAAACCGTGTAGCAATCATTACAGGTCCCAATATGGCAGGTAAGTCTACCTATATGCGTCAGACAGCACTGATTGTAATTATGGCACAGATAGGGTCATTTGTACCCTGTGATTCTGCTCATATCGGTATTGTTGATGCGGTTTATACCCGTGTCGGTGCATCCGATGACCTTGCCTCTGGCCAGTCAACCTTTATGGTTGAAATGAGCGAGGTTGCCAATATTGTCAAGTCTGCTACATCAAAGAGCCTGCTTGTTTTTGACGAGATAGGCAGGGGTACTTCTACCTATGACGGTATGAGCATAGCCCGTGCTGTTCTGGAGTTTGTAGCGGATAAAAAGCGACTGGGTGCAAAGTCTCTCTTTGCTACTCATTATCACGAGCTTACTGTTCTTGAGGAGCTTATAGAAGGCGTTAAGAATTACAACATCGCTGTTAAGAAACGCGGAGATGAGATTACCTTCCTCAGAAGAATCATTCCCGGCGGTGCAGATGACAGCTACGGTATCGAGGTTGCAAAGCTTGCAGGTGTTCCCGAGTGGATTATCAGCAGAGCCAAGCAGATTCTCAAGGAGCTTACCGAACAAGCTCCCGATAATACCAGAGAAGCACTCAGGACTGTTAATTCTGCTACTGATGATTTACAGCTTTCACTGATACCTGCATCTGATAATGCTGTGGCAGACAAACTTCGTAATACGGATGTGGATACCTTGACTCCCATTGAGGCAATCAATCTTCTTTACGAATTAAAGAAATTACTCTGATAATTACAACTTTTTATAAACGGAGGTGATATGTATGGGTAGAATCAATGTGCTTCAGAAGCATGTGGCCGAGCTTATTGCGGCAGGCGAAGTTGTAGAGCGTCCCTGCTCTGTAATCAAAGAGCTTGTAGAAAATTCAATCGACGCAGGAGCCAAGTCCATTACTGTGGAGATTAAAAACGGCGGTACTACCTTTATGCGTGTCACCGATGACGGTATGGGCATTATGCGTGATGATATCAGAAATGCCTTCCTCCGTCATGCAACAAGTAAGGTTTGTGTTCAGGATGACCTTGATTCCATAGCTACTCTTGGCTTCAGAGGTGAGGCACTCGCCTCAGTTTCTGCAGTTGCCAAGGTTGAGCTTATCACCTGTGCCGATTGCGAGGATGTAGGATCAAGCTACATAATAGAAGGTGGGGAGGAGGTCTCCTTCACTGATGCAGGCTGTCCTGTAGGGACAACTATTGTTGTGAGAGACCTGTTCTATAATATCCCTGCAAGACAAAAATTCCTCAAGAAGGATGTAGCAGAGGGTAACGCTGTTTCTCTTGTTATGGATAGAATCGCCTTGTCTCATCCTGAGATTGCTTTCACCTTTATCCGCGATTCAAAGCAGACTTTAAAGACCGCTGGTGACGGGAAACTTCGCTCTGCTATCTACGCGGTATATGGCAGAGAATTCTCCAATTCACTTATCGAGGTTGACTACGAGCTTGACGGAATCAGGGTTGAGGGATTTATCTCCCGTCCTGAGTATTCCCGTCCTAATCGTAATATGCAAACCTTTTTTGTCAATAACAGATATGTCAAAAGCCGCACTGCAGGTGCCGCGGTTGACGAAGCTGCAAAGGGCTCTGTTATGGTTGGCAAGTTCCTTTGCTGTGTACTTAATATTAAAATGTCCTTTTCTGCAGTTGATGTTAATGTGCATCCTGCTAAGATTGAGGTCAGATTTGTTAATGAACGCCCCTTGTTCAATGCAGTATACCACGCTGTCAAATCAGCACTTATAAAAGGTGATAAACGCAAGGAGGCTGTTCTTTTACAGAACACTCCTGCAAAGCGTGTTGACCCCTTTGCGCAGTTTGACCTTCGCACAAGGGATGTTGCAAGGTCTCAGCCTGAGGTTACTTCAAAGCCTCCAGAGTCTGTACACACTCAGGTTACACCAATGTCCGCAAAGCCTTCTGTAACACCTGATTCTGTTACATCAGGTGAAAGGACTCAATCATCTACACCTGCTTATCAAAGCAAATTTACACCCTTCTATCAGCGTCGTGTTACTGTTGCTGATTCAGGCAAAGTTGATAATTATTTATCAGCCCTTGATATTATTGCTCCACCTGTGCAGGAGGATGTACCTGTGTCCCCTGAGACTCCTATTGTAGAAGCTACTGATACACAGGAGATTTCACCTGTTCATTCAGAGTCTCTCTCCACTTCTCCTGTTGAGCAGGAAATAACACCAGATAATGCAGAAGTAAATAATGAGCCACAGGATATAACTCTTACTCAAGAGCCTCAAGCACCGGAGTTTAAGTATCTGGGCGAAGCCTTCCGTACCTATATAATCGTCGAGGTTGATAAGGAGCTCATACTTATAGATAAGCACGCACTCCACGAGCGGATGATTTACGAACAGCTTAAAAAGGAAGCAGATTCCTGTAGTCAGCTGCTGCTTGTTCCAGTTACGGTTGTACTGGACAAAGCTGTGTACACAGCGGTCATTGATAACCTTGATATGCTCTCAGAGTGTGGCTTTGATGTAGAGGACTTTGGTATGCCCACACTTCTTGTCAGAAGTGCTCCTCAGTATATAACAGGCGAGGATATCTCCGATACAATTACTGAGATGGCTGATTATATTGCAGAGAACAAAAAGGATATCCGTTCAGAGAAGATGGATTGGATTTTCCATAATATTGCTTGCCGTGCCGCTATCAAGGCAGGCAACAAAAGCACCGATATGGAGCTTATGGATTTAGCCCGTAAGATGCTTTCAGATGATTCACTCAGATACTGTCCTCACGGCAGACCTGTGTGCATTGTACTTAAAAAATCAGAGATAGAAAAACAGTTTGGCAGGGCGTGATATTTTGTCAGACAATAAAATTAAACTCGTTTCTGTAGCAGGTCCCACTGCATCGGGTAAGACCTCCCTGTCCGTAAGTCTTGCTATGAGATTTGGAGCAGAGATAGTCTCAGCCGATTCTATGCAGATTTACAAGGGGATGAATATTGCTACCGCAAAGCCTTCAAAGGATGAAATGTGCTCAATTCCTCATCATCTTATGGACTATGTGGATGTTGACGAAACCTACAGCGTTGCAAGATATATCGAAGACGCCAACTCTGCTATCAACGATATTATGTCCAGAGGCAAACTTCCTATGGTAGTAGGCGGCACCGGACTTTATATGGACAGTCTCCTTTCAGGTATTACATACTGCGAGGGAGATGTGGACTTGAAGCTCAGAGCTAATTTGCAGGACAAACTCAGCAGAATTGGTATAGACGCAATGCTTGCTGAGCTTGCAGACTTTGACCCTGACAGTGCTCAGAGACTCAGCACTGAGCGTAACCCCAAGCGTATAATCCGTGCAATGGAGGTTTATTATACCACAGGCATTACTATGACAGAGCAAAACCTTCGTTCAAAGGAGAAGGAGTCTCCCTACAATCCCACCAAGATTGCTCTTAATTTTCACGATAGACAAAAGCTCTATGACCGTATTAACCGACGGGTTGACATTATGCTTGAGCAGGGTCTTGTGAAGGAGGCTGAGGCTTACTTCTCAGCAAATCCCGGCAACACTGCTGTCCAAGCTATAGGTTATAAGGAGCTAAGACCATACTTTGACGGCGAGCTGTCTCTTGATGAATGTGTTGAGATTCTCAAGCGTTCAACAAGGAGATACGCTAAACGCCAGCTTACATGGTTTATGCGGGACCCACAGATTAAGTGGTTTTATGCTGATGATTTTAATGACAGCGACGAGCTGTTCCGCGTTGTATCAGATTATTTGATTCAAGAAGGATTTGAAGCAAAATGAAGCGTTCTGAAATTAAGAAGAAACACTCAAAACAGAATCGTAAATTCACCATAAGCTTTGCTTTTGTCTGTGTTGCTGTGGTAGCAATTATTTTGCTTTCTCTGCTTAATGCAAATATGAATACAGATGGTATTGTTGATACCGAAATCGCAAAGCGTTATACATACGAAGAAAACATTACAGCAGCCTCCGACATTGTCAGGAAGGAAACTCTGCTTTCCTATGACGGAAGTAAGGTGCTTTACTATACTGTACAGGACGGCGATATCGTCAGTGCAGGCTCAGAGGTGGCTCTTGTCTTTGCTAATGAGACAGATGCTCTCAATTACAACAGAATTAACGAGATAAACAAACAAATTAAGATTTTAGAGGAGCTTAATACCTCATACGAGAATATCAATACAGATTTTTCAGCTGTTGATAAGCAGATTGAGCTTAATCTTAAAAATATGATTAGTGCAGTGAATTCCAACTCTACTGTACAGATTAACACCTGTGCTGATAACCTTGTGTATTCTATCAATCAGAGACAGGTTATTACAGGAGCTGTTTCAGGTTTCTCAGAGCAGATTGCACTTCTCAGAGAAGAAGCCCGTGCCTGTCAGCAGCAGGGCGGTACATATATAGATTCAATTACCACAGATGTGGGCGGCTATTTTGTTGCTTCTGCTGACGGCTATGAGGGACTCATTGACTACAACACCGTAACAGAGCTCACCGTTGATGATATGAAGAAGCTCAATCCTACTACTGTCAGCGATAACACAATCGGTAAGATTGTCAGCGGACTTAACTGGTATGTGGTGTGTAAGCTTTCTGCTGATGACGCTCTTACTCTTTCACACTCTAATGTTTATCCAACACTTACTTTCCCAAATACAACCTGCACAGATATTCCTGCAGACTTAGCCTCCCTTAATCAGGCAAGCAAACAGTCAGATGCAGTTGCAGTGTTCCGTTGTAATTATATGAACACACCCATCAGCCACTTGAGGAATGAGACAGTTCAGATTACAGTCAATACCTACACAGGTCTGAGGATAAGCAAAGCTGCTCTCCACGATGATTTCGTGGAGAAAGCCGGCTCTGAGTCAGGTGAGCGTCAGAAGGTACAGGGAGTGTATGTTAAGCACGGCAACCAACTTGATTTCAAAGAGGTTTCCATACTCTATGCTGGTGCGGATTTTGTTATCGTTGACGAACAGCCTGCGGAGGGTATCCTTGTCAGCGGAGAAACTTTGAAGCTTAACGATGAGGTCGTTATAAGAGGAGAGGATTTGTTTGAAGGAAAAGATGTTCAGTGATATCAGATATAATTACGAAAATATCATAAGAAATATTGAAGATGCTGCAGTAGCAAGCGGCAGACGGGCAGAGGATATAACATTCCTTGCGGCAACCAAGACGGTGGATCCTGAGTTTATCAATTACGCTATATCACTGGGACTCAGATTTATAGGTGAAAACAAGGTACAGGAGCTTCTCTCAAAATATGACAGCTACGACCTTGATAATTCTCAGCTGCATTTTATCGGACATCTGCAAACCAACAAGGTACGCCAGATTGTTGGTAAGGTAAGTATGATTCAGTCAGTGGACTCTCTGCGACTTGCACAGGAAATTTCTCGCCAGAGCATAAAGCAGGGGATAAGCACCGATATCCTCATAGAAGTCAATGTAGGCAGGGAAGAAAATAAGTCAGGTGTAATGCCTGAAAACCTGGAGGAGCTACTCTGTCAGATAGCAACTCTTGATAATATTTCCGTTCAAGGACTTATGGCTATTCCGCCAATTTGTGAAAATGAACAGAAAATTCGCGGATATTTTCAAATTATGCGTAATATGTTTCTTGACATATCGGCAAAAAAGATAGATAATATTAAAATGGGTACTCTCTCTATGGGTATGTCAGGTGATTACCGCGAAGCAATACTTGAGGGTGCAAACCTTGTGCGGATCGGTTCATCACTTTTTGGTGCAAGAAATTATAATTAATATATATTTATTGGAGGTATTTTAAAATGGCAGGATTTGTAGATAAGTTTAAGCGTATGTGGGATGCTCCCGATGACGAGTATCAGTACGATGAGTACGGCTACGGCGAAGAGGAGACAGAGGATTTTGAGGAGGATGTAACTGTTCGTGACAACACATCCAGAAAAAGCAAAGTAGTTAATATCAATGCAACAGCCAAGCTTGCAGTTGCTCTTTTCAAACCTGAGCGTTTTGGCGAGGAGACAAGAGCTATTGCTGATGAGCTTATCAAGACCCATACAGTTGTTCTTAACCTTGAGAACACAAACAAGGATATGTCCAGAAGAATCATCGACTTCCTTTCAGGTGTAGCTTATGCTAACCGCGGTAAGATCAAGAAGGTTGCTTCAAGCACCTTTATCATCATCCCCAACCATGTTGATCTTACAGGTGACGATCTTCTTGATGAACTGGAGAATAGCGGAGTTTACTTCTGATAATGGATGAAACACAGCTTCTCCTTTCCAGATTGGATGATTTGATTTACAGTTGTGGCTACAATGGTGATTCATATATCGGCTTTCTCAACGAACGGGAGTGTTCACTTGCCGTCTCATATCTGAGAAACCGTAGGATTGAATTCTCAATGGACGGCGGATATCCGAATGCAACACGGATGTATATTTGTGTTTCTGATATTTCTGAGCCGATTTTCCCCATAACTGCCCTGCAAATCAAATCCAAAGGAAACAGAGAATTAACTCACCGTGATTATCTTGGGTCATTGATGGGACTCGGAATCAAGCGTGAGTGCATAGGGGATATCATCGCTGTCAGTAACAACGAAGCTGTTGTCTTTGTCCGTGATGATATTTCCGAATACATAATCCGCGAATTAGATAGGGTAGGGCGTGAGCCTGTAACTGTTTGTTTGTACTCAGGTGATACAGATAACCTTAACTCCAAAACAGAGGAGTTGAATCTTATAGTTACCTCGATGAGAGCGGATAATTTTGTCAGTGCCTGCATCAATAGCTCCCGTACAGAGGCTGCCCGGCTTATATCTTCTGATTTGGTTTTTTTGAATTATGTTCAGGTTAATAAACCCTCCCAGAGCATCAATGAGGGAGGTATCATCAGTATACGGGGTCACGGTAAATATATCGTAGGAGCTTTGTCAGGCAAGACAAAAAGAGACAGATTGGTTATTAAGGTATTGCACTATATTTAAGGGGGAAAAAGAATGCTGACTATTGAAGATATCAAAAATGTGAGTTTCAGAAAGGCAGGAATAGGCGGTTACAAGCCTGAGGATGTAGATACATTTATTGATCAGGTGCTTATTACCTTTGAACAGCTCAGAAAAGAAAAGTCTGACCTTATCAAAAAGATGGATATTCTTGCCACTAAGGTTGAAGAATACAGAGCTGATGAGGATTCAGTGCGTAACGCTATGCTGTCTGCTCAGCGAGTTGCAGATTCCACCATCAGAGAGGCTCGTGCTAAGGCAGCCCGTATTCTTGAGGAATCAGAGAATATGGCTAAGGCAAAGCTTTATGACCTGAATGTTCAGATTAAACAGCAAAAGAAGCAGTATACATTGCTGTTGGCTGAGTGTAACAGGCTCAGAGACGATATTATAAGTCACTGCAACAAGCATATCGCTGTTGCCAAGGAACTTCCCAGTATTCAGCGTATACAGTCTATGGAGGCTTCAATCGAGGAGCGTTATCCCACTGATAACTCAGGTGACTATGAGCGTGCAAACGAGGTTGCAACAGCTTCTGCTGAACCTGCAACACAAGCTCCCCGTCAGAAGCAGGAGGAGACTCCGAGTACACCTGTAGCAGATACAGCACCTGTAGTATCCGAAGCAGCAACTGTTGAAGCAGAGGATCTTTTTGATATCAGCATTGTTAGCGATATCAGCGAGAATGACGATGTAACTGCTCCTTCTCAGGCGGAGCCTGCCGATAAGAAAAAAGGCAGAAACTTTTCAAACCTTAAATTTGGCGACAACTACGATGTCGAATCCGACAATGATAATGATGACGGCAATGCCGATTCAGAATAAAACAACATATTTGGAGAGTAGATAATTATGTCTCAGGATTACAACAAAACATTAAATCTTCCTAATACCGATTTCCCTATGAGAGCAGGACTTCCTCAGAGTGAGCCTGTTACTCTCAAAAAATGGGATGATAACGATATTTATGGAAAGCTTATGGAGAGAAACGCAGGCAAGCCTATGTTTGTTCTTCACGATGGACCTCCTTATGCAAACGGTAACATTCACCTTGGTACCGCTCTCAATAAGGTTCTCAAGGACTTCATTGTAAGATATAAGAATATGTCAGGCTTCTGTGCTCCTTTCGTTCCCGGTTGGGATACTCACGGTCTGCCCACAGAGCTCAAGGCAAGAGCTAAGGCTGGTGTTTCCAGCTCTGATGCTATTTCCGATGTTGAGCTTCGTCAGATTTGCCGTGATTTTGCACTTGGTTACCTTGATGACCAGCGTAATCAGTTCAGACGCCTTGGCGTTATCGGTGACTGGAGCAATCCCTATGTTACACTTACTAAGGATTTCGAGGCAACTCAGATTGAGATTTTCTCTGAGATGGCTCAGAAGGGCTATATCTATAAGGGTCTCAAGCCTGTTTACTGGTGCCCCGAGTGTAAGACAGCTCTTGCAGAAGCTGAAATCGAATATGCAGAGGACCCTTGCTTCTCTATTTATGTTAAGTTCCCTGTATCTGACGATATGGGCAAGATTTCCGCTCTTGGTGTTGACCCTGCAAAGACCTACTTTGTTATCTGGACAACAACCACATGGACATTGCCCGGTAATGTAGCTGTATGCGTTGGTCCTGAATTTAATTATTGTGTAATTAAATCAGGCGATGAGTTCTACATTATGGCTGAGGAGCTTTATAAGAGTGCTTTTGAGGCTGCAGGTATCGAGGATTACGAGGTTGTTGCCAATATTCAGGGCAGTGAGCTTGAGTACATCAAGACAAGACATCCCTTCCTTGACCGTGAATCCCTCGTTATCGTTGGTGATCATGTTACTCTTGAAAGCGGTACAGGTTGTGTTCATACTGCACCCGGTCACGGTGTAGAGGACTACGATGTATGCCGCAATTATCCCGAAATTCCCATCATCGTTCCTGTTGATGCTGACGGCAGACTCACTGAGGAGGCAGGTCAGTTTGCAGGACTTCTTACAGATGATGCAAATAAACCTATCGCACAGCATCTTGAGAGCCTCGGACTTCTCTTTGGCCTCAAGAAGATTATCCACCAGTATCCCCATTGCTGGAGATGTAAGAAGCCTGTTCTGTTCAGAGCTACTAACCAGTGGTTCTGCTCTGTTGATGACTTCAAGGCAGATGCAGTAAAGGCTATCAACGATGTAGAGTGGATTCCCGGCTGGGGCAAGGACAGAATTACATCAATGGTACAGGACCGTAAGGACTGGTGTATCTCCCGTCAGCGTAGATGGGGCGTTCCTATTCCCATCTTCTTCTGTAAGGAGTGCGGTGAGCCCTATATCGATAAAGCAGCTATGGATGCTGTTGCCGCTCTTTTCCGCGAGGAAGGCTCAGATGCTTGGTTTACTCATAGCTCTGAGGAGATTCTCCCCGAGGGTGCAAAGTGCTCCAAGTGCGGTCATACCTCTTTCGAGAAGGAAAGAGATATTATGGATGTTTGGTTTGACAGTGGTGTTACTCATGCCGCTGTTTGTAAAGCAAGACCTAACCTGACATGGCCTGCTGATTTGTACCTGGAGGGTGCAGACCAGTACCGCGGTTGGTTCCAGTCCTCACTGCTCACTTCTGTTGCTGTATTCGGCACAGCTCCCTACAAGAGTGTTCTTACTCACGGTTGGGTCGTTGACGGCGAAGGCAAAAAGATGAGTAAATCTCTGGGTAATGGTATCGACCCTCAGGAGGTAGTTGACCAGTATGGTGCAGATGTACTCCGTCTGTGGGTTGCATCCTCCGACTATCATGTTGATATCCGTATTTCAAAGGAGATTCTCAAGCAGCTTTCCGAGGCATACAGAAAGATTCGTAATACAGCAAGATACATTCTCGGCTGTATCAGCGACTTTAATCCCGATACCGATGCTGTTGCTATCGACGAGCTTATGCCTATTGATAAATGGGCAATCAACAAGCTCAACGAGCTTATGGCCAAGGTTAAAGCAGGATACGATTCCTACGAGTTCCATCAGGTATATCACGCTATCCACAACTTCTGCGTTGTTGATATGTCTAACTTCTATCTTGATGTTCTCAAGGATCGTCTCTATACAGAAAAGGCAGATTCCAAGGCACGCCGTGCCGCTCAGACAGCAATCTATATCATCCTTGATTCTATGACAAGAATGATTGCTCCTATCCTAGCTTATACATCTGACGAGATCTGGAAGTATATGCCTCACTGCAGTGATTCAAACGCAGAGTGCGTACTCTTTAACGATATGCCCACTCCTATTGAGATTTCTCTTGATGCAGACTTCATTGCAAACTGGGACAAGATTCACGAGCTCCGTGATACTGTCAAGAAGCAGCTTGAGGTCGCAATCAAGGATAAGATGATCAAATCCTCTCTTGAGGCTTCAGTTACACTTTCTGCAACAGGTGCCGAGTACGACTTTATCAAGTCTGTTGAGGATGAGCTTGCAGCCGCATTCATCGTTTCCGAGGTTGTTTTGGAGCAGGCTGAGGGTGAGCTTACAGTTACTGTCAATAAGGCACAGGGCGAAAAGTGTGAGCGTTGCTGGGCATACAGCAAGACCGTCGGCGAGAATGCTGACCATCCCACACTTTGTGCAAGATGTGCTGCTGTTATCGAGTAATTAATTTTCATATTTAATAGGCCAAAGCGGTGTATTTAATGCACCGCTTGAGCTTTATTAAGGAGGTAATAATAGTGATTATTGCTATTATTGTTGCTGTGTTAATGGTTGTAATCGACCAGGTTTCTAAGTTCTTAGTCGTTCAGAATATGGAGCTTGGTGAGTCTGTCACTATAATCCCCGGGCTTCTGGACTTTACCTATACCCATAATGACGGTATGGCTTTCGGTATAGGCTCAGAGAGCTTCAGGTGGGTATTTATCGTAGTTACTCTTGTAGTGTGCGGACTTCTTATTTTTATGACGACAAAAGATGATTTCAAAAGTAAGGTGTTCTATGCCGCAGTTGCTTTAATTGTTGGTGGCGGAATAGGTAATCTTATTGACAGGATTTTCAACGGATATGTAGTTGATTTCCTTGCTCTGTCATTCTTTCCGCCTGTATGTAACTTTGCTGATTATTGCGTAACTGCAGGCACTATTCTTCTCATAGTGTTCATCGTGTTTTATTACGGCAAGAACAAAAAACAAACAGATAATTCTGATAATAATGAATAATATGGAATATACATTTGTAGTTGATTCAGCTCAGGCAGGACAGAGAATAGACAAATTTCTCTCCGAGAATATACCTGATAAATCACGGAGCTTCATTGCATCAGTGATAGAGGACGGAGCCGCTGTTGTAAATAACAGAACTGTTTCAAAAAGCTATAAGGTTACAGCAGGGGATGAGGTTTGTGTTACTGTCTCTGAGGCTTGCGAGCTTGAGGCTGTGCCCCAGAATATTCCTCTTGATATAGTCTATGAGGATGATGACCTGATTGTAGTCAATAAGCCCAAGGGTATGGTTGTCCATCCTGCAGCAGGTAATCCCCACGGAACTCTTGTTAATGCTCTTTTGTATCATTGTCAGGGCAATCTTTCAGGTATTAATGGCGTTCTTCGTCCCGGTATTGTTCATCGTATAGATAAGAATACCAGCGGTCTTCTTGTAGTTGCTAAATCAGACAGAGCTCATTTTTCTTTATCTGAGCAAATTAAAGAGCATAGTATGACTCGTGAGTACAGAGCAGTAATCTACGGGCATCTCAAGGAGCAGGATGGGGAAGTAGATGCACCTATCGGCAGAAGCACTATCGACAGAAAGCGGATGTGTGTCACCGATAAGAATTCAAAGCATGCAGTTACTCACTATACTGTTCTTGAAGAATTCAGGGACTTCTCTTACATAAGCTGTAGGCTCGAGACAGGACGAACACATCAGATTCGAGTGCATATGTCCTACATAGGTCATCCTCTTGCAGGTGACGATGTTTATGGACCTAAAAAGGTGATAACTGAACTTTCGGGTCAGTGTCTGCATGCAGTGCGGCTTGGCTTTATTCATCCTGTATCAGGGGATTATATGGAGTTTACCTCAGAGCTTCCCGATTACTTCAATAAATTTCTTGATAAAGTCAGAAAAAGATAACAAAAAATTAATTTTCCAAATACGCAAAAAATACTTGCAAATTCAGAAATAATGTGTTATTATACTGTAGTATTTGAATTTCCGTCGTTCTCAGCGACGAGTTCAATCAAGCGGCACAGCCGCAATTGATATGGATAGTCCTCTGCCGAAAGGTATGAATTTCCGAAAAAATAAATGGAGGTCATTATAATGGACGCAATCAAAGCAATTTCCGCAAGCTCAATCAAGGCAGAGAAACCTCAGTTTTCTATCGGTGATACAGTAAGAGTTGCTGTTAACATCCGTGAAGGCGAGAGAGAGAGAATTCAGATGTTCGAGGGTACTGTTATCGCAAGACGCGGTAGCGGTGTTTCTGAGACATTCACAGTAAGACGCGTTTCTTACGGCGTTGGTGTAGAGAGAGTATTCCCTGTTAATTCCCCTAATGTAACTGATGTTCAGATCATCAGACACGGTAAGGTTCGCAGAAGCAAGCTCTACTATCTCCGCGACAGAGTTGGTAAGGCTGCTAAGGTTAAGGAAGCTATCAAGAAGTAATTCACAACCAATACTACAGAAAAAGGGACTTGCTGTCCCTTTTTTTACTATCATTCAGGTGTTAATATGAGAAAAATCGATCTTGATGAATATGATATTGATATTCAGGATGAATCCTTTGGTATTGATGAAAGTCAGATGACTAAGGTCACACCTAACAGGTCAACCACAACTAACGCACTCTATGAGTGGATTCACTCTATTGTTGTTGCTATAGTAATCGTTGTACTTCTGCTGACCTTTGTTTTCCGTCTTATTAATATCGATGGTACATCTATGGAGAATACTCTGAAGCATAACGATAAGGTTATCCTCACTAATTTCTTCTATGAGCCCGAGGTAGGGGATATTGTAGTTATACCTGCAGGTAAATACTATGATAAGCCTATCATCAAGCGTATTATCGCTCTTGAGGGTCAGGAGGTTTACATCAACTATAAAACTCACGAGGTTTTCGTTGATGGAATCCTTCTTGAGGAGGAATACATCTCCTCCGAGACTATTTCCAAAGAGGGCGAGAGTGAGTATTCAATTACAGTCGGCAAGGGAGAAGCCTTCATTCTTGGTGATAACCGCGATGTCTCTTTCGACAGCCGTTATTTTGACTGTGTAAGTGTTGATGATATTATCGGAAAAGCTCAGTTTATTATTCATCCTTTTGACCGTTTCGGTTACTTATATTAAGAGCAAAGAATCAAAAGCTTACATCATCTGATGTAGGCTTTTTGTTTTGAGGTGAAATGTCAAGCGTTAACTAACTGATTATAACGCAGGTAGCTACTCCTGCGAAACAATCTTTTGAAGGAAGGAGAAATAATAAAAACCACCCCTTTCGAGATGGTTTTTATTATACATGATTTAATGAGTACAAATCAGAACATACAGTGGTTTCCGGGTCATATGACCAAAACAAAGAGAATGATTGAGGCATCTCTCAAGCTTGTGGATGCTGTGGTAGAAATCAAGGATGCACGAATTCCTGTATCCTCCACAAACCCCGATATTGATTCTCTTGTGGGACATAAGCCCAGACTGATATTACTTAACAAATGCGATATGGCTGACCCTGCCGCTACCGCAAAATGGATTGATTATTACAGCAAAAAGGGTATCCGTGCTCTTGCAATCGATTGCAGAAGCGGTAAGGGACTCGGCAGTGTTGTGCCTGAATGCAGGAAACTGCTCAAGGCTTATATCGAGAAAAAGCAGGCAAGAGGAATCAAGAATCCCTCTATCAGAGTTATGATAGTCGGTATTCCCAATGTGGGTAAATCCTCATTTATCAACAAAGTTGTCAAGCAGAATCGTGCTAAGGTTGAGGATAGACCCGGTGTTACCAGAGGTAATCAGTGGTTTACACTTGACCGCGGATTTGAACTTCTTGACACTCCCGGTGTTTTGTGGCCCAAGTTCGAGGATCAGCTTGTTGGTGAGCGACTTGCTTTCACAGGTGCAGTTAAAGACCAGATACTCGATACCGAGCTTCTTGCTGTTCGATTGCTTGATTTGCTCAAGGAGATAAAGCCTCAGAAATTTATCGAGCGTTTTTCTCTGGATGCTGATTCAGTAGGTGATACAGATTCCTACGAGCTTTTAGAGCTTATAGGCAGAAAACGCGGTATGCTTATTTCGGGCGGAGAGGTTAATACCGAGCGAGCATCAGCCATGCTCCTTGACGAATTCCGTGATGCAAGGCTTGGTAGAATCACACTTGAGTTTCCACCAAAGGATGAGGTGTAATTATGGATTAGCTTGAATTTGAGAATCTTACTTACGATAAAGGTTATAAAAGCGTGTGCGGTGTAGACGAAGCAGGCAGAGGGCCGCTGGCAGGACCTGTGTGTGCCGCTGCTGTTATACTTCCTCAAGGGCTAATTCTTGAAGGTGTCAACGATTCAAAAAAGCTAACAGAAAAAAAGCGTGAGAAGCTTTTTGATGTTATTATTGAGTCCGCAGTTGCATACAGTGTTGCTTATGCAACTGTTGAAGAAATAGAAGAAATCAATATTCTCAATGCTACTATGCTTGCAATGAAAAGAGCTGTTGAAGGTTTACAGGTACCTGCTGATTTTGCATATATTGATGGCAACCGTACACCTGATTTGGATATTCCTTGTGAGTATATTATCAAGGGTGATGCACGCTCAATGTCTGTTGCAGCAGCGTCTATCCTTGCCAAGGTTTCCCGAGACAGGCTCCTGCTTGAATATGCAAAGGAGTACCCCCAGTATTGCTTTGAAAAGCACAAGGGCTACGGCACAAAGCTTCATACAGATATGATTAAAGAACACGGGCCTTCTCCTGTGCACAGGATGAGTTTTCTCAAAAATATTCTGAAGTAACTATGGGGATTTTTACACATATAACCAAAGGGCAGATTGGCGAGGATTATATCGCAAAATTCCTCAGAAGAAATAAATACAAAATAATTGAACGCAATATGCGTAATAAGTATTCAGAAATAGACATCATAGCAGAGAATAAAGAGTATATTATATTTGTTGAAGTTAAAACCAGAACAGGCGAGTCTGTGCCACGACCTGCAGATGCAGTAAATCTAAGAAAACAGCAGATGATTTTAAGGGCGGCAAAGTATTACCTTACATACACAAATCAAACCACCAAACAGCCCAGGTTTGATGTAGCAGAAGTATTCTTGTCAGTTGATACAAACAAACCATATAAGATTAACTATATTGAGAACGCCTTCATACAGGGAGGAAACTATGCAGTATTTTGACCTGCACTGTGATACACTATATAAAGCGGTTACGGATAACAGAAGTCTTAACGATCCCTCTTGTCAGGTATCGATCGACAGAGGTAGAAACTTCAGCAGATGGACTCAATGTATGGCTATCTGGATTCCTGATGATTTGACGCCAAAAGCTCAAATGAGCTTGTTTATGAATGCACACAAGTGTCTTATAGCACAAAGCAGGAGGCATCAGATTCCAATCGTAATAGATTCCTCGAACATAAGAGACAATGAATTCAACTTGATGTTTACAGTTGAAAACGGTGCGTTTCTTGCAGGTGATATCTCCAATGTTGATCTGTTGCAGAAGCACTCTGTCCGAATGATGACACTTACCTGGAATGGTAAAAACTGCATCGGCGGCGGTGCTGATGCACCTGATTTAGGACTTACGGAATTTGGCAGGCGATGTATACCTGAGCTTGAGCAAAGTTCTGTTGTGATTGATATATCTCACGCAAGTGACAGACTGTTTAATGATGTAGCAAATATGGCAACCAAGCCCCTCGTAGCATCTCATTCAAACTCAAGAGCTGTGTGTAATCACAGAAGAAACATCACTGACGAGCAGTTTCAGATTATAAAGCAAAGCGGTGGATTAGTGGGTCTTAATTTTCATAGGGACTTTCTGTCAGCATCACCTGATACAGCTTCTGTAAAAGACCTTTTGCTCCATGCAGAGCATTTTCTGTCTTTGGGTGGTGAGGATGTTTTGTGTATCGGCTCAGACTTTGACGGAAGTAATATTCCTCATGACTTGAGTGGAATTGAAAAAATCCCGATTTTATGGGAAGAATTCCTGAAAATCGGTTATACTGAGCAACTTGTACAAAAAATTATGTACTATAATGCTCATAATTTCTTTAGTGCATTTTGACTTTTAGCGGAAAATAGTGTAAAATAATATATTATTCGTAACGAAAGGGTGGTTTGGTTAAAATGCTTTATACCAGCACACAGAATAATAAAGAATCAGTTTCATCAGCACAGGCTATCGCTCAGGGTATTTCCCGTGACGGCGGTCTTTTTGTGCCGGAGACCTTTCCCGTATATGACGGGATTACATTTGAGACTCTCTTAGGTCTCGATTACAGAGAGAGAGCAAAGAAGGTTCTCTCTGATTACCTCACTGATTTCACAGCTGAGGAAATTGCAGATTGTGTAGACAATGCCTACACTGCAGAGAAGTTTGGTTCTGACAACCCTGCTCCTATTGTATCATTAAATCATAATGGCGCAGAGCTTAACATTATGGAGCTGTGGCATGGTCCTACCTGTGCATTCAAGGATATGGCACTTCAGATTCTTCCTCATCTGCTTACAAAGTCTCTGAAGAAGACTGCAGACGGCAAGAAGGCTGTTATTCTTGTAGCAACCTCAGGCGATACAGGTAAGGCTGCACTTGAGGGCTTCAAGGATGTAGAAAATACAGAGATTATTGTTTTCTATCCCAGCGACGGCGTAAGCCCTATGCAGAAGCATCAGATGAACACCACAAGCGGTAACAATGTTGGCGTTTGTGCTATCAAAGGTAACTTTGACGATGCACAGACAGGTGTTAAGAAGATATTCACCACAGAGGAAGTCATCAAGGCTCTCGAGGATAACGGTCTTATGTTCTCCAGTGCTAACTCCATTAACTGGGGCAGACTTCTTCCTCAGATTGTTTACTATATCTCTGCTTACTGCGATATGGTCAATGCAGGCAAGATTAACCTTGGTGATAAAATCAATGTTGTAGTTCCCACAGGTAATTTCGGTAACATCCTCGCTGCTTACTTTGCTGGCTGTATGGGAATGCCTCTGAATAAATTAATCTGTGCTTCCAATTCCAACAATGTACTTACAGATTTCATCAATACCGGTGTTTATAACAAGAACAGAGACTTCATCACTACTGTTTCACCTTCAATGGATATTCTTGTTTCCTCTAACCTTGAGCGACTCCTGTATATCCTCTCAGGCAGAAACGATGCTGAGACCAAGGAATATATGACAGCTCTCAAGACCGAGGGTGCATATGAAGTAAGCGATTCTATCAAGACTGTTGTTACAGAGCTTTTCTCAGGCGGCTACTGCTCCGAGGATGAAACTCTGGATACAATCTCTGCTCTTTATAAGGATACAGCTTATCTCTGCGATACTCATACAGCAGTTGCTGTTAATGTATATGAGAAGTATCTGGAGGCAACAGGTGACAAGACTCCTGCTGTTATTGCATCTACAGCAAGCCCCTATAAATTCTCCCGCGCTGTACTCTCTGCTGTTGAAGGCAAAGAAATCACAGACGAGGATGAGTTTGCAGTTGTTGATAAGCTCACAGAGGTTACAGGTGTAGCTATTCCCGCTCCTCTTGAGGCTACAAGAACTATGGCGGATCGCTTCAGCGATGTTATCGAGCCTGATACAATGCCCGAGTATGTACTCGGCGCTCTGGGCCTTAAATAATGTCGGTTTTCGCAATAGCTGACCTTCATCTTTCTCTGGGTACTGATAAGCCTATGGATATTTTCAGCGGTTGGACGGATTATGTTCAGCGACTTGAAAATAACTGGCGTAAGCTTATCACAGATGAGGATACAGTGGTTATCGCCGGGGATATTTCATGGGCTATGAAGCTTGAAGAATGTGATAAGGATTTTGAATTTATCAATTCCTTACCTGGTAGGAAAATCCTGATTAAAGGCAACCACGACTACTGGTGGGCTACAAAAAAGAAAATTGACGAGTACTTGACAGCTAAAGGCTTTGATACAATCAGCATCATATTTAATAATGCTCATGTTGCTGACAACCTTGCAATCTGCGGTACACGCGGTTGGAATTATGAATCCTCAGGTGAGAAGGATATGCGGATTCTCAATCGTGAGGTCGGCAGACTTGAAACATCAATCAAAGAAGCAGAAAAGACAGGACTTGAGCCTGTAGTATTTCTGCATTACCCTCCTGTCTATGATACCATAGTGTGTGAGGAAATCATAAACACTCTCAAATCCCACGGTATCAAGCGTTGCTATTACGGTCACCTTCACGGTGCCGCTACACATAAGCACGCATATACAGGTGATTTTGAGGGAATTAAACTTAATCTGATTTCATGCGACTATACAGGATTCTTTCCTGTGCCTGTCGTTTGAATATACCAAAAAACCATTATATGGAGGATTTTCAAAATGGCACTTAAATCATCAACACTTAAGGAAACAAACAAGTACGAGTTGGAAGTAACTGTAGACGCAGCTACTTTTGAGGCAGCAGTACAGAAGTCCTACAAGAAGAACATCGGTCAGGTTTCTATCCCCGGTTTTCGTAAGGGTAAGGCTCCCAGACAGATGGTAGAGAAGCTCTACGGTAAGGATGTATTCTATCCTGATGCTATCGAGTTCTGCTATCCTGAGGCTCTTGAGGCAGCAATCAAGGAGGCAGGCCTCAAGGTTGTAGCAGTTGAGTCTGTAGAAGAAGTAAGCACAGATAACGGCTTTGAGTTTAAGGCTGTAGTTATTGTTGAGCCTGAGGTTACAATCGAGGGTTACAAGGGCATCGAGGTTAAAGCAAAGGCAGTTCGCGTAACCGAAAAAATGATTAATGAAGAAATCGACAAGATTCGTGACAGAAACAGCCGTATGGTAACTGTTGAGGACAGACCTGCAGCTGACGGTGATACAGTTGTTATCGACTTCGAGGGCTTCCTTGGTGAGGTTGCATTCGAGGGCGGTAAGGCTGAGAACTACAACCTCGCACTTGGCAGCGGTTCTTTCATTCCCGGCTTTGAGGATCAGATCATTGGTCACAATGCAGGTGAGGAGTTTACAATCACTGTTACTTTCCCCGAGGATTATCAGTCTGAGGAGCTCAAGGGTCAGGAAGCACAGTTCAAGATCAACCTTCACGAGATTAAGACAAAGGAGCTTCCCGAGCTTGACGACGAGTTCGTAAAGGATGTATCTGATAAAGAGACAGTAGAGGATTATAAGAAGGAAATCAAGGAGACTATCTCCAAGAGACTCAAGGAAGAGAGAGAGAACGACATCTCCAACCAGATTACTGATAAGCTTATCGAGCTTGTACAGGGCGAGATTCCTGAGGTTATGTACGATAACGAGGTTAACTCCATGATTCGTGACTTTGACGCTCGTCTGCGTTCACAGGGTATGGATATGGCTACCTACCTCGGCTATATGGGTATGGATGTTGAGGCTCTCAAAACAATGTACCGCAAGGATGCAGAGCGTAGAGTTAAGCTTCGTCTTGCTCTCAAGAAGATTGCTCAGCTTGAGAACATCACTGTATCTGATGAGGATGTTGAAGCAGAATTCGCAAGACTTGCAGAGACTTACGGCGTTGATGTTGACCGCATCAAGATGATCGTTGATGTTGAGGATCAGCGTGATGACCTTGCTGTTCAGCGTGCAATGGACCTTGTAAGAGCTGAGGCTGCAGTAAAATAATTAACTTTTTAGAACATTTGAATATCTCTCACTGATTTTGTTAAGTATTATTCTGAAAGGATGATTTTAATGAGTGTAATACCTTATGTTATTGAACAGACAAGCCGCGGTGAGCGTTCCTACGATATTTTCTCCCGACTTCTCAATGATAGAATAATTATACTGAACGATGAAGTGAACCATGTATCTGCAGGACTCGTAGTTGCTCAGCTTCTGTATCTTGAGGGTCAGGACCCTTCAAAGGATATCAGCCTTTACATTAACAGCCCCGGCGGCTCTGTTACTGATGGTATGGCAATTTACGATACAATGCAGTACATTAAATGTGATGTTTCAACAATCTGTATGGGTATGGCAGCATCTATGGGTGCTTTCCTTCTTTCTGCAGGAACCAAGGGTAAGCGTTATGCTCTGCCTAATGCTGACATTATGATTCACCAGCCCAGCGGCGGTGCACAGGGTCAGGCATCAGATATTGAAATTCACGCAAAACATATTCTTCACACCAAGAAGAAGCTCAACGAGATTCTGTCTATGAACACAGGTCAGCCTCTTGAGGTTATCGCAAGAGATACCGAAAGAGACAACTTTATGACCGCACAGCAGGCTCTGGAGTATGGTCTTATTGACAAGGTAATCGAAAGAAGATAAGAGGAATATTATGCCTAACAACAAAGATAACGGTGATGTTTGCTGTTCTTTTTGCGGCAAAACTCAGGGTATGGTGGGTAAGCTTATAGCAGGTAACGGAGTTTATATCTGTGACCAGTGCGTAGAGCTGTGTATGTCTATTCTTGAGGAAAGTGACCCCATCAAGCCAACATCAATTGATGATACTATTGATGCTTCTCAGCTTCTGAAGCCTCACGAAATCAAGGCTATTCTTGATGAGTATGTAATCGGTCAGGATAAAGCAAAGATTACTCTCAGCGTAGCTGTGTATAACCATTACAAGCGTGTGTTCAACGAGGATAACGATGTGGAGTTTTCCAAGAGTAATGTGTTGCTTCTTGGTCCCACAGGTGTTGGCAAGACACTGCTTGCACAGACACTGGCTAAGGCGTTGGATGTACCCTTTGCAATTGCTGATGCAACTACTCTTACAGAGGCAGGCTATGTAGGTGAGGATGTAGAGAATATCCTTCTAAAGCTTATTCAGGCTGCTGATTATGACATCGAGAAGGCTCAGACAGGTATCATCTATATCGACGAGATTGATAAAATCTCCCGTAAATCAGAGAATCCCTCTATAACCCGTGATGTAAGCGGTGAGGGTGTCCAGCAGGCTCTCCTCAAGATGATAGAGGGAACGGTTGCTAATGTTCCTCCTCAGGGCGGCAGAAAGCACCCCCAGCAGGAGTTTATCAGTATTGATACAAGCAACATTCTTTTCATCTGCGGCGGTGCTTTTGAAGGACTTGAAAAGGTAGTTGAAAAGCGTACCGATTCATCTTCCCTTGGCTTTGAGGCGAATGTAATTGATAAGAAGACTCTGAACAAATCCTTCTGGATGGAGAAAGTTGTTTCTCACGATTTAGTCAAGTTCGGACTCATTCCTGAGCTTGTGGGCAGACTTCCTGTTATCACAGCTCTCTCAGGACTTGACAGTGATGCACTTGTTAAGATTCTTACTGAGCCTAAGAATTCTCTGATGAAGCAGTATAAGAAGCTTTTCGCTTATGATGATGTGCTTCTGGAGTTTACTGACGAGGCTATGCTTGCTATTGCTGAGAAAGCACTCGAGCAGCAGACAGGTGCCAGAGGACTCAGAGGTATTATGGAGCAGACCCTCACTCAGCTAATGTTTGATGTGCCTGCTGACGATACAATTACCAAGGTTATCATTACCGCTCAGGTTATTACAGATGGTGCACAGCCTACTGTAATCCGTGGTGATGAGCCTGTGTCAGATGCATCTGCATCCTGACAAGTATTATAGGATTAATTATGCCGTACGCTGAAATTTTTCGGCGTACGGCAGTTGCAATTTTTTTGAACGAGGTATTTTATGTTAGAAAACGACTCTCTTATTTGTGCTGTCCCTGTTCTGCCATTACGCGGAATAGTCGTTTTCCCTAAGATGATGCTGCATCTCGATGTGGGCAGGAAGAAATCTATCAGTGCTATTAATTATGCTATGCAAGGTGAGCAGCTTATATTTGCGTCTGCTCAGTTTGACGCTGCAGACAGCAACCCTGAGGTTTCTGACCTTTATCAGATGGGCGTTATGTGCCGAGTTGTACAGATGGTTAAGCAGCCTGATGGTACAATCCGTGTTATTTTAGAGGGACTCTACAGAGCAGATATTAAGTATATATTAGATAACAGCTCCTATCTCTGTGCTGATGTAATGAGAATCAAGGAGAATAAATGCTCTGATAAAGCGGTTGAACAGGCACTTGTCCGTGTCCTGAAAAGTACATTTGAAAAATACAGGGAGTTTAATTCAAAACTCCCGTCAGATATAATGTTTAAGGTTGGTCTTTGTCACAGATGCGGAGAGCTCAGTGATTATATTGCAGGCCATATTCCTCTTGAGTATCATAACAAGCAATCTATTCTTGAGATTACAGATTGTGAACAGCGTGCAGAGTCGCTAATCAGCTTACTTAATGAGGAACTTCAAATCGTCGAAATTGAGCGTGAGATAGCCGACAAGACCAAAAGTAATCTTGATCGTGCTCAGCGTGAAATGTTCCTCAGAGAGGAAATTCGGGCAATTCAGGAGGAGTTAGGTGACGGTGAGGACCCTGACCTTGAGTGCGATAATCTGAGAGAAGCTATAAAAGAAAAAAATATGGGGGAGGAGGTAGAAAAACTCCTTCTCAAAGAGTGCAGTAAGCTGGAGCGACTTCCTTACGGAAGTCAGGAGGCGGCACTTATCAGAACATATATCGATACCTGTCTTGAGCTTCCGTGGCATGTTTACACCGACGAGGATATCAACCTCAAGCGTGTTCGTGCCGCTCTTGATAAAAATCACTATGGACTTGATAAGGTTAAGGATCGTATTATCGAATCTCTTGCTGTCAGAAAGCTCAATCCCGACTCCAAGGGTAACATCATCTGTCTTGTTGGGCCTCCGGGTGTAGGTAAGACATCAATTGCTCTTTCTGTAGCAGAGGATATCGGCAGGAAGTCTGTGCGTATTTCTCTGGGCGGTGTTAAGGACGAAGCTGAAATCAGAGGACACAGGCGTACATATATCGGATCTATGCCGGGCCGTATTATGGCAGGTATGAAGCGGGCAGGCTCTATGAATCCTCTTATGGTGCTTGATGAGATAGACAAGCTTTCAAATGACTATAAGGGTGACCCTACATCAGCTTTGCTTGAAGTTCTTGATTCAGAACAGAACTTTGCCTTTGTTGACCATTATCTTGATATACCCTTTGATTTGTCAGGTGTAATGTTCATTACAACTGCCAACGATTTAAGTGCTATCTCCGAGCCTCTCAGAGACCGAATGGATATAATTGAGCTTTCCAGTTATACAAGAGAAGAAAAGTTCAATATTGCAAAGAAGCACCTTATCAAGAAACAGCTTGTAAATAACGGTCTTGATAACAAGCGCTTTAAGCTTACAGACAGTGCAATCTATGCTCTGATTGATAAGTACACCAGAGAAGCAGGAGTCCGTTCCTTAGAGAGAATTATCTCAAAGCTTATGCGTAAGGCAGCTGTGCTTGTTGTTCAGGATGAGGCTTGTGTTCGTATTACTGCTGCTGACCTTGAGTCTTACTTAGGCCCTGCAAAGTTCACAGGTGCCTATTATTCAACCAAGAGTCAGGTAGGCGTTGCAAACGGTCTTGCGTGGACTGCAGTTGGTGGTGAGATTCTGCCCATAGAGGTTGCAGTAATGGATGGCACAGGCAAGCTTGAGCTTACAGGCTCTCTGGGTGATGTAATGCAGGAATCAGCAAAGACTGCTATAACCTGTATCCGCTCCGGAGCCAAGCACTATTCTGTAGACCCTGATTTCTATAAAAATAAGGATATTCACATACACGCACCCGAAGGTGCAGTGCCTAAGGATGGCCCGTCTGCAGGTATTACTATGGCAACTGCTATCTGTTCTGCTTTAACAGGCTTTGCTGTAAGACATGATGTAGCTATGACAGGTGAGATTACTTTGCGTGGCAGAGTCCTTCCCATAGGCGGACTCAAGGAGAAGGCGATTGCCGCCTATAAGTCGGGTATCAGGACGGTTATTATTCCTGATAAAAACCTTCCCGATGTGTCCGAGGTTGACCCGGTTGTGCGTGAGAATGTAGAATTTATCCCTGTTGACAGTATAGATAAGGTTCTTGATATTATGCTCATAAAATCCGAGGATAAAAAGAAGCTGAAATCAAGAAAGACTGCAAGCAAGACTCAGAGTCTTTTAACAAACTAACCTCTCAGGGAGGCTAATATGGATATTAATAATGTAAAATTCGAGATGGCCTGCGGCATATCTTCTCAGTTGCCTGAGTCTGTTCTTCCCGAAGTTGTTTTTTCGGGCAGGTCAAATGTGGGCAAGTCATCTCTTATTAACAAAATAACAAACAGAAAAAGTCTTGCAAGAGTAAGCGCTACTCCAGGCAAAACAGCAACAATCAACTTTTTTTCTCTCAAAGAGTTTATGCTTGTTGATTTACCGGGTTACGGCTACGCTAAGGTTTCCCGTGCAGAGAAGGAGAGATGGGGAGAACTTGTTGAAGGCTATTTTGCTGATGACCGCAAGTTTGCTCTTGTAATCCAGATTTGTGATATCAGACATAAACCCACTGCTGATGATATGCAGATGATTCAGTATCTTTCTGAACTTGGTTTTCCCTTTGTGGTTGTTCTTACCAAAAAGGACAAGCTTAATAAAACAGAGCTTGCAAAGCAGCTTGAATATTATTCAGAGCTTCTTTCTGATTATAATGCAGAGTTTGTGGCTTTTTCTGCTCTGAATGGTGAAGGCACAGAAGATGTCAGAGCAATAATTGATAAATATTTAGAGAGGGGAGAGTAGAATTGATGTTGACTCCCGGACTTGAATTTAGCAGTAATGGTCATTTATATATAGAAGGCTGTGATATCGTAGCTCTCGCACAGAAGTACGGCACACCCTTGTATGTAATGAACGAAAAACTCATCAGAAACAATTGTAGAAGATATACCTCTTTTATTGCTGAGAATTTTAAAACAGGAAGCTTTCCTTGTTATGCAAGCAAGGCTCTGTCTTGTCTTGAAATTTACAGAATTATGAATGAGGAGAAAATGGGTGTTGATGTGGTTTCAGGCGGAGAACTGTACACAGCTCTCAAGGCAGATTTTCCTGCAGAGAGAATTTTCTTCCATGGCAACAACAAAACCGTTGATGAACTCAGAATGGCAGTGGAATTTGGCGTAGGACGCATCATTGTCGATAACCTCACTGAGCTTCACCTTCTTGATAAAATCGCGTCAGAGGCTAAATCTAAGCAAAAGATTGGACTCAGAATCAAACCCGGTATCGAGGCTCATACTCACGATTATATCCGCACAGGACAGATAGATTCCAAGTTCGGATTCTCTATTGAGAACGGCGAGGCTCTCGAGGCTGTAAAGGAAGCTATGTCCTGTGATAACCTCGAGCTTTGTCAGCTTCATTGTCATATCGGCTCTCAGATTTTTGATACACAACCATTTGTTGACGCAGTTAAGGTTATGCTTGATTTCTTTGTGATAATTCATAACGAAACAGGGCAGTGGATAAAGGAGCTTAACTTGGGCGGTGGCTTGGGCGCAAGCTACACAGACGCGGATTCACCCCTTGAGATTGAAGAGTATCTGACTCCTGTTGCTCAGATTCTAAAATCTACTTGCAAGGAGCTTGATATACCTGAGCCGGAATTCCACATTGAGCCTGGTCGCTCTATTGTAGGTGAGGCTGGCACAACTCTTTACACTATAGGTGCAATTAAGGATATAAAGGATATCCGTACCTATATCTCTGTTGACGGAGGTATGGCTGATAATATCAGATATGCTCTGTATAAAGCGGAATACACTGTTCTGAATGCATCAAAAAATTCAGGTACGATCAAGGATAATGTAACAATCGCAGGAAAATGCTGTGAAAGCGGCGACCTGATTCAGGAGGGAATATCACTTACAGAGCCTGATGTAGGCGATATCCTCGCAGTGCTTACCACAGGAGCATATAACTATTCAATGGCTTCTAATTATAACAGAATTCCCAGGCCTGCAATGATTATGGTCAAGGATGGCAACAGCCGTGTTGTTATCCAGCGTGAATCTTACGCAGACCTTCTTAACAACGATATCTGATTTTAAATTATAAATCCCACTGTAGCTTTTAGACTGCAGTGGGATTTGTTATTATGTATCGTTTTTCTTGAAATTAGCCAAAGGATTGCTGTTAGCGGCAGTTTCCATTTGTTCGGAATTAAGATGTGTGTAGATTTCTGTAGTGCCTAAATTTTCGTGCCCCAGTATTTCTTTTAATACTCTGATATCTACATTGCCGTGCTGATACATCAGCGTTGCCGCTGTGTGCCTGAGCTTGTGACAGGAGTAACCCTGAGAGTCAAGACCGATTTTTTCAAGATACTTATATACAAGCTTCTGTACGGATATAGCACTGAGGCGCCTTTTTTGATCACTGATAAACAGTGCGTTTCGGTCTTTAAGACCATCAGCAGGTCGTACCTTCAGATATGCTGTGATAGCTGAAATACAAGCATCATTCAAATAAATAATTCGTTCTTTGTTTCCTTTTCCCAGGACTCTGGCTGTTCTGTCAGGTCTGATGTCACTAACATTTAAACCCACAAGCTCAGAAAGTCTCAGACCACAATTAAGAAAGATTGTAATAATACAGTAGTCTCGCTCCTTGTGTGGGCCGTCGATTGCCTCAAGCAACTGAATACTTTGTTCAAGCGTAAGATATTTGGGGAGACTTTTCTTTTGCTTAGGTGTCTCAAGCTCTTTTAAAGGATCATCGTCTATGTAATGTTTTTTCACACATAGATAATTAAAGAATCCGCGTAGGGCAGAGGTTTTGCGAAGTCGGGTAGAGCTGTTGTTCTGTCTGTCATCTATGAGGAAAGCCATAAACTCATATCCGTCAGACAGAGTTACAGTTTTGATTAAATCCAAAGTAACATCAGATATTGGTATCTCGTCAAAGGGTGTATCCTTTGGAACTAAACCTCTCACAGTTTTCAGAAATCTGAAGAAGGTTCTCAGGTCAAGAAAATATTCTTCTATAGTCTTGGGTGATTTACCTTTGATTGTTTGCAGATAAATCAGATACTCTCTGATTATGGGAGAAGCCTCGTCCTTAAAATTTTTTGCAAGCATAAAATTTCACTCCGATTCAAGGTTTGATTATTTAGATCTCGTTACTATAACTATATTATAACACAAAAAATAGGGGCGTAATTTCTTATACAGAAAATTACACAAAATGAATATTTTGTGTAATTTGGGGGAGTGGATTTTATACAATAAGTTGATTCTACAGTTTGTATATGCTTAAAAGCCGGTTGTACTTTTGTAATCTTGCATCATTTTATATATTTTTTGTTTCTATTCTATTTACAATAAATCACTTTGTATTAAATTCTATATCACTTAATTCTACACACTTTGCATCAACTGTGTGCTATATATTTTATGTCTGAATGAACATATCTGTTTATGTTCAAATGGTTATTAATTATAAGGAGCTTTTAAATGAAACAGTTTTATTGCATACGGCTTAAACAGCTTCGTCAACAGAATTCCTACACACAGGCTGATCTTGCATATATTCTTTGTATTCGTCAGGAGCAATATTCTAGGTATGAATCCGGTGTTCGTGAGCTTCCGCTTCACCTGCTTGTCAAGTTGTGTAAGCTGTATCATGTATCCTCAGATTATTTACTTGGTTTGTAGTATAAGTACATATGTTCGATTTGGGGTATAATATAAAAACAGGCGTTTTCTTTGCCTGTTTTTATAAATGTGAATTAATAACACATTGTTATTTTAAGCATATAAATCCGCCGATATCCTTCATAATACCTTGCGTTAAAGAGATATAATTCATACCTTGCTTTCTGATAAAACTTATTATAGGCTCAGCTTCAGGATGTGTGTTTATATCTCCGAAAAAATACACTGTGTCCCCTATTACTCCACTACATCCGCCTATAAATCCATAATCAGCACCTTCAAGATATATGTTCCCGGGTTCTATTCTGAGCACATCAATTCCATTCTTTTCTGCGGCTATGTGTATGGTTTCATCTGCTGTTATGATTGCTCTGTTGTTTAGGATGAGAGTTGAGCATTTTGTGTATCCTTGGTTTACATTAATGATTTCAATACCTCTGCTTTTGCAGTATGTTTTTATTTCCTCTGCAACCGCTGATTCCTTGCAATATAGTTTGCCGTTTATCATGGCAACATTAAGAGCTATATTGTCAGGATACTTACCTCCAAGGGGTTTGCAAAGAATTACATTGTAGCCGAATTTTTCAGCAATATTAACTATTGATTTATTGTCATCTGGTACAAACGCGTTTTCATTAACAATGCATAGCTGTATATCTGCGTGGTATTGTTCGTTGTTTCTCAGCTGTGGAATACACTGACTATGTATAACTGATATTTCCTGAGCTTCAAGGCTTTCGCATACAGCAGGCTCTGACGGCGATATTACCACAGTGTGGGCTTTGGTGTTATGTAAGCGCATCGAAAGCCTCACGGATATTCCTGACGCCAATAAGCTGTACATCAGCAGGAGCTTTTACATTCTTCAGGTTATTATAAGGAATAACAATTCTGTTGAAGCCCAGTCTTGATGCCTCGTTGACACGCTCCTGTGCGTGAGAAACACTTCTGATTTCTCCTGCCAGACCAATCTCACCGAAGGCAATTGCATTGTCAGCAACAGGTGTGTCCTTGAGGCTTGATATCAGTGCCATTGCCACAGCTAAGTCGGTGGCAGGCTCATCAAGTCGCAGACCGCCAATAACATTGATATATACATCTGTATTGGAAAAATAGTAGCCGGCACGCTTCTCAAGTACAGCAACTATAAGGGACATTCTGCTGTAATCAAAGCCTGTGGACATTCGACGCGGATTTCCGAATGGCGATGCTGATACAAGTCCCTGCACCTCTGCCAGAATCGGTCGAGTACCTTCCATTGTACAAGCAACGCAGGTTCCTGATACATTTTTAGGTCTGCCTGATAAAAGCATCATGGAGGGGTTTTGCACCTCCTCAAGACCGCTTTCGCTCATCTGGAACACGCCTATTTCATTAGTAGAGCCAAATCTGTTTTTTACTGCTCTGAGGATTCTGTATGACATCTGTTTGTCACCCTCAAAGTACAGCACTGCATCTACAATATGCTCGAGTACCTTGGGACCTGCAATGGAACCTTCCTTGTTTACATGTCCTACAATAAACATAGGAATATCCAGACCCTTTGCAACCCGCATCAGATAATTGGTGCATTCTCTCACCTGAGTTACACTTCCGGGTGATGAACTCAGCTCTGATATAGACATAGTCTGTATTGAGTCTATCATAACCATATCGGGCTTGTCCTCTCGAATTACCTCAGCAACTACCTGTGCGTCAGTCTCTGTCAGTACAAGCAGGTTGTCATTCTCTGCATTCAGACGGGCTGCTCTGAGCTTCAGCTGACGCTTGGATTCCTCACCTGATACATAAAGGATTTTCAGTTCTTTTGTCAGCTGTCTGCATATCTGCAGAAGGATTGTGGATTTACCGATACCGGGGTCACCGCCCAGAAGTATCAGACTGCCTTTAACAATACCGCCGCCAAGAACTCTGTCAAGCTCTGATATACCTGTTATATATCTGTGTTCGTCAGTTGTAGATATCTCTGTTATACTGACGGGTTTAGTATATACTGCCTGCCTTTTTACTACCGAGGAGTTGTCTGCTTTGCTTACTACTTCCTCGTTCATAGTGTTCCAGTTTCCGCAGGAGGGACACTTACCGTACCATTTGGGAGATTCGTACCCACACTCACTGCACACAAATACGCTTTTGACTTTAGCCATTTTATCACATCCTGAATATTATGAAGATTAATAATACTGGTAGTAAAATTCAAGAAACCCTGAGAATATTACAAATGCCAGTTGATTTCTGTATTGCTCGGTTCTGAGCAATGCCTCCTCCTGAGTATTGGAAAGAAAACCGCACTCTACAAGCACCGCGGGAACAGTGGCGTTTTTTAGTATATATACACTGTCTGTTGAGGGCTTGCACTGTCTGCTGTTATCAGGTTGCAGTGTTTCCGTAACAGCTGCTCTGATGTTTTCTGCAAGGTTTGAACTCAAAGGATTGTTTGATGAATAGAACACCTGTGTTCCGTTGTATTTGGATTGATCAAATTTGTTCTGATGAATACTTATGAAGATGTTGTTGTCGTCCGAATTACAGATATCTGCTCTGTTATGTATATCAGATACCTTTTTTTCTCTCAGAGTAGTTGCATCATCACTATAAATAGCCCTGTCATCACTTCTGGTCATTACTACCTCAAATCCGCTCTGCACAAAGAATTTTTGTAATATCAATGCTATCTGAAGATTAACATCTTTTTCCACAAGACCCGAGTCAGATACAGCTCCACCATCCTCACCGCCGTGACCAGCATCAAGAATAATCACAGGCTTTGAATTGGTAGCGGTTGCGTTTGTTGATGCAGTTTTGCTGTTATAAGTCAATGCTGATACCGTACATGAAACAACAAGAAAAAAAGCAAGGCAACAGCTTAATATTTTTCTGTTCATATTTATCACCGATAAAGTATATGCAATCGGTTTAATACTTATTATAACACATTATCATTTCTATGCAAAGCAAATTGTTAACCATATATGTCTGTAAGCATAAAATGATATTGTGAAATTACATCAATGAGCAGGCTGATATATGAATATACTTACTCTTGAAAAGCTTCCAAACGGCACCACAGCCCGGATACTGAATATAGAAGAAAGCTGTAATTGCCGTTTGAGGCTTATGGATTTAGGTTTTACTGCTGATACTGAGGTTACTCCAGTATTACAAGGCTTTGCAGGAGGTATCACTGCATATCGCATCAATGGAACACTAATAGCATTGAGAAGTAAGGATGCAGGATGCGTTAATGTATTCATAAATACCGGTGAGCAGGATGAAACTTCCTCATAACAAACATAATTTACTTACGCCTCCTACAAAAATTGAAAACGAAATAGTCATTGCTCTTGCAGGCAATCCCAATGTGGGTAAAAGCACTGTATTCAATCAACTGACAGGTATGAATCAGCACACAGGTAACTGGGCAGGTAAAACCATATCTCTTGCTACAGGAGAATTCAACAGCGGAGATTATACAATAAAGCTTGTGGATTTGCCAGGCTCCTATTCCCTGCAGACAGACACTCCGGAGGAAAAGGTCACTAATGATTACATTACAGAAGGGGCCTTTGAGTGTCTTATTATAGTAGCCGATGCTACCTCGTTAGAACGAAACCTGAATCTTGTTTTACAGATACTTACGATTACACATAAGGCTGTGCTTTGCCTGAATTTTATGGATGAAATGAAAAAGAAAGGTATTTCTGTCGATACAGATGAGCTGTCACTACAGCTTGGTATACCTGTGGTTGCTGTGTCTGCAAGGAACAAGCAAGGAATAAAGTCTCTTATTGATACAGCCACAGGTGTGGCAAACGGTAGCATAAAAACATATCAGGTCAGGAATATTACTTCAACTGTTGAAAATATATCTGACTATTCGGATTTGTCAGAAAGAATATCAGCACTAAGTAAAAAAATCACTGATTTATGCTTAACGAGTAGAGGTGAAGGTTATAGCGAATCTGACAGAAAGATGGATAACCTGCTCCTATCCCCTGCTACAGGAATTCCAATGATGCTACTTGTGTTCGGGTTTATATTCTGGCTTACGGCAGTTGGTGCAAACTACCCGGGGCAGTTGCTGTCTTTTCTGTTTGAAATCATTAGAAATTATCTCAATAAGTTCCTTGTTCTGATAGGTACAAATGAAGTTTTGCGAAGTATTCTTATAGATGGCGTTTATACAACGGTTTCCTGGGTTGTGTCTGTAATGCTTCCTCCTGCTCTGATTTTCTTCCCTCTTTTTGCAATACTTGAGGATACGGGTATCCTGCCAAGATTTGCTTTTAATCTGGACAGAATTTTTAGCAAAGCAGGGACTAACGGAAAGCAGGCATTGACAATGCTGATGGGATTTGGCTGCAATGCCTGCGGAGTAATGGGTTGCCGTATAATCAGGAGTAAACGAGAAAGACTCTGTGCGATTATTACTAACAGCTTTATCCCTTGCAACGGCAGGCTTCCAACAATAATTATGTTGGTCTCGGTTTTCTTTTGTAACAGCTCAAACGGATTTCTATCGTCTTTGAAAACAGCATTGATTTTACTTTTAATATTAGTCTTTGCTGTTTTTGTTACACTTGTTGTATCTTATATAATGTCTCGTTTTATTAAAGACAAAAGTGCAGGAGGTTTTATCCTTGAGTTGCCGCCATATCGTAAACCTCAGTTTATAAGAGTAATTCTGCTGTCGATTAAGGATAAGGTTTTGTATGTGCTGTCCCGTGCTGTGATTGTGGCTATTCCTGCAGGAATATTGATATGGTTATTATCAAATATTTATATTGACAGTACACCTTTAGTGGGATATGTGTCTGAGTTTCTGAATCCTGTAGGTGAATTCATTGGAGTAGATGGTGTTATACTGACAGCAACCCTCCTCAGCTTTCCTGCCAATGAGATTTTTATTCCTATAATGCTTATGATATACAGCTCAGGGTCAGTGCTTGCGGAGTGTGCCTCATCAGCACAGCTTGGCACTATTCTTGCAAATAACGGATGGTCTGTGGTGACCGCTCTTTGTGCAATTATTCTATGTGTTTTTCATTTTCCTTGCTCTACTACCTGCTTATCAATCAAGAGAGAAACAGGTAGTGTTTTCTGGACGATTGTTTCGGTGATGGTTCCTCTGGCAACAGGTATGTTTCTGTGCCTCTGTATAAATATCTTGTTGGGGTGTTTTGCTACTTAACCTTTATCGTATTTTTTTCTTAGTGCAAGCAAAGCCTTTTTCTCAATTCTTGAAATATATGAACGGGATATTCCCATGAGTTTTGCTACCTCACGCTGTGTCAGTGGCTCTCTGCCATCAAGACCATACCTGAGAATAATAATCTTCTTCTCTCTATCGCTCAGTTCGCTGTTGATATATTGATGAAGTTTACTTGATTTCACCTTAAAGTCCAGCTCATCCGCGTAGTTTTCTTCTACTGCCAGTACATCCATAAGGGTCAGCGGATTTCCCTCTTTATCTGTGTCTATTGCTTCATTTAATGAAACATCCTGTGATGATTTCCTGTTGCCTCTGAAATGCATCAATATCTCGTTTTCAATGCATCTTGAGGCATAACTTGATAGTCTGATGTTTTTGTTCATGTCAAAGGTGTTGATTGCTTTTATAAGCCCGATAGTTCCGATTGATACAAGGTCATCATGGTCTGATTGCAGAGCGTAGTATTTCTTGATAATATGAGCAACAAGTCTCAGGTTGTGTTCCACCAGCTTGTTTCTGGCTTCAACATCTCCCTGTTTGCATCTTATCAGATATTCTTCTTCCTCCTTTGCAGATAAAGGTTTCGGGAAGGAACCGCTCTTGCATACATGCAGTATGAACACATAACAGTAATTTGCTATCCAAAGTAAAAAATCAAACAAAATAACGCACTCCCTATATGATTTTGTTAAATCATATTCAGAGAGTGCGTTTCTTTTGCGTGTCCTTATTAAACAATCAGGAATTTCTGCCGAATTCTTCCAGTATGAGACCTTTGTTGTGGTCAAGAGCCCAATCAATGCTCCATTCACTTGTAAAGAGCAACAGATGATTACCCTTTAGGTCCTGAATTCGCTTGGTATCTGACGCTAAATCAAGTGTCTTGGGGTCAAGGTCTTTGTTACCAATCCAGCGAATGAACTGATAAGGTAAAGAGGTCATAATGATTTCTACATTATATTCGTTTTCAAGTCTGTGCTTGAGTACATCGAACTGAAGCGTGCCGACAACGCCGACTATAACTTCTTCCATACCTGCATCCAGCTCTTGGAAAATCTGGATTGCACCCTCCTGAGCAATCTGAGATGTACCTTTGATGAACTGCTTACGCTTCATTGTGTCCTTCTGACGGACTAAAGCAAAGTGCTCGGGTGCAAAGGTGGGAATTCCCTTGAATTGTACTTTGTGTCCGACAGAGCACACTGTATCACCAATGGAGAAAATACCCGGGTCAAAGATACCGATGATATCGCCTGCGTATGCCTCCTCAATCATCTCTCTGTCAGATGCCATCATCTGCTGTGGCTGAGAAAGCTTGATTTTTCTGCCAGCCTGTACATGTGTGACTTCCATATCCTTCTGGAATTTGCCAGAGCAGATACGCATAAATGCAATTCTGTCGCGATGCATCTTGTTCATATTAGCCTGAATCTTAAATACAAAAGCAGACATAAAATCCGAGTCAGGAGCAACAATGCCTTCGTCGGTTTCTCTTGGAAGCGGAGAGGTTGTAAACTCAAGGAAATCTTTGAGGAATGGCTCAACACCGAAATTGTTAAGTGCAGAGCCGAAGAATACGGGAGTGAGCTTACCCTGTCTTACTAAATCCAGGTCAAGCTCGTCTCCTGCTCCCTCAAGCAACTCAATATCCCCGAGGAAGTCGTCAATCATATATTTACCCACGGTCTCTGTAAGCTCTGGGCTATCGATAGGAATAATTTTTTCTTCTACTTCCTTCTGACCGTTGTTGGCAGTATACGCAAGGACGCTTCTGGACTTTCTGTCGTATACACCCTTGAAATCTCTGCCTGAACCGATGGGCCAGTTTACGGGACAGGTATTTATGCCAAGTACCTGTTCAATCTCGTCGAGCAGGTCAAAAGGATTTTTGGACTCGTGATCCATCTTGTTAATGAATGTAATAATGGGGATATTACGCATTACACAGACCTTAAACAGCTTGATAGTCTGACGCTCTACACCCTTGGAGGCGTCGATTACCATTACTGCTGAGTCAGCCGCCATCAGTGTACGGTATGTGTCCTCAGAGAAATCCTGATGTCCGGGGGTATCAAGTATGTTAATGCAGTATCCGTTATATTTGAACTGAAGAACAGATGAAGTTACTGAGATACCTCTCTGCTTTTCAATTTCCATCCAGTCAGATACTGCGTGCTTTGCAGTCCTCTTACCCTTAACGGAGCCTGCGGTATTGATTGCACCTCCGTAAAGAAGGAGCTTCTCTGTCAGTGTGGTCTTACCTGCGTCAGGATGGGATATAATGGCAAATGTACGGCGTTTGCTGATTTGTTCTGTTAAGTTACTCACTGCTATATCTCCAATGCTTTTTATTCCAAAAATATATTATACTTTTATAGGAAGTTTCTGTCAAGATTTGCATGGTGTTATAAACTACAGTGTTAATCAATTGTCGAATATTTATTCATACTCTTGACATTTTTTGTTAATTTTGTTACAATACCATTGTGATAAAGATCTTTCCTATTTTTCATATACCTTCCAAATTTGAGGCAGAGACCCCTGGGTTTCTGCCTCAACCCTTTTATCAAAGAAAAAAGGAGTGATAATTTTTGTGTTCAGTTGGTATATATATTCATATTCCCTTCTGCGTCAGAAAGTGTAACTATTGTGACTTTTTCAGTGTTTCTGCGCAGGAGAATAAGATGGATGAATACACAAAACATCTTATTGCTTCGCTCCGCCATTGGTCAGAAAGATTAGCAGACAGATTTGTAGATACTGTATATTTTGGCGGCGGTACTCCCAGTGTACTTGGAACAGAGCGGCTTAACAGAATACTGGAGGTTGTGTTCAGTAATTTCAATGTAGCCTGTGATGCTGAGGTAACAATTGAGGTGAATCCTAATTCTACGGACAGGTTGGATTTTACTTCTTTGAAGATAAACGGCATCAATAGAATATCTATGGGATTACAGAGTGCAGATGATGCGGAGCTGAAAGCTCTCGGTAGATTACACACTTTGTCTGACGCTTGCTTTACAATTGATAGATTTATAAGGAGCGGTATCAGCAATTTTTCTCTTGATGTTATGCTGGGAATTCCTCTGCAAACTTACACTTCATTGGATAATACACTTGATTTTTGCATAAAAAGCTCAGCAACACATATCAGTACCTATATGCTGAAGATTGAGGAAAACACACCTTTTTATTACAATAAAGATGGATTTATTTTTGCTGATGATGACCTGCAAGCTGATTACTATGACCTTACAGCCGAAAAGCTCAAGCGTAGTGGATTCAGGCATTACGAGATATCTAATTTCTGTAAGGATAATATGATAAGCCGACATAATATGAAATATTGGATTCTGGATGATTACATTGGTATTGGCCCTGATGCTCATTCGTTGCTTGATGGGAAGCGTTTTTATTATCCGAGAAGCATAGAAGCTTATTATGAAGATAATCTTTTGTATGAATCTGAGGGACAGACACCTGAGGAGTATATAATGCTTTCTCTGAGAACTGACGCAGGCTTTTGCTATGAGAAATATTATGAGCTTTTCAAGCTTACGCCAACTGAAGAATTACTTTCAGAAGCACGCAGTCTTGAAAAGCTCGGTCTTGTAGTAGTTAAACCTGATTCTATCTGTCTGTCAGAAAAAGGCTTTTTACTGTCAAATTCTGTTATATCACGCTTGCTTAATACAGGAATCTGATGAATTTTATGTTGTAAAAATCACAGGCGGTAATGTCGTTGGTGCCTATCTCATTTAAAAGAATGTAATTGGCGCCAACCCCTAAGAGAAAGCCGTCTTTGGTAATAATCTCGTTATTTCCTATGAGGAAGTCAACCTGCACGCGTCTGCCAATCTGTGTTCTTATAAAACCATTAAGATATTGTATACTTTCTGCTGTAACAGGATAAGGTCGGCTGAAGTCCGTGATTTGCTGTGATACACTACCTGATGCAGTACCAAGCTGAGGAAGCTGTGCGGACGCAGAAAGCTGAGCATTATTTGATGGATTGAGGATACTTGTGATATCGTTTGCATCCATCCCGATTGTTGTAGCAGGAGTAGACATATCAGGGTTTATCTGAGGTACAGGCGGTAATCCTTGAGGAGACATATTTACCTGCGTACTTGTATTTCCTGCACTTTGGTTTTGCAGTGCAAGATTATATGAAGCAATTTGCTCAAGTGATGGTAAATTTGAGTAATAAAGCTCGTTTGGGTCATTTTCATTATATCTTGCAGGTGGTAAGCCGTAAATTTTCAATAAATCAAAAGAATTATCCATTGTGTAAATCTCCTTTAATTATGTGTTTGCATACGCGTTGGTTGGTGCATAAAAGCAGTGCTCCCCTACTCTGTTGTATATTACGCCAACATTGGATGGGAAATACCGAGGACAGTTTGGGCTGTATGGGTTAAAGAAAAACAGCGAGTTACCGACGGAGCTTGCTGTGTTGCCAGATAGAGCCCAATCAGCAATTTCATAGTGAATATCCTCCGGATTCATATTGTATACATTCTGGGGGTTGTATTCACCGCCTACAAATTCTTTCATACAGACAAACTGGCAGGTTTGAGTAATTATTGCTCTTACATCTCCACCGTTGCTTACTCTGCCGAATTCACCTGTGGTTGAGTTTGCTCTGTTGATGATGACAGAAGCGACAGCACGCATTCCCTCGGTCCCTTCTCCACCTGCCTCGCACTGTATCAGCCGTGCAAGAAGTTCTCTTGCATCATAAGCCACATTAACACCCCTTTTCAGCCGTTTCTTTATCATAATATGCAGACCATGATTTTGTGTGAAAGGATGATAATATGCGGTGAAAATTGTAGGTTTGTCAATGATGCGTTACAAAGTTTAATAAAAAACTTCGCCGGTAGATAAGAAGTGATCTAGAAATTCTTTAGGAGACTTCCA
>JAFUJH010000041.1 GCA_017473775.1 Ruminococcus sp.
CTCAAACTACCATAGTCAATAGATAAGTAATATTCACGTTTTATAACCTTATGAAATTACACTACTCTCAAACACATGATTTTGCACGATGAGAACTTTTTTTGTTTTATAACCTTATGAAATTACACTACTCTCAAACACGATCGTACTATAGAACCAATTGTGTCTGGTTTTATAACCTTATGAAATTACACTACTCTCAAACTATATAGTCAACATAAATTGCGGCTTTAGGGTTTTATAACCTTATGAAATTACACTACTCTCAAACACGGTTGAGATCGATGAAGAAACCGCACAGGTTTTATAACCTTATGAAATTACACTACTCTCAAACCCCAGTGCCAGCACAGCAATAAAGAATATCGTTTTATAACCTTATGAAATTACACTACTCTCAAACAACTTGATACAACAGTGCATAAGGTAACAGGTTTTATAACCTTATGAAATTACACTACTCTCAAACACATCTTACAACCTCTACTACATCAGCGGTGGTTTTATAACCTTATGAAATTACACTACTCTCAAACAGTCGCAAAACCGCGGTCACGCTCTACGAGTTTTATAACCTTATGAAATTACACTACTCTCAAACTATATTTGTAGTGTAACACTACTTTTTTGGTTTTATAACCTTATGAAATTACACTACTCTCAAACCTCAAATAAAATGCGCCACTACAAAGCACACGGTAAATTCATAAGTCTATATTAATAATACTTACAAAATCAAGGCGTGTCAACAACCTGGCACAAATCTTCATCGATAATAACAAATTTCCCTGAGGCAATGCCTTGGGGTACACTACACTCCAAATCAATAAGTGGAAATCCGATGGATTGAAAGGTAGACTCTAACGCTGAAATTTCTTGAGTTGTATAGTACAAAGACAGGTTGCGAATCATAATCAATCTGACGCCAAGATGTTTTTGCAGAATTCTTACACACAAAACAAGACTTTCAAGAGAATCGGAGGAGTCGTCTCTGATTCTGAATTCAAGAAGTTTTAATAGCGCCGATGTTTCAAGGTTATCCGTATAAGAATAATCGTAATCAAAATGGAAAGAAAGCTTTTCTGCCAAATTAAGCAATCGGAGTTTTATATCGCTGAGTGATTCAAGATAGACCTCATTTGCTACAGACTCAAGCTCTGATATAATTTTGTTGTTTATTTTCTTATCATTTAAAGCAACATTAAGAATGTCGCTGAAATAAAAAACCTTTTTCTTGAAATCCAAAGGTTTGAAATCCTCAGAAATAACAAACAACTCCTCTCCCTCATCTGCTGCCAGTGCATTGAGTGTGTTACGGAAAAGCTTCTTGTTTTCTATAATTAAATAAGTAATACCCGGACATAAATCTATGGTCTGAGTCAAATATTCAAAAGCCATCATCATAATATCAACAACCTGTCATCTGTATCTAAAACATCACTGTCGGAACTGCCACTAATCAATTCCATACGCTGAAACTGTTTCTCTGTGATGCAAAGGACCTGCACCAAACCCTGAGGAGGTTTGTTCTTTTTAATTCCGTCCACAACCATCTGTGCAGTATTCTGATTAAGGGTAAGCTTGACATATACAGACTCCTGCATCATCATAAAACCATTTTTAATAAGCATTCGTCTGAATCGTGAATACTCCCGTCTGTCTTTTACGGATTCTGTAGGTAAATCAAAGAATACAATTACTCTCATATATCTATAAGTCATAATCAATAAAGTCAATTAATGTTATATCTTTTTCCTCAAGAGCGTTGAACACACTGTCGCAATACCGCTTGAGTGCACCTAAGAGAGGAAATTTACGCGAGGCAACCACAACCTGAGAACTGAGAAGTTTAAGCAATTCTGTTTTTGTTTCCTTTGTAAACTCTTGTGGATTCATACGCCTGACACAAGCATCAACAAGAGGACGCAAAGGTTCCATAAGATCACAACTCAGGTTATATTTATTGAACATATTATCGTGAAACAATCCAAGTTCTGTCACATAACCTGAACAAACAACTTCACGGTTGATTGCTGACAGAATAAGACTGTAACCAAAATTCAATGCTGAATTTATGGGATTATCCTGTGACCTGGAAAAGTCCATACCAAACAATGCATTAAAATACACCTTAGCAGCATGACCTTCCCGATTAGAAGCATCACCAAACTCTATTTCGTCTATGTAAGATAAAAGCTTCGCTGATTTATCCGAACCAAAAGCATCAAGCACCTGAGCCTGACGGCGGATTTTCTCACATACAATCTCTGTCCAGATGTACTTTTTAGCATTATCTGACCAACCAATCTGCCGCTTAAGTCTGATACTGCAATCATGACAACCGTAATAAGGTGTAAGTTCGCTGGAAGGGTTGCTTTTTTCGTCACAGAAGATAACCTTGACCTTAGCCTTTGTCAACTCATTTAACAAATAAGCAGTTAAAGATACTGACGTACTGCTGATAATAAGCACAGAGATTTCTCCGATATGGATTTTTACTGTAGAATCCACATCACGGAAAACCATAAATCCCAAGCTGTAATCCAACTTGGAGGTTTTAGTTATAACAACAGTACGCCAGCTCATACATAGCACCTTACTTTACTGTAAAACTATTCTCAAAAAGTCCTGTTGCAGACTGATTGATAATTTTGACTTCGCCTTTTATTTTTGAAAACACAATGGGTGTTGTAAGCTTGCCTGCATCCTTTGCAAGTCCGATATCTGATAAATCTCCTGACATCATATTTGCATGAAGAATATTAAGAATCTGTAAAAGAACATAAACTTGTCTTTCCAAAGAAAGAGCAACAAAAACATCACGCTTTGCAGAAATCTTGGCACCCATATCGCCAAACTTCACTTTAAGAATTGTTTGCGTCATCTTATATACAAGCAAATCAAACAACTCAACATTTTCTTCTGCGGTGATATTATCGGTGCTGTTTATTTCTCTGTAAGCAAACTTGGAACAATATTTGGAAAGGTTTCTGATATACTTCTCATACTTATACCCAAGAACCAGTTGCATGGCCGGCTTATGAGCAAGTGCTACACCAGATTTTGAAGATATATGCATCCTGAATCCATCAACGGATATACAGGTATTGTATTTGACACATTTTAAAATAATCTGAGGATTTGTCAAACCAATAACAGAACTGAGAAATTCAACAGGATTACTCTCAAAAGCACCTGCCTGATACAGATTTATAGGTTGCATTGAAATACATTCCTGACCTTTGCTATCAGTATGCCTTACCAAAGTGAAGTATGTAGCCGTTGCTTTATCATAACCGCCATATTTTTCCATATTACTACGAGGTCCGCTACCGGTTAAAGGAACATGGGGATGGTCACCTTTTTTGAGCGGCATCAGTTTAAACAAGCTTCCATGCTGACAATATGAATACCTTGTATATATGATATTATTCTTGTTCATTATGCGTCTGACGGTACGAATACTCTCGGAATTATCTGCTATCCATGCTTTTGAAACATTAAAGGTAAACATATGATTAAGACTGTAACGCTTAACTTGCAAACCCCTGATGAAATTTGCCTTGTTGCGGGTATACAGTTCGTCATATACATTACCAACAACAATGTTTAGATAAGCATCCTTAGCATGGTGTAAATCATTAACTTCTCTGCACTTGAGCATATCGAAGGTATGTCTGAACTCAGAAACATTCTTTGCTTTGACATAAACTATATCTGATTGAGGATAAAGCTGTGCAAATATCTGAGCCACAGCCTTAGTGGACTGAGATGTCTCAACAATCTGACGGGAGATAAATCCGCTTAGTTCATCGTCTGTTAGAGGTTCTGTGCGCGTGAGTCGTTTGAATTTTTCTTTGCTGATAAGTTCCTTATCAAGCAGGAATTTCCAATGAGCAAACATCTTCGTACGGATATCAACAGATATGGGATAGTCATTATCCTTTGCCAGATTCAAATTCTTCTTGACAAGCACTCGATTACTGATGCTATCATCCTTGACTTTAGAGCGTGGATAGATATGGTCAATATCATAAATGTTATTATCGTATAAACTATCAAGATTTATAAGCTCACCTGAATACATACATCTGCCAAATTGAGTATAATATAAGTAAAGTTTGTCACTTCTGAGTTTTTCGTTATCTGTATCCAACAACCTCTGGTACAAATCACCTGCGTCTTTTTTGCAAGATTTGTAAAGTTCAATCAGTTTATCTTTACGACTGGCTGTGCGTTTGCCTTTTTCTCCATCAGAACGGGTCATTTCAACAAAAATTTTGTTGGGAGGTGCACCTAAAACTTTGACAATCTCCTGTAACATACGGACAGATTGGATTATAGGTCTCTTTACCTTTGGCGATACATACAGTGAATCCACCATATCCGATACAGACTGCTCTGTGTCGACGGCAACAGCAGCCCTGACGCTGTCAATAAAAGAATTCTCGTCACTAAGGAGCATCATAAGGTTATCGTTTGTCTGCCACAAAGCGTCAATTATATTGATACGCTCACCGGTTTCTTTATTTACGCCGTAAACATCGATAAGAAAATCTCTTGATAATCTACCCCATCCGCTATACTTCAGTCGACTTATCTTGCCGATATCATCAGGAGTGAGTTTGTGAGAGAATTCCAGTGATAACCGTTTTTTTAACAATCTCACATCGTCACCAAATATTGTTATTGTTGTTATAATCCTATCCATTTCTGACTCGGTCAAGCCATAATCACACAAATCAAGATATGACTTCATATTGGACTTGAAGTCACCATCAACACCTGTGATTTCACAATTCCTGTATCCATTGGACTCAAGATACTTGACAAGAGCAGTCCTTGTGACTTTTTTTCTTCGTAAAAACAAATCATTAAATATTCTTTGCTTGAGATTAACATCTATCTTCGAGCCATTTATGCGCAAATTATTCAGCTCATTTAAAACAGTGAATTTGCTATAAATCACAGTATTTTTTGCTAATACATCTTTATCCGGCAAATATGTACACTTTGAGGTCAGGTTATTGATAAATTGCTCTGCCGATGCGTCAATATCAACTATATCTTCAAAATTCCAAGGAAAAATCTCGCCGCTTTTTCTTACAAGCCAGTGCTTATTGCTATGTGTATTAAGAGGTCCTACATAATATGGAACCCGAAAATCAAAAATAGAAATAATCTTTTGTGATATTGTTACTCCGGTTTCGTCTGCTTCTGACAAAAAAGGCAGGTACTGAGCAGCATTATCAAGAATTGCAATAAGCTCAGCCCGATTAATCTGCATGGGAATTACACAGTTATCTTTGATGTGCTGCTTTGGCATAAATGTTTTTGATTCAATCTCTGCAAACATTGTCTCATAAGAATCCCTTGGTAAATCTTTTAAGAGTTTGCCCAAATAATCACAGAATTCCTCTTGAACACATTTTTCTTCCAAAACACCGGTATGCCCGTTGGATTTGGTCTTTCCGCAGTACGCTGTGTAATTGTTCAGACCTTTTTTTGATACAGCAAAAACTTCTTTATACTTGTGCGGAATGTGGGTCTTTATATATTTTTTGAGCATTGCTAAATCTGCTTTATGCTTATTATAAGACTCTACCTTAGCAAATGATACATAGCGTTCTCCTGACAGAACATCTGCAAGTATTGTCCAATCATAGACAGCCTTCAAACATTCAATTAAAGCATATTTATCCCCAAGAATTTTGATGTAATCTGCACTGTTTTTATCAAAATCACCGCTAAGCTGAAGCTTCAGGGGTTTATCGTCAATCAACACTTCCTCACCAAACAACGACTCCGCACTCTCCTTTTTGCCACAAAGCAATGAAAGAACAGCTGCTTTTTGAGGCTCTGTTTTTTTGTTGACACCGCACAAATCAAGAGCCTTGTTGAATTTCTGAGTCATATTGAGTTTTCTATCCTTTAGAACATCTGATAAAGCGTCAGCGTTATCAATGTACATTTCAATATCGTACTCATCTTTTAGGAAAGCACACAGTTCAGAAAAGACCATATCAAAGGAATCTACACCTGAAGCATCCAAGGAATTGAACAAGAAATGGCCCCTATGTTTAATTAAATGATGTAGAGCCAGATAAACCAAGCGTACATCGTGAGAAGCTTTATTTTCAATAAGTTCTTTTCTAAGATGATATATTGTGGGATAAGCAGTATGAAAAGCTTTGTCTGTGTAATCATCATCAGCAAAAACAGCATAAGGAACACATACACTTTTATCTTCCTGATAAAGGTTACTCTCCTTCAGTCGCTGAAAAAAAGCTCTGTCAACCGCGGCTATAGGCTCATTGAAAAGCATTTGGAGCAGCTCAATTCTGCGGCGTTTTCTGAAATTTCTCCTGACTGCAGATCTATAGGTGCGTCGCTCTGCAGCTGTGGAGCTCTCATCAAACAATTTGACAAACCACATTGCGTCACCTTTATGCTTGAGCAAATTATACGATGTATCAGTAACTGCAACACCGATTGAATCCGTACCAATGTCCAACCCGACGAAATAATCGTTATTCAACATTATTTGTTCCTCCTGTTGACAAAATAAAATTTGTATGATAATATATAGACAATCTCAAAACCTTATGAGATTTACACTACAAGTTCAAATAAAGATTTATCCAACTCGCTATCTTAACGATAGCTATCACAGTGTGTGATGCCAAAGACCCTGATACAGGGTCTTTTATTTTTTATAAAAAGAACGATATCGTTTAGTGTAATTATACCACGAAATTAAGCATTTTCAATATAATTAAGAAAATTAAAATATAAATTATACTAAAATTCGACAAATATTAATTACAAATGTCTTATTCAAATTATATCTGAAACAATGTACAAAAAACAGGTCACCTCAAAAGAGATGACCTGTTTTATATAATATTAAAGGAATACACCTGTGACGAAAATTTCGATACCAATGAAGATGAGAATTGCACCGCCAAGGATGGTGGCTTTGCCTGAGAGCTTTGTGCCGAATTTTTTGCCGATGATGACACCCGATGCACAGATAACGAATGTAACTGCGGCAATTATAAGTGCGCTGACAAGTGCCATAAGGAAGCCGTAGTCTGCGATAGTAAAGCCAACTGAGAGAGCATCAATTGAGGTGGCAACACCCTGCACAAGTAAGGCAGAAAAACCAAGACGGTGAGTGGTAGCTTCTTCCTCATTCTTTGACTTAATGCCGTCATAGAGCATCTTGCCGCCTATGTAAAGGAGAAGTGTGAGGGCTATCCAAGGGATGAATTTTTCAAAGGATTTGAAATACTGCACGACTGTGTGTACACAAATCCAGCCAATCATCGGCATTAAAGCCTGAAAGAAGGCAAAGACTCCTGCTATGGTACAGAGCTTTCTGCGTCGCATATGAGGCTCTGAGAGTCCGTTTGCAAGGGACACAGAGAAGGCATCCATCGCAAGACCTACGCCGAGTAATATGTTATTGAGAAAAAATATAAGATTCCAGGTCATATTAGCCTCCGTAATAACATAATGAATGAAATATTGCTACGCAATATGAAATAATCCTTCGGATTATGAAATTTTCTGCCAACGCAGAAAGTGAAATAAAATCCGCCTATTAACATTTGCGTAGCAAATATTTCATACGCGTATGCGTATTTCACAGCGAAGCTATTTCACTCGCCATAAGGCGAATTTCATTGAAAAACCGACTTGTAAATACAAGTCGGTTTTTCTGGTGCCGGTAGTGGGACTCGAACCCACACGGTATCGCTACCAACGGATTTTGAGTCCGTCACGTCTGCCAATTCCATCATACCGGCGAATGCAAAAGTTATTATACACCATAAGAATATAAAAATCAAGATTTTTATATTCATTTCTAAAATTGACTCGAATCAAATCAGCACAATCTGTTACTTATTGTGTGTAGACTTATTGTATTCATTACAATACAATAAAAAAGGAGGGATGCGATATGGATATCATCAAAGTTTTTGGAACAAATGTAAAGAAATATCGGATTCAAAGCGGACTATCTCAGGAAGCTTTTGCAGAAAAGTGCGGATTGCACCGTACCTATATTAGTGCCATCGAATGTTATCGAAGAAGTATTTCATTGGAAAATATTCAGCGAATAGCAGATGCGTTAAATATAGATACCTATAAATTGTTTATCGAGGAGGAATAGAAAGTGGAGCAAAGAAACAGGTCTGAAGGATGGGAGTATGCTAAAAAAACAGGACACGACAACGAAAGATTGGTTGCTGAACTTACACGATCTGATCCTTCAATTCAACAACGAATTCTTTCATGTGTTCATTTAGAAAATGAGCAAATCATCCGAGTTGAATATGGCGGCATATGCGAAAAGAATGTTGAATGTATTTTTTCCGGTGAAAACACAAAATCAAAAACAGATATGTGGCTCGTTTTAGAGAGCGGTAAGCATATTAATGTTTCTGTTAAGAAAGATAACAAAGGACAAGCTTTTCTTGTTAGCATTGATCGTTTTATTCGTGGATTTGAACTCCAGTATAATGAAAAGATACCATACAAAGTGAAACGTGCGCTCGAACTATATTTTGGTTCTGCAGAAGATATCCCCGAAATAATCAATAAATATGCAACAAATAACATTTCGTTGCAGGTAAGAAAGCACCGACTTGTTGCAAGCACTCTAAAAGCATACGATGATGAGTTAGCAAATCTTCTTTTATCATGGATCAATGAACATATACAAGAGCTTTTTGATTATTGTTTTGCTCGGGGACTTGCAAAAAGCTCTGCTGATTGGGCACATATTATTTGGTATAAAAATATGCTTGGAGAATATAATTTTGATGAAATGATCAATATTGCAGAAGCAAAAACTGCCTTCTCAAGCTCAGCAGTTTACGGTCCCAGAAACGGCGGCAGCACTATACAACTGCCTTTTGGATTCATTGAATGGCACAGCCCACGAAAAACGATTCCCGGCAACATCCAGTTTCATCATAAATACGATAAAATTATAAATGCTCTCAAGTAAAGAATAACCCCTGTTAACTTAATGCTGACAGGGGTTGCTTTTACTTATTCTTTTATTGCTTTTAGCATCTGCTTTGCAATTGCGACGGAAAGTAGCGGAGGGACAGCGTTGCCAATCTCCAATCGCTTCATGCTATCGGAGCCGAAGAACTTATAGTTATCAGGAAAGCTCTGAAGTCTTGCACCCTCGCGAATAGACATCGCTCTTGAGTCTCTGGGATGAATACATCTGGATGAGGAAGGACAAGCAAAATTTCTGGTTATTGTAGTTGAGGGTCGATCCCACCAAAGTTTAGCATAGGTGTTACCATATCCGCTCTTTGGACGGATATCCTCAGGAAGATCGTCCTTGCTCTGACCATCCTTGAGCGTTTCCATAATTCTGATCAGATGTGCTCCGTTTTTGGGAGCACTGTGTTCGGTAAGTCCCTGAGATGAGCCTCTCACAAAATGTAAGAAATCATTATCAGCTTGATAAGCATATTCAGCAGCAGATTGTCCGCTCTTTAAAACAGGCAAATCGCCTATTGCTTGTCTGAGTGTAACATAAGGCTTCAAACCCTCGCCATGCGTTGGAGCAGGAAAATCAAAGTTATTCTCCCCTTTGAATCCGACAAGAAACACTCGCTCTCTTTGCTGTGGAACACCATAATCTACTGCGTTCAGTACCTTGTAATTAAGCTTATACCCTAATTCTACAAACTCTGCTTGAATACGCTTAAATAATCTGCCCTTATCCATACTCAAGATACCAACAACATTCTCAAAAACAAAAGCTCTCGGCTTGAGAATATTTAAAATCCGCTTGTACTGCATAAACAGATTTGCACGGTCATCCATTTGACGTTTACCTAAAGTAGAATATGACTGGCAAGGAGGACCTCCGACAATGATATCAATTTGTTCACCATTCAAAGATTCAGCGATCATTTCCTCTGTTAGTTCATTAATATCGCAATTCAACATTTTTACGCTTGGATGATTCAAATTATATGCAGTAGCAATATCTTTTTCTATCTCATTAGCAGCAAGAATTTCAAATTCCGGTAATGTAGAGAAGCCGTAACTAAGACCACCTACTCCTGCAAAGAGATCCATTATTTTATATTTTGACATTGCGTCTTCCTCAACTTAATGAATTAATGATTTCATTAGCAGGAAAACTCGCCGTTTTCGATTTGGGTGATCATATCTACTCGGCGGGTGTGGCGGTCGCCGTCGAAGGGAGTGCTCAGGAAAATCTCTGCAAGGCGGACTGCTGTATCAGCGTCGATTACTCTGCCGCCCATGGTGACAACATTTGTGTCGTTATGACGGCGTGTCATCTCTGCACAGAACTCGTTGGTAACTGTAGCTGCACGGACACCCTTGACCTTGTTGGCAACAATTGCAACGCCGATGCCAGTACCGCAACAGATGATGCCCTTCTCACACTCGCCCTTGGAAACTGCATTTGCTACTTTATAAGCATAAATAGGGTAATCAACAGAGTCCTCGGTGTATGTGCCGAAATCGATATACTCAATCTCTGCCTTCTTCAGATATTCTACGATAGCGTTCTTGATTTCAAGTCCGCCGTGGTCACAACCAATTGCAATCATTTTTTAATCTCCTTTTATATTAAGTATTAATAGTTTAAGTGTTATTACTTTCTGCTTGTTTTTCCTGTCGTTCACGCTCTGCCTGAGAGAGCCTGAGATATGAAGGCAGAAGCTGTGCTGAAGTTACAGGCTTCTCCCCTGCTTTAATGTGGGCTTGTGCCGCCAAAGCAACAGAAGATGCTCGCTGAAAACGCAGTGCCTCGGGTGCCATTTCTACTGACCTTTGCAAGTCCATAAGCTCACGCATTGCAACGGTACTGCCGTCACCTACAAGGATAACCCGTTTGCCTTCGTATTGCTCTGCGATTTCTTTTTTTAGCTCTTCAAGTGAAATTGCACGGTCATCGCAAAGGCGGTGTACCTCGCCATATTCAATTGAGAACATTGCGTTATATACCTGATTGCGTCTGGCGTCCATTACTGCACAGACAATGCAGTCTGTGAGCACAAGGTTGTATGCCATTGACTCAAGAGTTGACACCGCCACACAAGGCAGGTCGTCAGGGAAAGCGATACCCTTTGCTACAGACACACCGATACGGACACCTGTAAATGACCCGGGGCCGTTGCTGACAGCAATAAGCTCAATGTCAGAAACTGTCTTACCTGTGACAGACAGGAGATTGTCAATCATAGGCACAAGAGTACGGCTATGAGTGAAATCTGTATTGACAAAGAACTCGCCTACGAGCTTTGCATCCTCAAACAATGCCACAGAGGCGGCGGTTGCTGAGGAGTCTATTGATAAAATTAACATTGTGTTACTTCCTTGTGATAATCCTTGTGTTTTCATCCTCGCCTCGGGATATCTCGATTCGGATAGCATCCGAGGGGATGTAGTCGATTATATTCTCGCTCCACTCGATAATAAGGATTCCCTTGCCAAGATAATCGTAGAAGCCTGTGGAGTACAGGTCATCCTCGTCCATAACCCGATACATATCGAAGTGGTAAATAGGAAACTTACCGCCCTGGTACTCGTTGACAATAGCAAAGGTTGGACTATGGACTCCGTTATCAAAGCCAAGCTGTGAACAGAAGCCGCGGGTGAATGTGGTCTTACCCACACCGAGACCGCCGAACATTGCAACTACCTCGTCACCCTTGAGTGTGGATGCAATGTCTCTTGCAATCCGCTCTGTATCCTCCAGAGAATGTGATATATACTGCATCATATCAGAAAAGACCGCTGATTATGCCTTCGGCGTCTACATCAATACGCTCTGCGGCAGGCACCTTGGGAAGTCCGGGCATGGTCATAATATCACCTGTATAAACAACTACGAAGCCTGCACCGTTGGAAAGCTTCAAATCGCGGACTGTGATTGTATGACCAGTGGGAGCACCCAACTTTGCAGGGTCATCGGAAAGAGAATACTGAGTCTTTGCAACACAGACAGGGAGCTTGTCTGCGCCGAGAGCTGTAATCTCCTTGAGAGCCTTCTCGGCAGCTGCTGTGAAGTTGACAACCTCTGCACGATAGATTTCTTTTGCAATAGTTTCTATCTTCTCGCGGATGGTCATTGTATCGGGATAGAGAAGCTTGAAGTCGGAGGGTTTGTCGCAAGCCTCTACTACCTTCTTGGCAAGCTCTACGCCGCCTGAGCCGCCGTTCGCGAATACATCGGAAAGTGCAAAGTCTGCACCCTTCTCGATACAATACTCCTTGATGAAATCGAGCTCAGCCTGAGAGTCTGTAAGGAAGCGGTTAATTGCTACTACTACAGGCACGCCGTACTTACGCATATTTTCAATATGAACGCCCAAGTTCACGATACCTGCCTTGAGTGCGTCAAGATTCTCTGCTGATACCTCAGTTTTAGGTACACCGCCGTTATACTTGAGAGCACGGCAGGTTGCAACTACAACTACTGCAGAGGGCTTGAGGTTTGCATAACGACACTTGATGTCAAAGAATTTCTCTGCTCCTAAGTCTGAGCCGAAGCCAGCCTCGGTAATGCAGTAATCTGCAAGCTTCAGAGAAAGCTTAGTTGCACGGACAGAGTTACATCCGTGAGCGATATTTGCAAAGGGACCGCCGTGCATAACTGCAGGAGTACCCTCGATTGTCTGTACAAGGTTGGGCTTGAGAGCATCCTTGAGGAGGGCTGTCATTGCACCCTGAGCGTTAATGTCACGGGCATAGACAGGCTCACCGCTGTAGGTATATGCTACAAGGATACTGCCAAGACGCTCTTTAAGGTCATTGATATCCTTTGAAAGGCAGAGAATTGCCATAACCTCGGAAGCAACTGTGATAATGAAGCCGTCCTCACGGGGAACGCCGTTGAGCTTACCGCCAAGACCCACATTGATATATCTGAGGGCACGGTCGTTCATATCAAGGCAACGCTTAATAAGGATTCTGCGCTGGTCAATGCCCAGATAATTACCCTGCTGGAGGTGGTTATCAAGCATTGCACAAAGGAGGTTGTTTGCTGATGTGATGGCGTGCATATCACCTGTGAAGTGAAGGTTGATATCCTCCATAGGAAGCACCTGGCTGTAACCGCCGCCTGCGGCACCACCCTTGATACCGAACACAGGGCCCAGAGAAGGCTCACGCAATGCGATGATTGCATTCTTGCCTATCTTAGCCATAGCCTGTCCAAGTCCGCAAGTGGTTGTGGTCTTACCCTCGCCTGCAGGAGTGGGGTTGATAGCGGTGACAAGGATAAGCTTGCCGTCGGGCTTAGAAGCCAAACGGGCAGACAGCTCATCGCTGAGCTTGGCTTTATATCTGCCGTAAAGCTCCAGTTCCTCAAAGGAAACTGAAAGCTTCTCTGCAATTTCTGTAATAGGACGAAGCTCGGTCTGTTGTGCAATCTGGATATCTGACAGCATAATATGTTCCGCTCCTTTTATATAAATAAATATGATACTAAAATATCAGATTAATTATACCACCCGCAGCAGGTTAGTTCAAGTATTTTGAGAACTTTTCTCTTTTGTCTTGATATTTCATTTGTATTTCTATATAATAAATAAACATGAAAGGCGGTGTGCAGATGAGAAAAATCTTTTCGGGGATAGGCGACTATATTATAAGCTCCGATAAATTATTATGGCTTGCAACATTGTCTGCAACCGTTTACAGCGTTCTTCTGCTTACTAGCGTTGAGCGTGCAGGCGGAAGCTTTGTACGGACTCAGATACTGGCGGCTGTGATTGGATACACGGTGGCAGTAATCATATCTATGATAGATTATGAATATATCGCCCGTGTATGGTGGGCCCTTGCCTTTGTGTCTATAGGGTTGTTTTCGGCTGTGTTCCTGTTTGGTATAACCGTTGCAGGTACTGATGACACGGCGTGGCTGAGGCTGCCGGGTGGAATTACTTTCCAGCCCTCTGAGCTTGTAAAGATTTGCTTTATTGTTACATTTGCAAAGCATCTGGATTATCTGAAAAAGACAGGCAGACTCAAGACTATAGGTGCTGTTATAATGCTTGTTGCACATGCACTTGTGCCCATTGCAATTATACACTTTCAGGGTGATGACGGCTCTGCACTTATATTCTTCTTCATAGCTCTTATTATGATGTTCACTGCAGGTGTGCAGGCAAGGTACTTTGTGATATTGCTGTGCGGTATATCCATTGGTATTCCTGTGCTGTGGAATGTGGTTATGAACGATGAGCACAGAAACAGGATTCTGGCACTGATGGATATTGACGGCAACGCGCTGACAGACTACGGATATCAGCAGTATCAGAGTAAGGTATCAATTGCATCAGGCGGAGTATCAGGCTCAGGAATCGGACAGGGCTACAGAACAGGTATCGGATATGTACCTGAGCAGGAGAATGACTTTATCTTCTCAGTTTCAGGTGAGGAATGCGGATTCATCGGCACAATGCTGGTGCTCTTAATTCTGCTTTTGATAATTATCAGAGTATTTATGAATGCACAGAGAGCAAGGGATGAGTTAGGCTCTTATATCTGCTACGGTATGTTTGCACTTGTAGCATCCCAGACAATAATCAACATTGGTATGGTTATCGGACTTCTGCCGGTTATCGGTATTACTCTCCCCTTCTTCAGTGCAGGCGGCTCGTCGGCAATGTGTCTGTACTTTGGCATAGGGCTTGTGCAGAGTGTGCATATGCATAATAAAGATGTAGACTCGGTAACAGTAAGCTACACGAGAAACGAGCGAATTAAAATTTAATATGTGATAAAGTTAAACCCCGTTGAAATTAATCAACGGGGTTAGTTTTGTATTCTTAATCGAGGCAAGCACTTCGTGCTCTACACCTCATCCACCGCAAGCGGTCCCCCTTTTCCTTGCAGGAACGGCAAATCCTCTGTCTGCTTCGCAGACATTTCCCCTGTTAGGGGAATTTCCTCAAGGAGAAGCCTTTCCACCATCATTATGAAATAAGGGTAATTATTGTAATTCAAACAACCAAGCGATGGTCTCGGGCATTATCATACGCCATGCGTATTCGTTATGTGAGAAGGAGTCCTCGTGGACGAAAATCATCTTCTCCTCAGGATATCCAAGCTGTACCATCCACTGAGGCATTGCCTGCGCATAAGGATTGAGCTCCTTTTCGAGGCTGTCACCGCCGCCGTTGTAGAAATAGATTCTGGGGAGGTTGGATGCATCTGTGAAGTCAAACTTTGCAAGGTAGTTATCCCAGTCGGATTTATCAAAGAGCATAAACGCAGGAGAAATTGCACCAATTTTGCCGAAAACATCCATATTCTCCATACCGATATAGAAGGCTTCGATACCGCCTGAGGAGGAGCCGATAATGGCGTTGTCCTTGGGGTCTGCAGATACATTATAGTTAGCCTGAACGAAAGGTACTACGGTATCGGCAACAAAGTTTGCGAAGGTTTCGCCTGAGCCGTTTTCAAAGCCCTGTGTGTTATAGGGAGATATAACATCACCGATATCTGGAGTGAGCTCGTTGTCACGGTTGCGACAGTTATCGATACCTACAAGAATAAAACCGTCATGTCCGTTATTCTGCAGGCAGGTAGCGATTTTGTCAGTTACCCATCCGCCGTAACCGTTGGTAGTACCGAGGAACTGATTCTGTCCGTCAAGGAGATAGATTACCTGATAAGACTTTGAAGTATCAGCAGGGTCATATCCGTTGGGAGTCCAGATTGTGATGGGCTTCTGGTAACCATCGGGATAATCAAGCTTTACGGTTGTCTGGTTACCGTAGTCGGCTTCATCAAAAGCATATACACCTAAAGCCATGGAGGTTTTTGGAGTGTCCTTGGCAATATAGAAGCCAGAGCTTGCAACGGAAATAGCGGCATTCATGGACTGGGTCTTATTACCATTATTGAACACTACTCTGTTATACTCGGACACATCAACATTCATTTTGTAGATTTGCTCGCCGAAATCGTTAGTGCCGTGGAAAGTCATCTTCACGCCGGGCCAAGTTGCGTTTTCTTTCTGAGCAGCTTCGTTATACAGGTATGCATATACAGCAGGCCAGCTCTTGTTATTAGAGAAGTAGATTGTGATATTGGTATCCATTTTTTCCTCCGGCTCTGTGGGTGTTGTTGAGGGCTCTGTGGTTGCAGTTGTGGTATCCTCAGGAGTAGTTGTTGACTCAGAAGGAGTGGTGTCAAATACAATCTCCTCGCCTACAGGATAATCAACAGGTATATCAGCAACATACTTCTGGATAACTGTGGCATCCTTGATAGTGATGCTTGCATCCTCATCAGCATCTGCAGTAATCAGAGCATAGTCGGTTATAGTCTCAATCTGAGCTACATGCTTCTGAATCAGGGTTGCATCCTTGATGTTGACCTGTTCATCCAAATCAGCATCTCCCAGATAATAAATCAGAGAATCAACGGCTGATACTGCAAATACTGCTGACAGCATCATTACAATTACCAGCAACAGGGACAAAAGAGCATTAAACTTCTTCATTACAGAACCTCCTTGGATTGGGATAAATATACGGAGTATATCAGACATCGGCTGACCCTCTTCCCTGTTGTCTGCTCGATAGCAACCCTATAAAGCATAAGCTGCTTTCTGTACATATCAACAAGGGTGTCGGTGGTTTTAACCCTGTCTGTCTTATAGTCCACTACTATTATATCATCTCCGCTGACAATTGCAAGGTCTACCGAGCCCTGAAGGATAACAAATTGGTCCTTGTGCTCATCAGGAATTGAATCATCCACCATACCTGCAGGAATATTGACAGTGAAGCGGTACTCACGGAAGTATTCATCACTGCTCAGTGCAAGGTCGATTACATCGCTGTGCATAAAGGCATAGAGACGCTTCAAATCAAGGGACTCTGCTTCTATAGGTGTGAGTCTGCCTGATGCACAAAGTCTGTCTGCCTCTGCCTTCACATCAAGGCGTGCACGCTCAAAGTCACAATACTGCAGGAAGGTGTGCATTGCAGTACCCTTCTGTGCAGGAGTAAGAGGAGAATCAGAAAGGAATGCAGGAGTTGCAAGGATGCGGTCAAAACGCCTCTGAGAATCCTTATGGGCAAGCTCTGAGGCAGTGACCTTCTGAGGCAGTGAAGTCAAGGTTTCAAAGGGATATACATAATCAAAGCGGTCTGAGATAATCTGTGATACATTTGAAGGTACGGCCTCGTAGTCGGCGGAGGACTTGGGGACTGAGGTGCTGACGCCGAAGTCATAGCTGAGCTCGGTGACAATCTCGACGGTGAAATTGCCTGTATCCGACACAGAGAAGGTATCAGGCTCATCTACGCCTGCGTATTCTCGGAGAATCTTGCCGCCGGGATGCATAAGTGCACACATAACAAGCCAGTCGCTCAGGTATGTACAGTCACGGACTACAAAAGGAGGAATCTGACCTCCTGAGACGATGCCTGAGGAGAGCTTCTCTACATATGAGGGAAGCTTCTTCTTTGAAGCAAGCATAATGAGGCGTTCCTTGGCTCTTGTCATTGCAACATAGAGCACACGGAGTTCCTCGGATTTTTCGCTCCTCTTAATCTCAAGGGACACTGCCTCACGGGGCAGAGTGTTATAACTGCACATAAGCACATCATCACGGCGTTTGCAGGCAAAACCAAGTTTTGAGTGAAGAAGGACATTTTCCTTGGCATCTGATGAAAACTGACGGGCAGTGTTTGCAACAATACACACGGGGAATTCCAGACCTTTACTGCCGTGGATTGTCATAATACGAATGGCGTTTGCACCCTCGGGGTTGCTGACAGTAGCCGCAGGCAGGTCGGTACCGTTACGCTCAAGCTTATCGATAAAGCCCACAAAGGCAGATATACCCTTGGAGGAGCCTTTCTCGAAATTGCGTGCATACTCCATGAGGAGTCTCAGGTTATTGACAGCAAGCTCCCCGCCTGTAACAGAGGAGGTTGCAAGGAGACCTGTGTGCTCGTAAAGTGCACCGATAAACAGGTCGGCAGGCAGTGTAAGAGAAATATCACGAAGGGATGAGATATCCTCAAGGAAGTGCTGTGCCTTGATACTTCCTGCTTCGGCAAAAGCCTTGACAGCCATATAAAGAGAGGTTTTTCTGTTATCACAGCGAATCTGTGCCATATCGTCAGGGGTGAAGCCGTATACAGGAGACATCATCACTGACAGCAAAGGTATATCCTGAACGGGGTTATCGATAACACGGAGGAAGTTCACTGCGACCTTTATCTCGTGAAGGGTCAAAAAGCCTGTTGAAGTCTCGCAATATGCAGGAACATTACAACGCCTGAGCTCGCTTACATAGATATCGGCATATCTGCTCATATTACGCATAAGCACAGCTACATCGCGGAACTCCACAAGACGCTCTCCGTCCTTATCCTTGATGTAGGTATCCTTGCACATTTTATGGACAAGCTTTGCAATGTGGCGTGCCTCGGCAACGGCGGCATCTATATCCCCTATCTCTGTCAAATCAAGGAGATGAAGCTCGTTACAGGGAGTAGCAGCAGGAGTAAAGGGAGCCTCAGGCACAAGCATCTCCTCCTCGTTATATTCAAGGTCGCCTGTCTGCTCTGACATCAAGGCTTTGAAGGTAAAGTTGATAAAATCTGTGACCTCTCGCCTTGAACGGAAGTTACGCTCAAGGATGACCTTTGCAGGGTAGTTATCCTCATCTCTGGTATAAAGCTTCAGAGAATTCTTACGGGATAGGAAAATCTCAGGCATAGCCTGACGGAAGCCGTAGATGCTCTGCTTGACATCGCCTACTACAAAAAGGTTAGTGCCATTGTGACTGACGGAATTGAAAATCAAATCCTGTACCTCGTTAGCATCCTGATACTCATCAACCATAACAGCATCAAAGCGGTCAGAGATAATATCTGCCACCTCGGTGGTGTGAACACTGCCCTGTGAATCAAGAGACACAAGAAGTTCCAAAGCATAGTGCTCGATATCAGAGAAATCCGCCACATTCTTCTGAAGCTTCAGGTCTGTGTAAAATCTGTCAAAGGTACGGACACAGTCAAACATAGTCTCAACTATACGATGCTGAGATGCAATATCTGACAGGATATCCTCCTCGTTCTGCAAGAATAGTCGCTGAATAGTCTTGACATTTGCTTTTACTATATCCCGGTTTGAGGCTGCTCTGAGCTTAACGGGATGGTCAGTAAAGCCTCGGGCGTTGAGCCTGCCAACTGTAAAGGTATCAACAAAAGAGGCAATTGTGTTCCAATCAGCAGTTGTGAGCAAGTCTCTGAGCTTCGTGAAAAAGCCCAAATCCTGATGGAAAAGGTCTGCCGCTTTTGAGTAAAGCTCAGGCTCCATAGCGAGAAGGTTCAGAGAGCTTTCGGTAAGGTCAATGGAATAATCCACTGCAGAGGCGGTATAATCAAGGACTATCCTGCCCCATACGCTGTCAGCGACCCCTGTGCAATCCTTATAATAGGAGAGCTTTTCTGACAGCCATTTATCACCGAAGGGGTGAGAACGAAGAAACTCGTAAAGTCTTAATATATTGCTCTGGAGACGGGAGTCATCCCGGGCGGATGCAAACGCCTCCACTAAATTCACAAAGCCTATGCTGTGCTCTGAGTAGAACTTATCAAGGGTAAGGTCGATAGCCTCTTGTTTGAGAAGTGAAAGCTCACCGCTGTCTGCGATTCGGTAATCACCTGAAATTCTCAGTCGCTGGAAGAACTCCCTTACCAAATCACCGCAGAAGCTGTCAACTGTGGAAATATGTGCCGCAGGCAGATGCACAAGCTGTCTGCGATACCAAGGGTTGTCGGGGTTTTTGGATATAAGCTCAAGGAGAGTACGCTGAATTCGCTCCTTGAGCTCTGCGGCGGCGGCTCGGGTATAGGTAACTATAAGGAGTCGGTCGATAGCAACAGGGTTGGTGCTGTCCGTAACCATCTGAATAACACGCTCAACTAAAACGGCTGTTTTGCCTGAGCCTGCGGCGGCACTGACAAGCAGTGAGCCGCCACGGGCTTCGATAGCAAGAAGCTGATTATTTGTCCAATCTCTGCTCACTGATTGTCTCCCTCACTTTCATTATCAAGGTTAAGCTCTCTGAGAATTTCTTTTCTGTCAAGCTTGAATATATTTCTGACAGGGTCGCCGTCACGATGACCGCATACAGAAGAATAGGGACAATACTCACAGGCTTCGTAGCAGACAGCCGCAGGAGTAGCGTCAATCCGACCTCGGCTGAGCTCTGCCGCCATCTCGCCTATGAGTGCATCAATCTTTGAGAATATGGCACCAAACTCCTGAAGGCTTGCAAGGTTATCTGTGCCCTTGACACTCTCGCCTTTTGAGGAGACGGGAATATAAATACCTGCTACATCACGCTCCATAGCCTCCAACACATCCATATCACCTAAGATGAGTCCGTTCATACGGAGCTTCTTCATACGCTCCTTTAAAACAGAGGACTCTGAGGTATCAAAGGCGGCATCTATGACGGGAACTACCGCAGGCATATAGAGCACACCTGCAGGGACTACCTCGCCGCCGAAGCGCTCACCCCCATGGCGTGAGAGTACAGAAAGATAAATGAGCATCTGCAGGTTAAGTCCGTACATAATATCGGACAAATCAAAAACCTTGGTGCCTGTTTTATAATCAACTATACGGATATATGTTCTGCCGTCACGACGCATAATATCTGCACGGTCAACGAAACCGCGGATTGTCACGGTCTGACCCGTGGGAAGTGTCAGGGTGTATGCAGGCACATCCTTGCCGATGTTGAGCTCGAAGGCTTCGGGAGTGAATCTGCTCTGAGAAAACTCGCTGATAATATGGCGAATAAGATGAAATGCCGAATTGGAAACACGGGTATAAAGGTACATAAACCGCTCTGTTTTATCCTCTAAGCCGCCCAAGTGAAGCTTGGCATAGTCACGCATTACGGAGATAACATCCGCCATAATCTGCTCATCCGTAAGACCGCACAATTCTTCCTTGTTATATTTTTTGATGAAGGACTCAAGGATGTAGTGCACAAAGGAGCCGTACTCCATGGCGTCTATCTGAGCTGTTCTGCGCTCCCGTAATCCAAGGCCATAAGTACAGAAATACATAAATCTGCACAGGTGGTACTTCTCTACCTGTGAGGCAGAAATACGCATATCCTTGCCGAAAAGCCGCCGTGCGTTATCGGGGTCTTTAATAGCAAAGGGCTCCCTTGTCAACGCACGATTAAGAGAGGACACAGAGGCTGAGTATTTATCCTTTGATGAATAATAATCTCTGAGTCCTGCAGTCAGGTCATCCTTGCCCTGTGCTCTGCCTGCATAAAAGCCGAAGGCAGGCTTTGCCGCCCAGACCTTATCCAGAGCATCAACGGATGCGGAGGCAACAGGCTTTTTGCCGCAAAAGAGAGCTTCCAGCTCGGTAATCATAACGGAGTGGATATTGGCACTCCCTGTGAGAGTTGTGGAAGGAAAGCTGACAAATAACTTATCTGAGGCGGCTGTGAGTGCATAGTAGCACAGGTACTTTTCCCTTGAAGATTGGGACTCCAGAGATTTATCGGGAAGGAGTCCTGCCTGAGTCAGGACAGAGCGCTCATCACCTGTGAAGATACCGCTGTCACCTAAGTTGAGGGGGAATTCCCCGTCAACTGCACCAATTACAAAAATTATCTTTTTATCCTGCAGACGGAGTCGCTCGATGTCACCTACTGTGACCTGGTCAACGGCTCTGGGGATAAAAGCAAGAGTTACTGAGGAAAACTGAAGCTTGAGAAGCTCTGAAAAACGGGATGGTGATATGACTCTTTTACCGATAACCTGAATTGTTCTGTCCAGAGTATCAATGAATATCTGCCACAGGCGAAGCTGTTCCTCTGCAAGCTGATACTGCCCTGAGGCTTCTAAACTGTCACAGAGAGTCTGAATACGCTTATCTGCACCTAAGGAAAGCATCAGAGTGTAAAGTTCCTTTGATATAACCTCGGCAGTGGCACCCTTGATGTTATCTCGGAATTTAACAAGAGGGTCAATAATAAATCTGCGTACCTGCTCAACACGGGTAAGCTCCAGCAGGTCGTCTGATGTGAAGTTATCTGCAAAGCCCTTGGGATTTGCTGTAAACTCGCTGTGAAGCTTTGAGCCTGAGAGATTCCATGTAAAAAGGTAGTTCTCGAACAAGGCGGCATCTACCTCTGACACAGTTGTGAGTCCGGACTTGATAACAGAAAGGACAGCATCCTTGTTAAAGGAGGTGGTGACACAATCAAAGCAGGCAGTGATAAGTTTCATCAGAGGCTTTGACAGCACATGGGCAGGTGCATCCATAAAGAAGGGCACATCATAGGAATTCAGTGAAATGTCAAGAATTCCGTTATAAGCGGAGGTGCTTCTGCTTACAACTGCGATATCCTTGTAGCGGTAGTCCCCTGTCATAACAAGTCGGCGGATGTTGCGTGCAATGAAGTCTGACTCCTCGTATCTGTCTGTAGCACTATACAGGTACACAGAGTCTGTCTGCTCCATAGAGAAAGGAGTACTACTGCGGAAGATGTTTTCTTCGATATGTAAAATCTCGGGGCTTGTGAAGTAGCCCTTATAATCACAAACAACAGGTGTACCTACAGGTATACTGTTATTCTTTGCACAGGCGATGATACGCGTGGCTGTCTCCTGTGATACTGAGAATATGCTGTCATCAACCGCATTGCCGTCATCAGAAAGTGTGACGAGTAAATCCTTGCACTGGAGCATCAACTGCTCCAGAATATCAAGCTCCAGCTGAGTGAAGCTTAAATACGAATCAACACAGATAGTATAATCTGCAAAGACAGGATGGAGTTTCAACAAATCGCAGGCTATAGACAGCTCCCCGTCAGGGTCATCGAAGGAATTTGCAAGGAGTGCATCGTAGGCAGAAAGCACAAGGGACACATCGTGGAGCTTATCACGGAGAACCTGATTATCTGCTGTTGCCTTGCTGATAAGCTCAGGTGTGACCTTGTTGCGGACAAACTCCTGACGGATAGAAAGCATCATTGACAGAAGCTGAGAGGAATCTGCCTTGTCGGAATATAGCTTCATTGCATCCTTGGTGTCCTCAAGAGCTATGCTCATAAGCAGGGTTTTGGTTGCGTCGTCTGCGAGGACCCCGTGAGTAACGCCTGCGTGCTCAAAGACATAATCGCAAAGACGGGAGAATCCCAGTACCTTTACATTCATAGCATCACGAGGACCTAAAAGCTCCAGAAAAGCTTTCTCTGTATCAAAGGATTGCTGGTCAGGTACAATCATCAGAAGCTTGGTGTCCCCTTGCTGAGCAAGTGCGCCGAGGAGATTGCGGACATATTCGGTTTTACCGCTTTTACTGCGGCCTTTGATAAGTCGAAGCATAATTACACCGCCTTGAAAGTAGGTTTATACTTATATCATTATATGATAAAAGGTGTACCAAAAACAGGTCATTCGTGAGAGAAATACTCAAGAATTCCGTTGAACACCTCAAGAATTTTCAATCTGAATTCAAATTTGCCGTCAGCAGAAATGATTGAATACTGAGAGGAAGTCAATTCCTCCTCAAGGGTATTAACTTCGCTTGCGGCAGGAATGCACAGTGATGGGTACATAACGCACCACCAGTTTTTACCCTTTGCATCTCCGATACGGATTTGGAGAGCATCATAGACACCGCTGGGCATAGTGACAGCATCGTAGTAACGGGTGTCAAAGCTTGTGGGCTTTATTGAGGCGGTAACAGGATAGGAATAGCCCGCTGAATACACAGTCTCCTGTGCAACACCTACAAGCTCATCAAGATTTTCCTGTGTTATCTGCATAGCCTCTGTTTTATCACGAGCTGATTTGAACAGCTCCTGACTTTTTGCAAGAACAGCATCACGAACCATAAGCTTCAGCGTCTGGTCTTCTTCGCTGTCGGAATTTGCAAGGATATGAATACGGAACACCTGCTCTGAAATCTGACGACATTCCCCCTCAAAGGGAATGAATGTGAAAAGAATTGATACTACAATGCCGACACATAAGGATTTGAAAAACAGCTTCATTATAAAAAACCCGCCTAATCAGTTATTGATACCCTGATTATTGGCAGGTTTTTCCTATTTATTCATCGTATAAAATATCGGTAATTACAGCACCTGTACGGCAGGGCTCAACCACAAAGACATCCTCGTAGGTTTCACGGAGGACATCTGCACATTTGAGAGCTTTACGCTTTGTCAGAAACAGACCGAAAACCGCGGAGCCTGAGCCGCTCATAGCACTGCCCTGAGCCTTACCTTTAAGCATAACGGATTTTATGGAATTGATAACATCAAGAGAGAGAACTTCCTCAAAATCGTTGTGCATAAAGTCGGAAACATTGCGGATACTGCCGCTGTAGAGGGCTTTAACTGCCAGCTCTGTATATGAAAGCCTTGCACCTGTACGGCTGTCTGCAAGGGCGTAAGCCTTGGCGGTGGAGATTGAGACCTCGGGCTTACATATAAGGACAGAACAAGGAGGAAGCTTGGGGAGCTTGTGCAGAGTCGTACCTATACCTGTTGCACGGCGAGTACCGCCTAAAATACAGAAAGGAATATCTGCACCTACCCTCTCGCCTATTTTGCAGAGCTCGTCCTCCTTGAGCTTTGTATCGTACATACGATTGAGGATAACTATGACAGCGGCACCGTCAGCACTGCCGCCTGCAAGCCCTGCACCAAAGGGAATTGTTTTTTCAATATGAATTATCATATCCCCGTGGATAATACCTGTATATTCAAAGAAAGCCTGTGCACATTTATAGACTATATTGGTGCTGTCACAAGGGACGCCTTCTTTATTACAGGTAATTGTAATCTCACCCTGGGAATTGTCCTGTGGGTTGGCAGTAATTGTAACCTCATCATAAAGAGAAACTGTCTGCATAAGCATATCCACATCGTGGTAGCCGTCCGCTCTGCGGGATAGGATATCCAGTGTAATGTTAATTTTTGCAGGGGCTTTTGCTGTAATTTGCATATTAAAGTTCCTCTAAGAATTCTTTGATTCTGCCGAGAGCCTCAGTCAGATGGTTGATTGAATATGAATAAGACACACGGACGAAGCCTTCTCCGCAATCGCCGAAGGCATCACCCGGGACTATAGCCACACGCTTTGAGTGAAGCAGGCGTGTGCAGAATTCCTCCGAAGTTAGTCCTGTAGACTTGATACAAGGGAAGCAATAGAAAGCTCCACCCGGCTCAAAGCAGGAAAGTCCCATTGAGTTAAAGCTGCCTACCACAAGGCGGCGACGCATATCGTACTCGCCACGCATATGGTCGATGTCCTTGTCGCCATTACGCAGTGCCTCAATAGCCGCATACTGGGCAACTGTGGGAGCTGACATAATGCAATACTGATGAAGCTTTGTCATCATTGCGATTATCTCCTTGGGACCCATAGCGTAACCAAGACGCCAGCCTGTCATAGCGAAAGCCTTGGAGAAACCGTTGATAACTACTGTACGCTCACGCATACCGGGGAGAGTTGCAATTGACACATGGTTGCCCCTGTATGTAAGCTCGCTGTATATCTCGTCAGAGATTACAATCAAATCGTGTCTGATGATAACCTCACTGAGTGCTTCCAAGTCCTCACGCCCCATAATAGCACCTGTGGGGTTGTTGGGATATGAGAGGATGAGCACCTTGGATTTATCGGTGATGGCGGCTTCGAGCTCCTGCGGTGTAAGGCGGAAATCGTTCTCAGCCTTTGTGTTCATTACAACAGTAGAAGCACCGCACATTCTTGTAAGGGGCTCGTAGCATACAAAGGAGGGCTGATGCACCAGTACCTCATCACCGGGATTTACAAGACAGCGGATAGCTACATCCAGAGCCTCGCTACCGCCTACTGTAACTAATATTTCTGTATCGGGGTCGAAGCTAAGGTCATACTTACGCTGTACAAAGCCGCTTATCTCCTGACAGAGCTTCTTAAATCCCCTGTTGGGTGTGTACCATGTCTTACCGTTTTCCAGTGAATCGATGCCTGCCTTGCGGACATGCCAAGGAGTACGGAAGTCAGGCTCACCGATTGAGAGAGAGATAACATCGTCCATCTCGTTGACTATATCAAAGAAGCGGCGGATACCTGATGGCTTCACATCCTGAATTGTTTTGTTCAAATATTTACTGTAATCCATCAGAACTGCATACACCTTTCGTCAACTGTAGAATCTGCAAGAACAGTACCGTCGTACTTGTATCTTTTGAGGAAGAAGTGTGTGGCAGTGCTGAGCACACCCTCAAGAGTTGAAAGCTTGCGGGATACAAAGGAGGATACATCCTGAATTGTATCGCCCTTGACGGTGAGTCCTAAATCGTAGGTGCCTGCCATAAGAGATACAGAGGATACCTCCTCAAATGCCATAACACGCTCTGCGATATCATCGAAGCCCTTATCCTTAGTGGGAGTTACCTTGAGCTCGATATAGGCGGTAACACCTGAGTCTGATACCTTTTCCCAATTAATAACGGCACGGTAGCCCTTGATGACACCCTGCTTCTCGTAATCTGCGATACGAGCCTTGACACTGTCCTCGGACTCCCCAAGAAGGAGAGAAAGTTCCTGTGTTGTATAGGCTGAATTTTCTGAAAGTAATCTGAGAAGTTTATCCATAAATATTCTCCTTATCTGAAATAATTATTTTGCTATAGTTTTATTGAGCTGCGACCCGCTCAGGGGAATCGGTAAAATTGACAGCATCGGCACAGATAGCGGCGGCAATGCAGAAATATTCCCTTTGCTCTGAGTAGATGTCAAGCTCGTAGGCACCTGTGGACAGATACCTGTCTGCACATTGGGACATTATAAGCTTGCCGTCTGCGTCGAATATCTCGAAGGAGCGAAGGTCACTGCTTCGGCACAAGGTCCAGCTAATACCGTGGAAACGGTAGCGGATGAATCTGCTGCCCTTTGTGGCTGTTATGGCAAATTTATCCTTGGAATCCTTAATGCTGAAAGCATAGAAAACATGAAAGGGTGCACTGCGGATAGTGACAAGAGGAGTTGCATCAATTGACGACAAAATCATTTTGTCGGTGGAGGCAGTGCGTTTGCCTGTTACTGTGAATTTCTCTGCACCTGTGTGGTCGCAGACTATGAATCGTGTATTGGCTGAAGAATTGTCACGCCTGAGAAAAAGTTTCATACAATCAACCTCGATGAACATTCAAGCGGTAAATCCGCTCTGTGAATATTATGTATCGGAAAGTCGTGAAGAAATCAGATTATATGAGTTTTTTGTGAAGCTTCATATTGAAGATGTACAGGTTGCCTCTGCGGTTATAACCCTGGTCGATGGCATAGCAGGAGGTATAACCCACAATAAGCCAGAAACTCATAACAAGATATGTAACATCGAAAAGCAGAGTTTTTTCGATTAAGGTGTAACAAAGATATGCACCTATGAAAGCAATGAGACAAGGGTACACGCTGTAGACCATAATCCTGCGGTGAACAAACCATACAGGCAGAATCATAGACAAATAGCGAACAAGAAAAGCAAAGAAGAAAACCGCACCGATAACGCCAGCTGTAACAAGAATGGTAAGGTAGCCGTTGTGCAAATCAGTAAAGGCTATCTGAACGAAGCCCTCAAACTGAGAATTGAGATTCTCTCTGCCTGTGACGGAAATGATACCGTCGTGTAGGTTACCCTTGCCGATACCGAACAGAGGATTTTGCTTGAAAAGCTTGATGCCTGCATCCCACAGAAACCAACGGCTTGACACACCTGTGTCGGTCTTAGGAACAAAGAGGGCGTCTGATGCAAGGTCCTTGATTTGCTCTGAGGACAGGACTGTGTCGCTGAAGAACACCGCCACGCCTACTCTGCAGGCAACACGGACAAAGAGCATTACTGCAAGGACAACGATACCAACTGCCACAAGAGTGACGATACGGATTATCATCTTCCTGAAATTCAGGTCTTCTATCATTGAAAAGACCTTCATCAACACTATAATAGCCGCATATGCTACAAGCAGCAGGAGACTGCCTGTGCTGTCGCACAGAAGCAGTGCAACACAATTGAGAAGAATACAGCTTGCAAGCCAGATACGACTGACACGCTTCTGTCCAGAATGAGCTATGAAGTTGGGCTTTGTGAGCATATGGCAGAAGATAACAGAGAGTGCTGATACATATCCCTGATAGTTGGGGTTTGTATAAAAGCCCTTGAACACACCCTGATAGTACATATAGTTATCGAACCTGCCCTTTGTGAAAAGCATCATTACAAGTCCGATAAAGGTAAAAACAGTGGAAAGATAGACTATGACCCTGACCATCAGGTAAAGCTCCCATCTGAAGGGAACTCCGCGCTCTGTGTGCATTCCGTAGAATACAAAGAAACATACTCCTGCGTGGACAAGCATAAGAAGGTTGTAGGCTACTGCCTGCAGATTGGAATTGATATTAACAAGGACGGTGATGGTGAATGACGCCAAAAACGCCATAAGCCATACTCCCAGATAAAGGGTTGCATACGCCTTGCGTTTGACTACCGAATAGACACTGAGTCCTGCACCCCATATAAAAAGCACATATGTAAGCACATATGCTACCCTCTCCACATACATAACCATACTGAAAAACATACTCAGCATGAACAGCAGGCGGAACATTGAGGTATCAAGAAATATCATTCTGAGTTTCTTCATAAAAAGACCTCGCAATAAATATCCCATGATATTTATTTTACTTTAGAACTTCGATTACAGTTTTAAAAATCAGATAGATATCCCGTCTGAAGCCAAAGCGGGATATGTACTTCAGGTTGTAAGCCATCTTCTGTGGGAGGATAACCTCTATGTATTCCTTATCCACATCAGAGGTCTTTTCTAAAAGCTCTGCCTCATCCTTGAACATAATGCTTGCAAGAGAGGTAACACCTGCAGGCATAAGGAGGGTCGCCATCATCTCGGGAGTATAGGCGTCTACATACCTTGGCACCTCGGGGCGGGTGCCGACAATGCTCATTTTGCCTGAAAGAACATGGAAAATCTGGGGCAGCTCGTCAAGTCGGAATTTCCTGAGGAACTTGCCGACCTTTGTGATGCGGTCATCCTCGGAATGAGTAAGCTCACCCTGTTTATCGGCACCAACATACATGGTACGGAACTTCCAGATTCTGAACTGCTTGCCGTAGGTTGTGACGCGGACCTGCTTATAAATAACGGGGCCCTTGGAGGACAGCTTGATCAAAACAGCTATGAGAAGCATGGGGATTATAAGAAGCAGAATGAGAAGCAGTGCCGCAGTAAAATCAACAATCCGCTTGAGCACAAGGCTTTTTTTCTTACGGCTTAATATATCGTAATAGGGTCTGACTTCCTCAGTACGCATAAAATCGGGAAGCTCAGAAAAAGGTAACAATCGCATAGGATTCCTCCGCAATTTAGTTTCAGCTATACATTATATATTATACTATTAAAGAGAGAGTTTTTCAACTATTTATGAAAAATATAAAAGGGAAACATATTTCCACAGAAAATTACAAGGAATGAGTGTAAAATATAATATATGTGATATGTATTTAATTCTTTATAAGCCTTGACTTGAGTGCCTGTTATGAGTAAAATTATATAGGATTAAATAAATACGAGGAGAAGAAATATGAGTAACGATTATTCACCTGATCTTATTACCCTTGTTGATGATGAGGGTGTTGAGCATAACTTTGAGATACTGGACACTATTGAGTTTGAGAACAAGGAGTACTATGCACTATATCCTGTGTTTGATGACCCTGCTGATATGGTGGCAGACTCAGGAGAATACTACATTATGGAAGCTATAGACAGCGAGGACGGCTGGGAGCTTGCAGAGGTAGATGACGATGACCTGATTGACAAGCTGAGCGTTATATTTGAGGACAGATTTGCTGACAAATTCAGCGAAGATGAATAATCAATCAGCTTACAGCACAAATTAGAATTACTTAATAAACTTCCTGCCTGATTCGTGAACGGGGCAAAATAACCCTACAACCTTTAAATCGGGAGCTTGGCTCCGACAGTGGCGTGCAGACCTCCCCTACACAGGGACGAAGGGAGCCGAAAGCTGTTGGGCTGGCACCCACCTGCTTTTTTCGTAGCAGGTTATATTATGCTCTTACGGTCAGGCGGGGCTTTTTATTTAAATTTCACTTTTAGGAGAATACATATATGAAGATTTCTGTACTGGGCTGCGGAAGATGGGGCAGCTGCATTGCATGGTATCTGGATAAGACAGGCCACGAAGTACTGTCCTGCGGACTGGAGAATGCACCTGAGTTTATACAGCTGAAGGAAACAAGAAAGAACGATTACCTTGAATTTCCCGAGAGCATTGAAGTAAGCTCTGACCTTGAATATGCAATAGAGCGTGCCGAGGTTATTGTAATCTCCATATCTGCACAGCACCTAAGAGAATATATGGCTGATATTTCCAAGTACAATCTGGATGGAAAAATCATTGTTCTTTGTATGAAGTGTGTTGAGGAATCTACAGGTTGCAGACTCAGCGAGGTTGTGACCTCCTTTGTAGATGAGGAAAAGACACCTGTTGCAGTATGGGTAGGCCCCGGACATCCTCAGGACTTTGTCAAGGGTATCCCCAACTGTATGGTTATTGACAGTAAGAATGAAGAAGTCAAGACAATGCTCGTAAATGAGCTGTCAAGCTCTCTTATCCGTATGTACATAGGCAACGACTTCATCGGTAGTGAGATTGGTGCCGCCGCAAAGAATGTGGTTGGCATTGTAGCCGGTATGCTGGACGGTGTGAATTATCAGTCGTTGAAGGGTGCACTGATGGCAAGAGGTGCACGAGAAATTTCAAGACTCATTGAAGCTTTGGGCGGCAATCCCCTGTCTGCCTTCGGACTTTGTCACTTAGGCGACTATGAGGCTACACTGTTCTCTAAATGGAGTCACAACAGAATGTACGGAGAGAACTTTGTAAAAGGCATTGAATACGGCAAGCTTGCTGAGGGTGTTATGACAACAAAGGCACTGAAGAAGCTGGCTGACAAGCACAATGTGGAGATGCCTATTGTGTCCTGTCTGTATGATGTACTCTTTGAGGGCAAGCCCTTTGAGACTGCAATGGAGGAGCTGTTTGACCGCTCTGTAAAGGCTGAGTTTTAATTCGTAATATTTAACTACCCTTCAGTCTGTGGTTTACACCACAGCCAGCTCCACTGACAAGCAGATCTACGAATTAATCAGTATAGAAAAGCGTCGGTACGATTTGTACCGACGCTTAGTTTTTTATTTATGAAGTTATCAGAAGTTGCCTACTGTGGCGGCGATTACTGCTTTGATTGTGTGCATACGGTTCTCTGCCTCGTCAAAGACGATGGACTGCTCAGACTCGAACACTTCGTCTGTAACTTCCAAAGCTTCAAGACCGAACTGCTCGCCTACCTGCTTGCCAACACCTGTGTTAAGGTCGTGGAATGCAGGCAGACAGTGCATAAACACTGCATCCTCACGGGCACTCTCCATAAGAGCTTTATTGACTTGATAAGGAAGCAGGTCACCAATACGCTCTGCCCAAACTTCTGCAGGCTCACCCATTGATACCCATACATCGGTATAGATAACATGGGCATTGGCAACAGCCTTCTTGGGGTCTGTCTCAAAGGTAAGAGTTGCGCCTGTTTCCTTTGCAATTTCCTGACACTGAGCAACCAGGTCGCTATCGGGGAAATACTTTTCGGGTGCACAGGCAGTAAAGTTCATACCCATCTTTGCACAACCTACCATAAGGGAATTACCCATATTGTAGCGGGCATCGCCCATATATACAAAGTTGATACCCTCAAGAGTGCCGAAGTGCTCACGGATTGTGAGGAAGTCAGCAAGAATCTGTGTGGGGTGGAACTCGTTGGTAAGACCATTGTATACAGGTACACCTGCTTTGTCAGAGAGCTCCTGAACTATCTCCTGACCGAAGCCGCGGTACTCGATGCAATCGTACATTCTGCCGAGAACTCTCGCTGTATCTGCAATGCTCTCTTTCTTACCAATCTGGGATGCATCGGGGTCAAGGTAGGTTGTGCTCATACCGAGGTCGTGAGCTGCTACCTCAAATGCACAGCGGGTACGGGTGCTGGTCTTCTCAAACACCAGAGCGATGTGCTTGCCGTCACAGATTTTATGAGGAATACCTGCTTTTTTCTGAGTCTTCAGAAGCTCAGCAAGGTCGATAAGCTTACCTATTTCTTCAGGAGTAAAATCGAGAAGTTTCAGAAAACTTCTGCCTTTGAAACAAGAATATAAATTTTCCATATTAAACCTCCGTACTACAAACGGTTTTGATTATTTCTACTGCTTCTTTCAGTGTATCCCAGTCTATATTGAGAGCAGGAAGGAGTCTAAGCTTCTGCTTTGCTTTTATAACAAGAACGCCTTTGTCCATACACTCTTTGACAACATCATCAACAGGACGGACGGTAGTAATACCAAGCATAAGTCCCATACCGTCAACAGCAGTTACACCATTTGCAGCTGTAAGCTCTGAGATAATATACTCGGACTTTGCTTTTACATCTGCAAGGAGTGCATCATCGATACGGCTGAGGATGCTCACAGCACCTGCACAGCAGACGGGATTGCCGCCGAAGGTTGAGCCGTGGTCACCTGCTCCCAGTACATTCTGCACTTTATCAGAAAGAACAGTTGCACCCAGAGGAAGTCCGCCGCCGAGACCCTTTGCGGTTGAGAACACATCAGGCTTAACCCCGTAGTTCATATAAGCGTAGAGAGCACCTGTTCTGCCGTTACCTGTCTGCACCTCGTCGGCGATTGTGATAATATCATACTCAGCACTCAGCTCAAATATTCTATCTACAAATTCCTGTGTGAGAGGCATTACTCCTCCCTCACCCTGTACAAGCTCAAACATAATTGCGGCGATGTTACCGCTCTTTACCTTTGCTTCTAGATCCTGTATATTGTTAGCTTCTACATAATCAAAGCCCTCGGTAAGTGGCAGGAAGTCATTGTGGAAAACATCCTGACCTGTTGCAGAAAGAGTTGTGATTGTTCTGCCGTGGAAGCTGTTTCTGAGGGTTAAGATTACATTTCTGTCCTTGCCGTATTTATCTGCGGCGTACTTACGGGCAACCTTGATTGCACACTCGTTAGCCTCTGCACCTGAGTTTGAGAAGAAAACCTTACTCATACCGGTACGCTCACAGATAAGCTGAGCAAGTCTTGCACAAGGGCCTGTGTAATAGAGGTTAGATGTGTGCTGAAGCTCCATAAGCTGCTCTGCAACAGCACTGACCCAGATATCATCACAGAAACCGAAGGTGTTTACTGCGATACCTGTTGCCATATCTATGTATTCCTTGCCGTCGTCAGCAATTGCAATTGAGCCCTTACCCTTTTGGAGAGTTACAGGGAATCGTCCATAGGTGTTGGCTATGTATTGTTTATCAAGTTCTTTAATGTTCATCGGAAAATTCCTCCGCTACCATTGTGCCTGCACCCTCGTCTGTAAGGGTCTCGATAAGAAGTGAATGGTGGACTCTGCCGTCCATAATGATAACACGCTTAACGCCTCTGGCTATTGCCTCAAGACAGCACTCAACCTTGGGAATCATACCGCCTGAAATTGTACCGTCGCGGAAAAGTCCCACAGCAGACTTGGTATCGATTGCAGGAATGAGTGTTGTGGGGTCGTCCTTATCACGGAGAATACCTGCGATGTCGGTCATTGTGATAAGTCGCTCTGCCTGCAGAGCACCTGCAATCTGTGCTGCAGCTGAATCAGCATTGATGTTATATACATTGCCCTCGTCATCACAAGCAACTGTAGAGACAATGGGAATGTAGCCGTGCTCAAGTAAATCAAGAATAGGCTGAACATTCACCTCGGTGATTCTGCCTACAAAGCCCAGACGCTCGTCCTTCTTGGTGGCTTTAATCATACCGCCGTCGATACCTGAGATACCCATTGCCTTACCGCCCTTGGTGGCGATGAGATTAACCAGACTCTTGTTGATTTTGCCTGCAAGAACCATCTGGACGATATCTACAGTTTCCTTATCGGTAACTCTGAGTCCGTCTACCCATTCACTCTCCTTGCCTACCTGTTTGAGAGTATCGGTTATCTCGGGACCGCCGCCGTGAACAAGGACAACCTTGACACCGATAAGCCAAAGAAGAACTATGTCCTGCATAACCTCCTGCTTGAGCTCCTCGCTGACCATAGCATTGCCGCCGTATTTGACTACGACAACCTTGCCGTTATATTTCTGAATGTAAGGCAGTGCCTGGATAAGCACCTCGGCACGCTGTGCGTTTGTAATATCTAAAGACATTGTAATTATCCTTTAACTTAAAAATTTATCAGGTACGATAGTCGCCGTTGATACGGACATAATCGTAGGTAAGGTCACAGCCCCATGCACAGGCTGAATAGTCACCTACACCAAGATTAACTAAAATCTCAATCTCCTTTTCAAGGAGGATTTCCTTGGCAAGTTCCTCTGAGAAAGGAACGCCTGCACCATCTACGCATACGGGAATCTCGCCCTTTGCGGACTTGAAGGAAACGGAAACAGTATTGGGGTTTAAATCCTTAACGCCGTAGCCCAAAGCACAGAGCACCCGTCCCCAGTTGGCATCAGAGCCGAACATAGCCGCTTTAACAAGAGAAGAGCAGATTACGGACTTTGCGGCAATCTTTGCCTGCTCTTTAGAGGAAGCACCTGTAACAGAGCACTCAACAAGCTTTGTTGCACCCTCGCCGTCTGCGGCAATATTGCGGCAGAGGTAGACGGTGACAGTATTGAGAGCTTTAGCAAAGGTCTTGAAGTCATCACTGTCGGTATCAATGATGTCATTACCAGCCTTGCCGTTTGCAAGGATTGTAACCATATCGTTGGTGGAGGTATCTCCGTCAACGGATGTCATATTGAAGGTGTCCTGAATATCTGTGGAAAGGGCTTTCTGCAACATCTCAGGTGAAACGGCACAGTCGGTTGTGAGAAATACCAGCATTGTAGCCATATTAGGGTGAATCATACCTGAGCCTTTGGCTATACCGCCGATACGGCACTCTTTGCCGCCTATCTCGAAGGAGACTGCAATCTCCTTGCGGACAGTATCGGTTGTCATAATGCCCTCTGCGGCAAAAGCTGAGTTATCACCTAAACCCTCGGCGAGAGAGTCCATACCATCGCGGATGGGAGTAATATCCAGCACCTCACCGATAACACCTGTGGAAGCTACCACTACATCTGATGCAGGGATAGAAAGCTTTTCGGATACAAGGTCGCACATCTGCTGTGCAATCTCTACACCGTTTGCGTTACAGGTGTTGGCGTTGCCTGAGTTGCAGATAACAGCCTGAGCGTAGCCGTCAGATATATTCTGCTTTGTTACAGCAATGGGAGCACCCTTGACAAGATTGGTGGTGTATACTGCCGCTGCTGCACAACGGGTATCGCTGTATATAAGAGAAAGGTCGCGTTTTGATTTATTCTTGCGAATTCCGCAGTGAATTCCGTTAGCTGTGAAGCCCTTTGCGGCACAAACGCCGCCTTCTATAATCTTCATATTTTACACTTCCTTAATTGAGAGTGAAGTTGTTTTATCCATACCGAGAGCAATGTTCATACACTCAACGGCGGCACCTGAGGCACCTTTGCCAAGATTATCGTATCTGGCGATAAGGAGGATTCTGTCCTCGTTACCCTCGACGGTAATCTGCATATTGTCAAAGCCTGAGTAAGCATTTGATGAGATAAAGCCTGTGGCGTCCATTTTGGGGGTGAATGTGACAACATTATCAGCGTACATTTTTCTGTATACTTCTCTGATGCTGTCAATAGTGAAGCCCTCACAAAGCTGGGATTTGTGCAGAGGTACCGTCACCTGCATACCGCTGAAGAAGTCCCCTACAATGGGACAGAACACGGGAGCATTTGTGATACCTGTGACCTTGGTCATCTCGGGTATATGCTTATGAGACTGCAAAACACCATACTGACGGGGTGAAGAAAGCTCGTTACTTCTATCGTCAGACTCGTAGTCAGCAATCATCTGCTTGCCGCCGCCGCTGTAGCCTGTTAAGGAAGTGCAGGAGAGCAGTGCATCTGCAGGGATTATCCCCTCTTTGACAAGAGGATAGACCAAAGCGATAAAGCCTGAGGCATGACAGCCGGGAACTGCAATACGCTTGGAATTCTTTATTTTATCAAAATGTTCTGCTGACAGCTCTGCAAAGCCGTATGCCCAATCAGGGTTTGTACGGTGAGCGGTTGAGGTATCGATAACAACTGTATCAGGGTTATCGATGAGAGATACTGCCTCGATTGCCGCCGCGTCAGGCAGGCAAAGGAAAGCTATGTCAGCTTTATTGAGCATTTCCTTACGAGCCTGAGTATCCTTTCTCAGCTCCTCGGGCAGAGTGAGAAGCTCGATATCTGAACGCTGTGTGAGTCTGTCGTAAATTTTCAGGCCTGTGGTGCCTGCTTTACCGTCAATAAATACCTTAGTCATTCAAAAACTCCGTTACATAATCTATCTGTGTCTGTACAGATTTGGGGCCTGTACCACCCTCGGAAATTCTCTTGTTGACACAAGCTTCAAGAGAAATATCGGTATATACATCTTCCTCGAACAAGTCGGAAAGCTCCTTGAACTTTTCAAGAGGTAGGTCCTCCAGAACTGTACCGTTCCGGATGCAGTACGCTACTGTCTCACCTACAAGCTTATATGCTGAGCGGAAGGGCATTCCCTTCTTCACAAGATAATCAGCAAGGTCGGTAGCGTTGATGAAGCCCTTCTGAGCGGCGGTGTACATATTATCCTTGAGCACTGTTGCAGTAGCAATCATAGGAGTGAACACGGAAACGCAAAGCTTGACAGTATCAAGTGCGTCGAAGATTGCCTCCTTGTCCTCCTGCATATCCTTGTTGTAAGCAAGAGGCAGTCCCTTGAGAGTAGTAAGCAGCGCCACCAAATCGCCGTAGACTCTGCCGCATTTGCCGCGGATGAGCTCTGCCATATCAGGGTTCTTCTTCTGAGGCATAATTGATGAGCCTGTAGAGTAGCTGTCGTCAAGCTCGATAAACTTGAACTCCCATGAGGACCACATTACGATTTCCTCACAGAAGCGGCTAAGATGCATCATAAGTACAGAGTAAGCACTCAAAAGCTCCAAGCAGAAGTCACGGTCAGAAACACCGTCGATGCTGTTCATAGTGATGGTATCAAAGCCTAAGCGCTGAGCCTCAAAGTAGCGGTCTGTGTTGTAGGTTGTACCTGCAAGAGCACAGGAACCGATAGGAGAAGAATTCATACGCTTTACTGCGTCTTTAATTCTGCCGAAGTCTCTGATAAACATCATAGCATAAGCAAGGATATGATGAGCAAAGGTCACAGGCTGTGCACGCTGGAGGTGAGTATAGCCGGGCATAATAGCATCGGTATTCTCCTGTGCTTTATCGCGCAGTGCTGTGATTAAGGTCTTGAGCATCTCTAGGATTTCCTGATTCTCTGCACGGAGGTACATACGGATATCAAGTGCTACCTGGTCGTTACGGCTGCGAGCGGTATGCAGACGCTTGCCTGCATCGCCTATACGCTTTGTAAGCTCAGACTCGATGAACATATGTATATCCTCAGCGTTGGGGTCGAATACTAAAGCACCGCTGTCGATATCCTCGAGAATCGAGGTAAGACCCTCGATAATCTTTGAGGAGTCATCTGCTGTGATGATGCCCTTGGAGGCAAGCATCAATGCGTGTGCAATTGAACCTTCGATATCCTGTTTGTACATACGGCAGTCAAAGCGGATAGAGGAATTGAAATCATCTGCCAATTTATCCAGCTGCTTTGAAAATCTGCCTGCCCACATCTTATCCATAATGTTACCTGCTTTTCATAAAATCTTGAGGAATATAATCCCCTATGTAAAATCAAGTGCTCAACTCCCCTGTTTTAAGGGAGTTGAGCAGATAAAAGTATTCTGTTAAATGTATTCTGTTAAATTAGTTGAGGCCGTTCTTTTTCTTCATACGAGCGTAAACGGTAGTTGAGAGGCCGTAGAGGTTAATGAAGCCTGTTGCCTCGGACTGGTCGTAAACATCGTCCTCGTCGAAGGTTGCAATCTCGGGGTCGTAGAGAGAGAAGGGAGACTGAACACCTGCGTTAATCATATTGCCCTTGTAGAGCTTGAGGGTTACATCACCGGTAACTGTCTCCTGAGTTTTCTTAACGAAAGCAAGGATAGCTTCGGTGAGAGGTGTGAACCACTGTGCGTTGTAAACCATCTCGCCCAGCTTCTGAGCAACAAGAGCCTTATAGTGAGAGGTCTCCTTATCAAGGCAGATTGTCTCAAGAACATTGTGAGCCTTGTAGAGGATTGCACCACCGGGAGTCTCGTACACACCGCGGCACTTCATACCTACAAGACGGTTCTCAACGATGTCGAGAAGACCTACGCCGTTCTCGCCGCCGAGCTTGTTAAGAGTTGTGATAAGCTCGGTTGCTGTCATTTCTTTACCGTCAACAGCTGTGGGAACACCCTGCTCAAAGTGAATTGTAACATAAGTGGGCTTATCGGGAGCCATCTCGGGAGAAACGCCCATCTCAAGGAAGCCTTCCTTGTTATAGGTGGGCTCGTTCATGGGATCCTCAAGGTCGAGACCCTCGTGAGAAAGATGCCAGATGTTCTTATCCTTGGAGTAGTTGGTCTCACGGCTAATCTTCAGAGGAACATTGTGAGCCTCTGCGTAGTCGATTTCCTCGTCACGGGACTTGATGTCCCACTCACGCCAAGGAGCGATGATAGGCATATAGGGAGCAAAAGCCTTGATTGCCATTTCAAAACGAACCAGGTCGTTGCCCTTACCTGTGCAGCCGTGGCAGATAGCATCTGCACCCTCTGCCTCTGCAATCTCAACGATACGCTTTGCGATGATGGGACGAGCAAATGCTGTACCAAGCATATAGTCCTCGTAGAGAGCGCCAGCCTGTACGCAGGGGAAAACATAGTCTGTGAGGAACTCCTCTGTCAGGTCCTCAACATAAAGCTTGGAAGCGCCTGTTTTGAGTGCCTTCTCCTCAAGACCCTCCAGCTCGTCAGCCTGACCTACATTACCGGAAACAGCGACAATCTCGGGGTTGCCGTAGTTCTCCTTGAGCCAAGGGATGATGATAGAAGTATCAAGACCGCCTGAATAAGCAAGTACGATTTTTTTGAATTCTGTGTTTTTATTCATTTTTATTACCTCCGTAATGCAAAGTTGCATTTTTAATATGCATAAATATTAACATATCCAGAATATTTATGCAAGAGTTAAAATGCAATTAGTTATAATTTCATTAGTTTGCTGTAATATACCAAAAGTGGGCTGTCACTTTTAGTAATTATTACTATACAAATTGGGGATTCAGTTGATTTCTGCTAATTAAAAGAGTGGAGATAAAAAGAAAAAACCTTTCTGAGAAGGAGGCCGAATTGAATTGAATCAGCCCCTCTTGTCAGAAAGGTTGCATATTTATGCATTATTTATGCAAATTATGAATTATCCGATTACAGCTGCTGTGGTTGCCTCTGGGGAACCCTCGCCGTTGAGGTAATAATCTGCCTCGCCAATAACAAGCTTTGTTCCTTCGATGGTAAAGTTAGCGGTCTGGGCAACCTCATTGTTATCATTCTTCTGGTAGAAATAGAGTGTAACCTGGTCACCGCTGACAGTATAAGAGTGCTTGATCTCTGTGTCGTAAACATAGATACCGTCCTCTATTGTCTGACGGAAGATAACGAAGCCGTCCTCAGTGAACTCGTAGGAATCGCCGTACTGATAGTTGAGCCACTTGCCTACAAGGCGGTCATCTTTGACGAAATCCTCCTTGGCCTGAAGTGTGATGGGAGTGTAATTGATTCTTTTAAAGGTCTGCACATCGTCCTCAGCGTAGTTAATTGTGAGAGTGTCACCGTCAACGGTGTAAACCCACTGACCATAAAGGTAGTTACCCTCGGTATAAGCAGACTTGTTACCGTAGCCGTCCACGCCGTAATTGATTGCAGCATCAAAGACAATAGTACCGCTTACTACACGAAGCTTGCCGTCATCGGTAAAGAGTACATACTCACCATCAACAGACTCCTCAGGCTCCCAAGCACCTACGACATCAGAATCAGGAATAACCGTCCAGTTAATCTCATAGCTTCCACCGGAAGGATTAGTTGAGGTTGTATCGTCGGGCTTGCAGGCACCAAGTGCAAAAACAAGCACGCAGACAAGAATAACAGCAAATAATCTTTTCATAAAAAACACCGCCTGAAAAAATGGTTATAATATGAGATAATTATATAAAATCAGTCGGCGGATGTCAACAACCACCGACTGATAATCAGAAACTTTTCAAGTATTAATATGCATTATAGTAGAGCTTTCCTCTGTCACTGTCATCAAGAGCAAGAAGCTGAGACACAGTTACAAAGCGATAGCCGCGTTTATAAAGGTCATCAATAACCTTACAGAAAGCATCATAGGAGTTATAATATATCTCGTGAAAAAGGATAATATCGCCCTCGTCTGTAGAATTCAGGACATTTTCTACAATAGCATTTACATTCTGCTTTTTCACATAGCTTGAATATCGGCTTGTGTAACGCCAGTCATTGGAGTCAACATTCCAATTGATTACAACATAGCCTGAGGACTTAACACGAGAGGAAGTGATACCTCCACCCACAGGACGCATTGTGAGGGGTGCTTCACCTGTGATATCTGTAATGAGCTTTGCGGTTTTGGAAAGCTCTGAACGGAAGGTAGCATCAGAACAGGTGTGATAGTAATACTCATGGGTGTAACCGTGGATACCGATTTCGTTCCCCAAATCGTAGGCATATTTCATAGCTTCTGCCTGCTCGCCGTGAATACGATTACCGACCACATAAAAGGTACCTACTCCCCCATACTCTCTGAGCTTGTCTGCAAACATATATGTAAGCTCATAATGAGGACCGTCATCAAAGGTGAATGCTATGTATTTATAGTTTTTATCATCTGTTGTGTAAGTAGGGCGCTGAATCTCAGGGGTGGTTGCCGCCTCGTCGCCTGTAGCATCAGGGTTTGCAGGTTTAGAAGGTTTTACAACAGGTACAACAACAGGTGCTTCGGTAGGTTCTGTGGGGTCATACCACAAGTCTGATGATACTTTATTTGATGTTATTGCATTGTAGATAATCTCTTTGGCTGTGGTATCCTCTGTGGCTTCTGTTGCAGGAGCGGTTGTTGTAACAGGTACTGTTGTGGTAGGTTGAGTATTGCAACCTGTACTTGTCTGGATTTCGTCAACAGTAGTTTCTGTTTGGTTTGTAGATGCATCGTTTGCACAACCTGCAATAAACATTACACTGAGTAACACCGATAAAACAAGTGCTATTATTCTTTTCATTTTTTCTCCTATATATCATACAAAACTTTAATCAATTAGACAATAATCCCTATTATATACCAAATCCCCACAAAGTCAATACCATAAAAAATATTCTTCGCATATAAAAAAACACAGCACATCTTATTTCAGATGTGCTGTGTGTCACACTAAGTGATGTTATGTTGTGTAAATTATCAGTACATACCGCCCATATCAGGTGCAGCAGGCACTGCAGGAGCAGGCTCCTTGATATCAGCAACAAGGGACTCTGTTGTGAGTACCATTGATGCTACTGATGCGGCATTCTGCAGAGCACTTCTTGTTACCTTTGTGGGGTCAACGATTCCTGCAGGAATCATATCTGTGTATACTTCGTTAAGAGCATCGAAGCCGTAACCGGGCTTTCCTGCACGCATAATGTTATCAATGATTACTGAACCCTCAAGACCTGCGTTTGCGGCAATCTGGCGTACGGGTTCCTCAAGTGCCTTGAGTACAATACGCATACCTGTCTGCTCATCACCTGTTGCGGTCTCTACAAGAGCGGCAACTGCGGGAATAGCATTAACCATAGCAATACCGCCGCCTGCAACGATACCCTCTTCTACTGCTGCCTTTGTAGCGGCAAGAGCATCTTCAACACGGAGTTTCTTCTCTTTAAGTTCGATTTCTGTTGCGGCACCTACCTTGATAACTGCAACACCGCCTGCAAGTTTTGCAAGACGCTCCTGAAGTTTTTCTCTGTCAAAGTCATTGTTTGTGGTTTCGATAAGCTGACGAATCTGAGCTACTCTGCCCTGTACAGCCTGTGCATCGCCAGCACCGCCGACGATAATTGTGTTCTCCTTCTGAACCTTTACCTGATGAGCCATACCAAGCTGCTGGAGGGTTGCATCCTTCAGCTCAAGACCCAAATCAGAGGTAAACACTGTACCGCCTGTGAGAGTTGCGATATCCTGAAGCATCTCCTTGCGTCTGTCACCAAAGCCGGGAGCCTTGACAGCAACACAGGTGAATGTACCGCGGAGCTTGTTGAGGACAAGAGTAGTGAGAGCCTCACCCTCTACATCCTCTGCGATGATGAGGAGCTTTCTGCCTGACTGAACTATCTGCTCCAAGAGAGGCAGAATCTCCTGTGTGTTGGAAATCTTCTTATCTGTAATAAGGATGAGGGCATCGTCAAGAACAGCCTCCATCTTGTCACTATCAGTTACCATATAAGGAGCAATGTAGCCGCGGTCAAACATCATACCCTTGACTACCTCGCTGTAGGTCTCGCCTGTTTTGGACTCCTCGATTGTGATAACGCCATCCTGAGTAATCTTCTCCATAGCGTCGGCGATAAGCTCACCGATAGACTCGTTTGCAGAGGAGATGGTTGCAACACGGGCGATATCCTCTGAGCCCTTGACCTGTACGCTGTTGGAAACTACAGCCTCAACTGCAGTCTTGACAGCTCTGTCGATACCCTTCTTGAGAATCATGGGGTTAGCACCTGCTGTGACATTCTTCATACCCTCGCGGATAAGTGCCTGAGCAAGGAGTGTTGCTGTGGTTGTGCCGTCACCTGCGGCGTCGTTGGTCTTGATGGAAACTTCCTTAACAAGCTGAGCACCCATATTCTCGAAGGGGTCGTCAAGCTCGATTTCCTTAGCAATGGTAACACCGTCGTTAGTGATGAGAGGTGCACCGAACTTTTTATCCAGAACAACATTTCTGCCCTTGGGACCAAGGGTAATCTTGACGGTATCTGCAAGCTGGTCGATACCGCTCTTTAATGCTTTACGGGCGTCCTCGCCGTAAATAATCTGCTTTGCCATATAATATACCTCCTGAAATCTAAGTAAAAATTACTCTACCAGAGCAAGGATGTCGGACTGACGGACGATGGTGTACTCCTCGCCGTCAAGCTTAACCTTTGTACCGCAGTACTGACTGGTGATAACCTTATCGCCAACCTTAACATACATTGTAACTTCCTCGCCGTCAATCTTGCCGCCGGGGCCAACTGCGATTACATTGGCAAACTGGGGCTTCTCCTGTGCAGCACTGGAAAGCACGATGCCGCTGGCTGTAGTCTCAACTGCGTCATCCACCTTGAGAACTACTTTGTCGAGTAAGGGTTTGATAGTCATATATATCCTCCTAACATATTTGTCGAAAAATTAGCACTCGCAATCTCGGAGTGCTAATAATATACTATACCATTTTTTGTAAAAAATCAAGTGTATTTTGGCTTACGATAATTAATTTTATATTAACAGATTGTTACAAAGTACGATTAACATATAAAAATTAACCGACAACTTTGAAATTCTCAAGAGTAGCAGTATCAATTCCGAAGGTCTCTGCAGCCTGAGAATTGATTTTATTTATGCAGACATCGGGATACTCTACAGACAAATCCCCCACCTGACGGAGATTCTTCAGAAGAATGAGTGCAAGCTCACCTGCGTTGTAGCCCATATCGGTACAATCGGGAACGCTTGTTGCAAGAGCACCGCTTGAAAACAAGACTTCAGAGGTAGTGATGACAGGTATCTTCTTCTTGGTTGCCGCTTTGATTATCTTATCCGCGTTATCTGTTGTAAACTTATCTTCTATCAGGTACAGAGCATCGCAATCCTCGAGAGCATTCTTGATACAGGTATCGAGCTGTTCTTCAGATGCCGCAGAGCAAGGAGTATAATCAAGACCCAGTGTTTCTGCGTCACTTTCTGCAAGAGTAGAAATAAGAATAGAATTTTCGTCAGTTGTCATATAGATAGAGGAAATCTTCTTAGCTTCAGGAAGAAGTTGTGTCAGCATCTGAAGCTGCATAAAAACAGGAGTCAGGTTGGAAACGCCTGTTACATTCTTGTCGGGCTTCTCGCAGGATTTGAGGAGTCCTGCCTCGATGGGGTCTGTGACATCTGCAAAGATAACAGGGATAGTATCGGTAGCCTTGGCGACTGCAACTGCGGCAGGCTCGCCTATTGCAAAGATGAGGCTGACGCCGTCAGATACAAATTGCTCTGCTGCCTCCTTGCATTTATCCTTATCCCCGTCGCAGTTTACTATAGACACAGAGTGGAACTCTGACTGGTAGTAGCCCTTGTCTGTAAACGCTGAGGAAAAGCCCTGATAGATATGCTCGGAATCAGTATCATTGTAACTTCGGATAACACCTATTGAATACTTGGCAGGTGCGGTGGTGGCTGTAGTCTCGGTATTATCTGAGGATGTACAGGCACAAAGTGAAGCTGTAAGTATCACTGCCATGAGCAAAGCCGGTATTCGTTTGTGATTAAAAATCCTTGACATAAAAATTCCTCCGTGTTGCTTCAGAATTCACAGAGCCTTGTGCTCTATATAATATATGATACCAAGTGTGAAAAAAATCGTAATCAGGTGTAGTACATATAAAGCTGACACTGAAGCATTCCGTTGTAAAGCTTCCGTCGTTTATCGGCACGCCTGCCGAAGCATTTCTCAAAGTCATCATCGGGTGTAATTACTGCATAGCTCCAGCCCTGCTTGCGAACGAACACCTTACCCATTGTGCGGTAAAGCTCCTCGGCGTCCTTAACAGACAGCATACGCTCGCCATAAGGGGGATTTGTAATGAGAGTACCCCTCTCCCGCTCAGGCAGGAAGTCATGCAGGTCACGCTCAACAAATTCGATTCTGTCGGCAACTCCTGCCATCTGCGCATTATGACGGGCAATTGAGAGAGCATTCTTATCGATATCACTGCCTATTGCAAAGAAGTTTGCGTCAGGTCGCTCAAGAGACCTTGCCAGCTCACGCTCCTGAGTCCAAAGAGCTTTGGGGATGCAATCCCAGCTTTCTGCTGAGAAGGTACGATTGATGCCCGGGGCGATATTGAGAGCCTTCAGAGCAGATTCGATGACAATTGTACCACTGCCGCACATAGCGTCTGCCACAAAGTGGTCACGACGGACACGGCTTAAATCTGCCATTGTAGCGGCTAAAGTCTCGCTGATGGGAGCATCGTTGGCTTCCTTCCTATATCCTCGCTTATGAAGGGGTGCACCCGAGGTATCCAGCAGGATGCTCACTTTATCCTTGCGGATAAGAAACTGTATCTGATGAAGTGAGCCTGTCTCTGACAGCCAAGGGGCGTTGTATTTCTCGCCAAGTCTTTTTGCTACTGCCTTTTTGATTATCTTCTGACAATCGGAGATACTCATAAGACGGGAATCAAGACAGCTACCCTTCACAGGGAAAGCGTCATTTTTATAGATAAACTCCTCGAAAGGGAGATTATAAACACCGTTGAAAAGCTCCTCAAAGCTTGTGGCGTAAAACTCACCTACAAGCAGGGAGATTCGCTCTGCACAACGAGAGCGGAGATTAGCACGGATTAAGGTGCTGAAGTCACCCTCAAAGAGGACTCTGCCTGTCTCAGCACGGACGCCCTCAATATCCATAAAACGAAGTTCGTTTGCAACTACTCCCTCAACGCCGAACAGGCAGGGAGCACAGAAAGTAAGCTTGCTCATTATTACCTCAATAAAAACAACAGGCGGGTACTATGCCCCGCCCTGTGTATGTGTTATGTTAAAAATCAGCCTGCATCAGTAGGCTCTAAGAGTCCGTATGCACCGTCATCGCGGATATAGACCACATTGGTGGCACCTGTATCAGCATTAGTAAACATATAGAACTTGTGGTTTGTCATTTCCATCTGGAGAATTGCCTCCTCAATAGAAATGGGCTTCAGGGGTATTTGCTTTTTGCGGACAACTGAAAGCTCGTAGTCCTCCTGAGTTACATCCTCGGGAGTGTTATCTGCAAAAAGTTCCTCAAGGGAGCCCGTTCTGAGACGCTTGGAAAGACGGGTCTTGTGCTTTCTGAGCTGTCTTGAAAGAAGGTCGGTGACCTTATCAAGAGCATCGTTCATCTCAGCCATTGTGGATTCGGCACGGTATACCATAGAATTATCCTTGATTGTAACCTCCACTGTCTGGCGGTTTTTCTCAAGGGTGACTACAACTGTAGCCTCTGCACTGTCAGAAAAGATTTTCTCAAACTTCCGGAGTTTGCGTTCAACTCTTTCTTTGAAATTATCTCTCAAGGTAACTTTGCGTGCAACATAGGTAATCTTCATACGGGTACCTCCTTTGAGTGAAATATTATGTTTTTATTTTCTGCCTGAGCCGTTGCCTCTGCGGCTGTAACCGCGACCCTCGCCACCGCGTTTAAGGTCGGACATACGGTCCTGGCTGGACTTCTTGAATCTGGACATCATATCCTCAAAATCAGGGTTTGAGGATACCTGCTCCTCCCAAACACCGTCGGGATAAAGCACGGGAGGTGCTGCTGTGTGCTTAGGTTTATCCTGGGACTTCTTAGCAGGTCTGCGCTGAGGAGCTCTGTCCTGTTTGTCAGGTCGGTCGTCCCTCTGAGGACGCTGGGGCTTATCTACAGCCTGCTTGATAGACAGGGCAATCTTGCCGTTATCGGCAATGGAGATAACCTTGACTTTGACTGTGTCGCCTACTTTGCACACATCGTGGATATCCTTGACAAATCTGTCTGATACCTCAGAGATGTGCACCATACCGTCGGGGCCGTCAGGCAATGAGACGAATGCTCCAAAGTTAGTAATGCTTGTGATTTTTCCTTCGTAAATCTGTCCAATTTCCGGTTTCATACTTTTCCTTTTCTGTTATATAAAATTTAGTAAAGCAGGTAATCAGTTGCCTGCTGAATTAACAAATACTCGTTCGCCCTGTCTGACATAATCAAGGTCACTGTGGGCTTTGTTTATTACATACTCAAGGTATTCCTCGTCTGAATAATTGAGGACATGCTCAAGCTCGCTGTTTTTAATCTCCTGAATTCTTATCTCGTTCTGTATTGATTCAAGCTCTGCTTCCTTCTCAGCAATCTGATTCTGGATATCTGCAATCTTGACAAAGCAGGCTATAAGAAAAACAAAGACAACAGCACCAAGGACAATGTACAACACAGGATTCTTTTTCTTTTTATTATTCAGCAACTTCAGCTCCATAATGCTGTAACCTCATTCCGTATGTTCATATACCGCCCCGTCTGATGAAACAGGGCCTTTCTTCCTGATGTTATTATACAATATGTTAGTTATTACTTGCAAGAGTTTTTTCGCAAGTTTGACCATATTTACTGCAATTTTTGAGATTTTTTGCTTCACTTTCAAGGATAAAGGCACTAAAAATCCTATACACAACCTGCCAAGTGTAAATCTGACAGCTAAAAGACCTGCAAGCTCACCTAAAACAGTATAGTATCGGGTAGCTCCCTTTGAGTAGCAAATACTGAACAACACTGTAACAAGGGCTGAGATAATCATAAAAAGCAAGTCACAGATAAAGACAGAAATTCTGCCGGAATCTGCAAAGAGGCGGATAAATCTGAACAGCTCATACAGCACACCCAGACCTATACCGCAAAGCACAGAACAACCAAAGCAGAGAAGCTGGTCAGAGAGAGTAAAGGTCATATTACATCACCTGAAAATTCGGGAGACTATACCCTTCTGACGGGTGTCCCCAAGATACTGCAGGGAGTTTACCTTGCCCTCTACAGACACCTGTCCTGTATCAAGAGACAGACGGCTGATGTGCAAGTCCTCTCCTTTGATGATAAGGGAGCCCAAGTGTGTCCTGACACTGACGGTCTCCTCGTCAAAGCCGGGTACATCGGTGACGCCTGTGAGGGTGAGAGACTCTCTGTTATCGAGAGTGAGAGTATGAGTATTATTAGCTGTAGTGTCCTGCATAAGAGCCTCCGAAAATAATAGTACCTTATATAGTATTCGGAGCTTTTGGTAAATATGACCCTTACAGCGGCTTATACATTGCGTCTGCGTCTTCCTTACGGACATGCTCAAGCACGGTGACAACCTGCACCTTCAGCACCTTCTCGCCAAAGGTAAGTTCGATGATATCCCCTACCTTTACATCATAAGAAGCCTTTTGTACCTTTGAGTTAACAGACACCTTGCCTGCGGCACAAGCCTCGGCGGCAACTGTTCTGCGTTTGATAAGACGGGAAACCTTCAGATATTTATCAAGTCTCATAATTCCTCCAGAATGTGAATGTGTGTGATAAAAAAACGATGGGCATACGAGACCGTATGCCCATCTAAACAATTACTTGTTTACAGCGTCCTTAAATGCCTTACCAGCCTTGAAAGCGGGAACCTTGGAAGCAGGAATCTCAATCTTAGCGTTTGTTCTGGGATCGCAACCTGTTCTTGCATTTCTTGTTCTCTGCTCGAATGTACCGAAGCCAACGAGAGCAACCTTCTCGCCTGCAGCGATGGACTCTACGATTGTATCGAGAACTGCTGCAACAGCCTTGTCAGCGTCCTTCTTGGAAATGCCACTCTTTGCAGCAACTGCTGCAACTAACTCAGTCTTGTTCATAATTGAACCTCCATTAATATTTTTTATTTTTGTCGGCTATGCCGATAAATAACAGAAAGTGTGCAGTACTATATGAAGTTACTGTCTTTTTACCTCATCCCAAAGAGCGTCGAGCTCTGAAAGTGAGGCAGTTTTCATATCTATGCCGCGCTCATTTGCAAGCTTCTCTACCTTTGCAAAACGAGCAATGAACTTGTCCACAGAGGAAGAAAGGGACTGCTCAGGGTCAACGCCGATAAAACGGGAAACATTGACAGCAGAGAAAAGCACATCGCCTAACTCGTCGTAGCAGGCGTCGCTATTGCCCTGAGAGATAGCCTGAGATAGCTCTGAAACCTCCTCAGATAACTTTGAGAGTGCACCGCTTACATCGTCCCAATCGAAGCCGTACTTGCGAGCCTTGTGCTGTACCTTATGAGCACGGATAAGAGAAGGCAACGCATGGCTGACACTGTCGAGAGCTTCAGCATAAGTTGTCTGCTCCTTGGTCTGCATCTTGATAGCATCCCAATTCTCCAGAACTTTATCGGGAGTATCGGCTACAACATCACCGAACACATGGGGATGGCGGATGATGAGCTTCTTGCAGATGCCGTCGCAAACCTCGGCTATAGTGAAGCCGCCGCCGTCCTGCTCAATCTGTGAATGAAACACAACCTGTAGCAGTACATCACCCAGCTCCTCACAGAGAAGCTCAGGGTCGTCGGTATCGATTGCCTCGATAGCCTCGTAGGTCTCCTCAATAAAATCACGGCGGATACTCTTGTGGGTTTGCTCTGCATCCCAGGGACAGCCGCCCGGCTGACGCAGAATTTTCATAATATTTACAAGGTCGTAAAAATCATAATTATCTTTGAACTGAAAACTCACTTGGTTTACCTCCGTGTGAAAAGCAGAAATTCGCATTCCAATCATTAATTTTAACCTATAAGGTGCAATTTTTCAAGTATTATTACAATATTTTTACCTTTTGGGAGCATTAAAATTTCATTTCGCGTAAAAGTATGCAATATCAACAAAACTAACACATAGAATATAGCAGAAATGACAATAGAAATCAGCACATGCAGGTTGAAAACATAACTGCACAGGTATGCACAGCCTCCGCAAAGGAGTGCTCCCACCATAGGCTTGATAGCTGAAGTTACAAAATTCGGCATAATTTTTGTGCTTCTGACAAGCAGGAACATTGCAACTGTACACATCAGGAAGTTTGAAATAAGTGAGCCGATAGCTGCACCTACGATGTTGATGTGGACATTCCGTGCAAAGAGGTAGGACACAATTATCTTGGAAATTGTGCCGAAAATGTAAATGTACATTGTGGTTTTGACCTTACCTACACCCTGCAGCATTGAACAGATGGGTGTGATTGTGCCCATAAAGATGACAGATATACCAAGCACCTGCAGAACCTCACCGCCGAACTGTGAGATGTTAGGGTTGCCTGAATACACTAAAGACAAGACAGGCTCTGCCAGAACTGCAAGACCGATTGCACAGGGAAACGCAAACATTGTGGTGAGTCTGAGGACGGTTTCTATAGACTCCTTCAGCTCAGCCTTATTACCCTTGGTGTAGGCATTGGTAACATTGGGCATTGCACTTGTTCCAAACACCTGAGTAACCGCAACTACAAGAGAGGAGAGAGTTACAGATGCACTGTAATAGCCCCAGATGCAGGTATGAATTGTGATTTTATCCTTTGTTATCTCGCTGTCGAGAACATGGTTGAACTCGGCAAGGAGAGCCTCAGGCTGAGTCACAGCCATATTGTACATAAGGTTCTGGATAATTGTAGCGTCAATGGTACTTGAGATACTCATAACAAGAGCACCGATACCAACAGGAAGTGCTGTCTTGCACATTTTTATAAAAGTCTCACGCTTGGAGATTGCCTCCACAGAACGAAGGTAGTAATCCTCGGGGATGTCGCCCTTCTTCACTGAAAAACGGATACGAAGATACAGGAAAGCTATGACACTGCCCATAGTGATACCGAAGATAGAAGCCGCCACAGAGATAGACACCAATGTGCGGTATGCCTCGTCCATAGAATCAAAGGTAAGACCGAACAGTGTGCCGGTAGCAGTGAGCTGATTGGCTCCTACATTGACTACGATATAAGAAAGTACAACACCGATTGCAATCTTGGAGAAAGCCTCCAACACCTCGGACACGGCGGTGGGAGTCATATTGCGGAGTCCCTCATAATATCCGCGGTAAACGGACACAAGGCAACCGAAGAAGATTGTAGGCGCAAGCACAAGCATTGCAGGCAATGAATAGGGTGAGTTGATGTACTCGATATAGAAGAAACTACCCACTGCCATAAGCAGGAAGCACAGCACACCCATTACTATGAAGAAAGGCTTTGCTACCTTGTAAATCTGCTTTATATCGTTATATCGTTCTTTGGCGTAGCTCTCTGACACAAGTCGGGAGACGGCAATGGGAAAGCCTACGGTTGCCAGTGTAAACAGTGGCACATAAAGCTCATAGGCATTGGAAAAAAGCGCAGTACCGAACTCGGCAAAGCTGCCGCCCAGTTTGCCGTACAGGTTTGTGAGAAGTACTTTCTGAGCAAGTCCGCAGAGCTTGACGGCTATCATACTGAGGGTCAGTATGAAGGCACCCTTCAGGAAACTCTGGGATGAGTTTCGTTGCTTTGTTTTTTTATCAGACATTCTTATTGTCTCCTCCTTGTACAAGGCTTTTATAGAAAGGAGCAACAGCGTCTTTACGACTTATGAGTTCCTCTTGTCTTGCATTATATTCATATGGATACTTGAAGTTAAATATACGCTCTATGCGGTCGGAGTAGGGATCGCGGAGCTTTGTGACAGCACCTGCACCGCAGGCAAGGATGGTATGGGTCTCGTCCATAATATAGACATTATAGAGTCCCTCGTAGCCTTTCTTTGACCAACCTGTGTTCTCCATATTACCAACCATTCTGCTCTGGCGGTAAAGGTAGTATGGAGCAAGGCCCTCATTCTCAAGAGCCTTATAAGCGGTGGAAAGCATCTGAGACACAGCCTGAGTATCCTCACGCATTATCTGCATATTCTCCTCGGTAAGCCGTGAGCTACGCTTCATAGAAAGAGTATGGACAGTGACGCTCTCGGGTGAAAGAGCACAGATACCCTCGATGGTTTTGCGGAAGGAGTCGGGAGTATCCCCGGGGAGACCTGCGATAAGGTCGGTGTTGATGTGTTTGAAGCCTACCTTTCGGGCAAGCTCAAAGGAGCGGTAAAAGTCCTCCACAGTATGGCGTCTGCCGATATTCTGCAGTACCTCATCACTGAGAGTCTGGGGATTGACACTGAGTCGGTCACAACCGCCCTCAAGGAGAGCAACAAGCTTATCCTCGGTGATAGTATCGGGTCTGCCTGCTTCTACTGTAAACTCGCGGCAAGTGGACATATCGAAGTTATCTCTGACGGCGTTGAGTATCTGAGTAAGGTGTGGTGCCTCCAGAGTTGTGGGGGTGCCTCCGCCTATGTAGACGGTCTCAAGTATAAGACCGATATCCCTTGCAATCTGTCCTGTTACTGTAATTTCCTTACACAGAAGGTCAACATAGGGTGCAATCAGGTGCTTTGCCTTCTCCACAGATTGGGACACGAAAGAGCAATAGCTGCATCGTGTGGGACAAAAAGGAATTGAGATGTACAGGCTAAAAGAGTCACCCTGTGAAAGATTGAGAATCTTCTGCTCGTTGACACAGGTGACCTTGGCAAGTTGGGTCTTCTCCCGAGAGACAAGCAGAGAGTTCAGGAAATATTCCTCTGCCGATGCCTCCCCCATCTGCTCGCACAATCTGCGGAACAGCTTGATAGGACGCACACCTGTAAGTAAACCCCAAGAAAGAGTAATGCCGGAAAGCTCGCTCAGGAGCTTATAAAGAAGGGTCGCCATTGAAAGCTCATCATCGTCAGTCCCTACAGGAGCAGTGAGAGTCTTTGAGAAATCCCCGAACACCACAGACACAGACATAACATCTGCGTATGTAGTAAGGATGTAGGGAGACTCCAAAGACTCGGGCTCTGTGGCCGAGGGTATTACTGCTATCTTCTCGTTCGGGAAAAAAGCACGGGTTAAATTTTCAAGTTCATAGTGAAACGAATGATTTACTGTATATAGATTCATAGCTGATATAAATTAAGAGTTGAAATATGGATTGAAGTGACGCTCGTCCTCAAGTGATGTAGGACGGTCGTGACCCGGATATACCTTGTAATCCCCCTGCATATCACGGAGTCTGTGCAGAGAAGTAATCATCTGAGAGGGATTTCCTGTGGGGAAATCCACCCTGCCCATTGACCTGAAAAACAAAGTATCGCCTGAGAAGATGATTCTGTCCTCGGGGAACACATAGCATCCACTGCCGCAGGTGTGACCCGGTGTGAGAATAAACTGAAATTCGGACTCGCCCAGCATCAGTTTATCTCCGCCTTTTACCGTAATATCTGCATTGCAACAGGCAAGCTGTGAGTTACCGAAAAAAGCAGACAGATTCAGGTTATTATCGTGTAAAAAGGGCTCCTCTGCCAATGAAATCACAATCTTCGCAGAGAACATATCTGCATAAAAACGAGCGCCCGCTATATGGTCAAAGTGGCCGTGAGTCAGGAGAATGTACTTTACTGCATCCTTGCCCAGACTCTGAAGATGTTTTGTGAGAGAATCATCTGTGCCGGCAGGGTCAACAAGTGCAGTTGCACCTGTAGCCTTGTCGGTGATAACATAGGTGTTTGTGGACATTACGCCAAGTTGGAAAGTGGTGACAGTAATCATCGGCTCAGCTCCTTTGAATTGATAATGAGAGTCACGGGGCCATCGTTGAGAAGGCTCACCTTCATATCTGCACCGAACTCGCCACGCTCTATCTTACTGATGCCGTTGTCCCCCATACACTTACAGAAATATTCGTAAAGCTCGTTTGCCTCATCAGGACGGGCGGCATTGTCGAAGCCGGGGCGTCTGCCCTTGCGGCAATCGGCACAAAGTGTGAAATTGGAGATAACAAGCACACCGCCGTTTATATCTGAAAGAGCAAGGTTCATTTTGTCATTATCGTCTGTGAACACACGAAGTCCTGCTATTTTCTTTGAGAGGACTTCTGCCTCCTTTTTGTCGTCACCCTTCTCGACTCCGAGAAGGATAAGGAAGCCTGTGTCTATCTGTCCTATTGTATTTCCGTCTACGGTAACGGATGCCTGCGCCACACGCTGAATTACTGCTTTCATATACTTTTCCTCGTGAATTTATTTTCTTGTTACAGAGGTGATACCGCTGATGGTGTTGAGACGAGCAATTACTGTCTTGAGATGACCTGTGTCGGTGACATCAATTGTAACATTGATGATAGCCATACCGTCAGGCAACTCGCGACAGTTAAGGGTACGAATCATAATGTGCATTGCAGAAAGCTGGTTGGAAACATCTGCAAGGAAGCCTGTGCGGTCCATACCGATAATCTCCAGACTTGTCTGGAATACCTCGCGGACTGAGTGCTCCCAATGAGCGCTGACCCAACGGTCGGGCTCTTCAGCAGAAGTTATATCCCGAGGTACATTCTTACAGTTGCGGTTATGGATAGAAACGCCGTAACCGCGGGTTATAAAGCCGATGATATCATCGCCGGGTACCGGGTTACAACAACGGGAAAACTTGATGAGAACATCGTCCATTCCCTCAACGATAACACCTGAGCCGACCTTCTTGCGTTTGGGTGCTTCTGCAGGAACAGGAGGTACATATTCTGTATTGGGCTTCACATAGAGCTTCTGATACAAATCACGGATACGGGGCATAATCTTCCACAATTGGATACCTCCGTAGCCGATAGCCGCATAGAAGTCGTCAAGAGTGTTGACCTGAATCTTCAGGTTGACCTTCTTGAGGAAATCCTCAAGCTCGTTCTCAGGAATATTGATTCCGTTCTTTTTAAGCTCACGCTCAAACTCTGCCTTACCCTCTGCGATATTTTCTTCTCTGCGTTCCTTCTTGAACCAGGAACGAATCTTACTTCTTGCTTCTGAGGTACGAACAATCTTCAGCCAGTCACGCTTGGGGCCCTGTGCCTCCTTCTGAGTGAGAATCTCTACAATCTCACCTGTCTTCAGGGGATAATCGATAGGAACAATCCTGCGGTCTACCTTTGCACCTACCATACTGTTACCGACAGCAGAGTGGATAGCGTATGCAAGGTCGATAACTGTGGAGCCTGCAGGCAGGTTGATAACATCACCCTTGGGAGTAAATACAAATACCTCGTTGGGGTTAAGGTCAGTTTTGATTGTGCTTACAAGGTCGGTGGCATCAACGGAGTCCTTCTGAGTCTCCAGAATCTTACGCACCCAGGACAGATGCTCGTCGAGAGAATCGCCGTCCTTGCCGCCGACTCCTGCCTTGTACTTCCAGTGTGCGGCGATACCGTACTCAGCAGTATGGTGCATATCCCATGTACGAATCTGCACCTCAAAGGGAATACCTCTGTGGCTGATAACGGTAGTGTGCAGGGACTGATACATATTGGGCTTGGGTGTGGAAATATAGTCCTTGAAGCGGTTAGGAATGGGCTTGTATATATCGTGGATGATACCTAAGACATTGTAGCAGTCTGTCATTGTGTTAACTATGACTCTGACTGCAAAAATATCGTAGATTTCGTCTATGGTTTTGCCCTTCATAAAGGTTTTACGGTAAATGCTGTGAATGCTCTTGACGCGGCCGCTGATGTAGATATCATCAATGACATCGCGGGACCTGTCAAGTATCTCTGCTTTAAGGTCAGCAATGAAGGACTCACGGTCACCGGCTGTCTTATTAAGCTCAGCCTCAATCTCTGCATAGCCTACAGGGTCAAGGTAACGAAGGGACAAATCCTCCATTTCCTCCTTGACAGCGGTGATACCCAAGCGGTGAGCAATGGGAGCATAAACTTCCATTGTCTCCAGTGCGATATCGCGGCGTTTCTGCTCACGCATACACTCAATGGTACGCATATTGTGGAGTCGGTCTGCAAGCTTGATAATGATAACGCGGATATCGTTGCTCATAGCAATGAGCATCTTCCGCAGGTTCTCTGCCTGCTGCTCCTCTCGGTTGGAGTATTTAATTTTGGCAAGCTTTGTGAGTCCGTCAATAAGCAGGGCTATATCAGAGCCGAAATCCTTGGATATTTCATCCAGAGTTATCTCAGTGTCTTCTACAACATCGTGGAGAAGTGCCGCAATGATGGAGTCTGTGTCCATACCAAGTCCTACAAGAATGTATGCTACAGACACAGGGTGGAGTATATACGGAAGTCCTGAGACTCTGCGCTGGTCCTTGTGTGCCTCGTATGCATACCGATATGCCTTATCTATGCGAGCCATATCGAACTTGAGTCCGCTGGACCTGATAAGCTCCTTCAAATCGCCGTAATCGTTATAATGACGCATATCAGAGCAATTGCCAAGTGAGCTTACACCTGTGTTGTTGATGTTATTATTGTCTGTTGTGCTCATTTGCACACCTCCCTGAGTTCCTCTATTATAGGTGCTGAGTCAAGTGAAACCTTCCCATCCACCTGACACAGTGAAATTTCTGCTTTATTCATACCCTCCAGCATATCAATAAGCCGCAGCTCGCACATTGCTGTGAGAACAGTACGCAACTTGCCAAGAGGAATCCCAAGCTTTACTGACAGCATATCAACTGCACCGCTGTAGCCTGAGGAGCTTCTGAGAAAGCGATAGACTACGGTGAAGTCGTTTCTGTCAGGGAGGATGCTTCTTGCATCCTCAACGGTAACACTTCTGCCTGTGCAGAAGCGCTCGTATATACGCTCGGATTTAAGCTGAGCCTCGTTGTCGGTTGCACTTAGTTTGATATCCCTGACTATTATTGACAGGTATGTATTGCCTGAGTAGAAGTTTTTATCAAGGGATACAGCCAAATCCACAACATCCCCTACATTATAGCTAAAGCCTGTCACATCCACGCCGAAGCACATTGCTGTCACATGGGTACCCTCACGGGAGACAGTAAGCTTGCGGTGCTTACCGCCTGAAAGCTCCTTGATATCATCAATACGCATATTGTAGAGTCCGAACAAGGGTGCAGGGTTACCTGCTCCGAAGGGCTCCAGTGCAGATATACTGTCAAGGAGAGATAAATCCAACAATGTAGGATTAAGTTTACAATCAAGGTAAAGCTCAGGCAAAGGCATATCCTCAAGGCTGTCTGTATATGCATAGAGAGCTTCCTTGAATTTTTCTATATTCGAGCATTTGAGGGAGAATCCCACTGCCATGGGATGACCGCCGAAGTGCTCCAACAAATCACTGCAATTAAAAATTGCATCAGAAAGAGAGAAGCCCTCCACTGACCTGCCTGATGCACGGGCAGAGTCACCCTCACGGGAGATAACTATACAGGGCTTACCGAAGGCACTCTTGACTCGGGCGGCAACAATGCCGATAACACCCTGATGCCAGTTATCGCCGTCGATAATAATTATACTCTGCATAGTAAGTGCAGGGTCGTTTTTGATTCTCTCGTCAATTTCTGCAAGGATATCCTTCTCTATCTGCTGACGGGTCTGGTTATCTGCAGAAAGCTCCTGCGCAAGCTTACGGGCAATATCGTCATCCTCTGTCAGTAAAAGTTCTACTGAACGGGAGGAAAGTCCAAGTCTGCCAACAGCGTTGATTCTGGGGACGATTGTGTATGCAAGAGTGCCTGCGGTGAGAGGTTTATCCTCGTAGCCTGCACTGCGGATGAGCTCCCTGATGCCGATTCTGTCTGTATCCTGCAGGAGTCGGATACCTTCCTTTACAATTGCTCTGTTCTCGTCAGTGAGGCTTACAACATCGCCGATTGTACCAAGAGCGGCTAAATCTGCAAAATTGTCCAGTATATCCTCTGTATCGGAATAGCCCTCCTCAAGAGCCATTACAAGCTTGAGCGCAACACCTACACCGGAAAGCTCCTTGAAGGTGCTGGGGCAATCATCCTGATGCAAATCCACAACAGCTACTGCCTCGGGGATAACCTCGGGTACTGTGTGATGGTCGGTAACAACAGTGTCAACTCCCAGAGATTTGGCATAGGCTATCTCGTCATAAGCGGAGATACCATTGTCAACAGTAACAATGAGGCTGACGCCCTGAGCAAACAGCTGGGTTATAGCCTCGGTGTTCATACCATAGCCCTCCTCTGCTCTGGAGGGAATGTAATAGGTTACATTGGCACCTACGGAATCAAGATAGGAATACAGCAGTGCTGTAGCGGTAACGCCGTCGGCGTCGTAATCGCCGTAGACACATATCTTCTCAAAATTATCTATGGCTTTGCGGATTCGGTCTGTTGCCTTATCCATATCCTTGATGAGAAAAGGGTCGTGGAAAACAGGCTCATTGCTGAGGAAAGAAGCTATCTTTTCCTCATCTGTGAAGCCGCGGATGCACAACAGCACAGAGAGAAGCATGGGGATATCCATACTCTCACTGAGTCTGAGTGCCTCAGCCTTATCAAGTTGTGCTACAATCCATTTTCTCATAATTTACTCCAATTTATGTATATTTATTAGTTGGCGGATGTATTGTCTGCAAGCAGCTCACGGGCGTAATCATAGGCGGCATCCCCCACCTGTACTCCGCCGATAATACGGGCAAGCTCGTCAACTCTGCCTTCATAGGAGAGGCGAGCAACATTTGTGTATGTTCTGCCGTCCTTCTCGCTCTTGCTGATAAGGAAGTGGGAATCTGCAAGGGCGGCAATCTGAGGCAGATGTGTGACACAAAGTGCCTGTGTGCCTGAACTGACACCCTTGAGGGCATCGCCTACTCTGCGTGCGGCAGAGCCTGAGATACCTGTATCAACCTCGTCAAAAATCAATGTATCGGTAGGGTCTGAGTGAGAGAGGACAGTTTTGATAGCAAGCATCATTCGGGAAAGCTCACCGCCTGAGGCGACCTTTGCCACAGGCTTGGGAGGCTCGCCTGCATTGGTGGAGACGAGAAATTCAATCTGGTCGATGCCATTCTCCCCAAGAGGACAGGTAAGCTGAGAGACTGCCACAGTTGCACTGGGCATATCAAGCTTACGCATTTGCTCTGTGACCTGAGAGCAGAAGTCATCTGCGATTTTTCTGCGTTTTTCTGAGATGGAAACTGCAAGAGAATTGCACAGTGCAAAGGAGGCTTGCTGCTCCTGCGTAAGCTTTTCTCTGTCTTCCTCGAATCTGCATATTGCATCAAATTCGGCTTTTATATTTTCAAGATACTGAAGCATTTCCTCCTCGGTATCTCCGTATTTCTTTGAAAGCTTATTAATTAAATCAAGGCGTTGTTCAATTTCCTCCAGACGCTGAGGGTCATCCTCGATGCTATCCCCTGCACGGCTGATATCAGAGGCTAAATCCTGAAGCTCAAAATAACAGTTGCGAAGCCGCTCTGAGATATCGGTAAAAGAGGATACAAGCTGTGCGGCACTGTCAACCTGGTCTGAAACATCAGACAGCACAGACAAGGCACCCTGAAGCTCGCCTCCGTCACCGCTGAGGAGATATGAGGCGTTTGACAGGTATTCTCTGAGTCGCTGAGAATTGCACAGGACACTGCGTTCTTCAACGAGGGCATCCTGCTCACCTATCTGCAGGTCTGCCTCCTCCAGCTCGTTAATCTGGAACGAGAGCAGGTCAGCACGGCGTGCACGGTCACGGTCATCGGACTCCTTCTGATTAAGAATACGCGTAAGCTCCTTATAGTGTGCGTACTCACGCCTGTATTCCTCAAGGTCCTGAGACAGATTGCCCAGAGAATCAATGTAGCCTATGTGCAAATCAGGCGACATAAGCTCGTAGCTCTCGTGCTGTCCGTGGATATTGATAAGGTATCTGCCGATATCTTTCAATGCCGAGAGAGCCGCAGGTCTGCCGTTAACGCGGCAATTGTTCTTACCTGCAAGGGTAAACTCCCTCTCAATTAAAAGCTTGCCGTCTTCAAGGCTATAGCCGAGAGTGTCAAGAGTTTTGAGCACTGCATCCCCCACATCGGTAAAGGTTGCACTGACATAAGAGGAGTCGGCACCTGTACGGACAAGCTCACGGGAGGTACGCCTGCCGAGCACTGCAGAGATAGCGTCGATGACGATACTCTTACCGGCACCTGTCTCACCTGTGAGCACATTGAGTCCTTTGGTGAATTCTATGTTTGTTTTTTCGATAACTGCTATGTTTTCGATATAAAGTTCTGTAAGCATAATAAGACCTGATTCTTATAAATTGGTGATATGCAGGTATCAGACTACATAATCGTTAAGGCTCTGCACAAGGGAGGTTGCAGAGGCTGTATCTGTGCAGGCAATGAATATGGTATCGTCACCTGCAAGAGAGCCTACTACTGATGGCAGGCTCATAGTGTCTATGGCGGCACAAGCGGCTGACGCCATACCGCTGAAGGTCTTAACAACTACAATATTCTGGGCTGTCTCTACAGAAACAATAGAGCCTGAAAGTATGCCTGAAAATCCGTTTTTAACATCAGGCTGAATACCTGTGGGAGCAGAATATCTGTACTTGCCGTCTATACTGTGAGTCTTTTGCAGACGGAGAGTCTTGATATCTCTGGAGACAGTGGACTGGGTTACCGAGTAGCCCTCCTCCTTCAGCTTCTGCAACAACTCCTCCTGAGTTGTAATGGGGTAATTCTTAATGAGCTCAAGTATTTTTGCGTGTCGGTTGAGTTTCATATCCGTTCACCTTCTTATATGTATTGAAGCTTACAGCTTCTCGCCTGCAATTTTATAGAAATTTTTATCCTTGAGATTTATCATTTTAAGCTTGTGTGACGACTTGCTTATCTGTACAATATCGCTGCCTGCAAGTGCCACCGACACCTGACCGTCTACTGTCAGATACGAGGTATCCGGTGAGTTACAGCTTACTGACAGGACTGTGTCCTCAGAGAAGATAACAGTACGGGCTGTGAGAGAATGAGGACAGACGGGAGTAAGCTCAATAAGGCTCAGGTAAGGGTCAATAACAGGGCCTCCTGCAGAAAGTGCATATGCGGTAGAGCCTGTGGGAGTTGAGAAAAGAAGCCCGTCAGCACGGTAGTTGCATATACGCTCGCCCTCTACAAACACATCAAGGTCGATAATACAGGAGAGAGAGCCACGGGAGATAACTGCATCGTTAACTGCAAGGTAGGACTGCTTTGAGCCATCCTGATGGATAACGGCTACATCAAGGAGCATTCTTTCTCTTATAATATAATCACCTGTAACAAGGCGTGTAAGAGCTGATATCTCGGAAGGCTCAAGCTCTGCAACATAGCCCAGAGTGCCTAAGTTGACACCCACAACAGGCTTATCTGACAGAGCACTGTGCCGTGCACTGTGGATAATTGTGCCGTCACCGCCGACTGTTACTGCACAATCGCAGTGAGAAAAAAGCTCATCATAGGTGCTGTAATACTTACCACCCTGTGTTGTGATACTATCCTTGAGAGCACAAGGGAGTAAAACAGACGCACCTGCGTCTGTAAGCAGGGTTGCAATCTGCTGTGCACATAGGACAGCCCTGGGCTTATCTGCATTAGGAATCAATGCAATCTTCACGATTATGCCTCCTTGTCCAGCTCCTTATGGGAAGCGTTTGAAAGTTCTTCGGGGGTGATATCAGTGTAAAGTGTGGGCTCGTTGCTTGTTCTGATATGGATGAGGTATTCGATGTTACCCTCGGGACCTTTGACGGGTGAATAGTCAAGTCCCAGTACATCGAAGCCGCACTCAAGACAGAAGTCACGGATAGCGGCAATAACCTCGGTATGTACAGCCTTATCGCGGACTACGCCCTTCTTGCCTACCTTGCCTCTGCCTGCCTCAAACTGAGGCTTTATAAGGCAGACACCCTGACCATTATCAGATAGCAGTTGCCTTGCAACAGGAAGGATAAGCTTGAGGGAAATAAAGGACACATCCACAGAGAAGAAGTCTATCTTATCCTCAATCATATCGGGTGTGACCTTGCGGAAATTGGTGCGTTCCATATTGACTACGCGGTCATCGTTTCGCAGTTTCCATGCAAGCTGGCCGTAGCCTACATCAATGGAATAAACCTTCTTTGCACCATTCTGGAGCATACAATCGGTGAAACCTCCTGTGGATGCACCGATATCCATTGCAACCACATCCTGCAAATCAAGGTTGAAGGAAGCAACTGCCTTCTCAAGTTTGAGTCCGCCGCGGCTGACATATTTAAGAGCAGGACCTCTGACCTCAAGGTTGCAGTCCTCCTCGTACGAACTGCCGCATTTGTCAGCCTTCTGGTTATTGACATATACAAGACCTGCCATAATTACAGCCTTGGCTTTCTCACGGCTTTCTGCAAGTCCTTTTTCGTATACAAGTATATCAAGTCGTTTTTTCATAAACTAACTCCGGTTATTTTCTCAAAATATCAAACATACCCTCTGCGTCCAGCTTCAATGCGTGGAGCGCCTCTGTATCCTTGGAATGAGGAATGAACATATCCTCAATAGCTGTAATTGCATATGAGCCTTCAAACCTGAGCTTCACAAGCTCTGACTCAAAGGTGTCTCCCACTCCGCCTGAGCGCATACCCTCCTCAAAGAAGTGAACACGCCTGAAGCAGGATGCAAAGCGAATAGCCTCGGGGTCGATGGGTTTTATACGGCAAAGCTTGAGGATACAGACCTCCTTGCCGACAGACGAGAGCATCTCCTTAGCCTTGCAAGCCTGAGCAAAAAGTCTGCCATAGGTGACAATAAGGCGTGAGGCGTTAGGGTTACCGTATACGCTGAAGTTGATTCCGTTATGAGTGAAATCATCAGGACGGAAAGGCTCTGAACCTCGGGGATAGCGAACAGCAGTAAGGCCCTTTTCTTTATTGACAGCTTGGTTGATACAAGCCCTCAGGTCGTCAAAATAGCAGGGTGAGTAGATAGTGGTTGAGGGAATAGTGTTAAGAATTGAAACATCAAACACGCCCTGATGGGTCTCTCCGTCCTCACCTACTATACCTGCACGGTCAACACCCAATACAAGGTGGAGCTTCTGAGCGGCGGCATCGTGTACAAGCTGGTCATATGCACGCTGGAGAAAGCTTGAGTACACTGCAAAAACAGGAGTCATACCCTGAGAAGCAAGACCGCATCCGAAGGTGACAGCGTGCTCCTCGGCAATGCCTACATCGAAAAACCTGTCTTTAAAACGCGAGGAAAAATCAGAGAGTCCTGTGCCTGTGGTCATAGCCGCAGTGATAGCACAGATTTTTGAGTCCTGCTGTGCAAGTCCGCACAGGCAATCGCCGAAGCAATCGCTGTAGGAGTCGGAATGAGACAGCGGCTCGCCTGTGTCGATATCAAACCTGCCGATACCGTGGAAGCTCTTGGGGTCATCCTCTGCAAACTGATAACCCTTACCCTTGACAGTAACGGCATGGATAATGACAGGTCGGTTCACCTTCTTTGCCGCCTGCAGGACAGTTATAAGGCTGTCAAGATTATGGCCGTCAACAGGGCCGTAATAATGGAAGCCGAAATTCTCGAACATATTTGTTTTGTATATTTTCTTTTTAAACCCGTTTTTAAAGTTGGTCAGGAAGATAACAAAGGGTCTGCCCACAAGGGGAATTTTGGTAAGAAAACGCTCCAAGTCCATCTTGGCGTTAAGATACCAAGGGCTGACACGGATTCTGGTCAGGTGGCGTGACAATGCTCCTACATTCTTGGAGATTGACATTTTGTTATCGTTGAGGATAACAATGAAGTTACGCTTGAGCCTGCCTGCATTGTTCATACCCTCAAAGGCGAGTCCGCCTGTAAAGGAGCCGTCACCGATAAAGGCTATGGTGTGGCTATTATCCCCTGACAGTTGCTTTGCCTTGGCGATACCTAAGGCGGCAGAGATAGAGGTACTGCTGTGACCTGCACCGAATACATCGTAGGGGCTCTCGTATCTTCTGGGGAAGCCTGACAGTCCACCAGTACGGCGGATGGTGTCAATTTTATCGTATCTGCCTGTGAGCATCTTATGGGTATAGCACTGGTGGCCTACATCCCATACGATAGAATCCCGCGGACAATCAAAGACATAGTGCATGGCAACGGTAAGCTCAACTACACCTAAGTTAGGTGCAAGGTGACCTCCGTTCTCTGACACTGTAAGGATGAGCTTGCGTCGAATCTCCTCGCAAAGGGTTGGGAGTTGTTCGGGCTTGAGCATCTTTAAATCCTCGGGTGATTTAATTTTTGAAAGCATTTCAAAATTATTATTATCCATATCTGAATCCTCGGTTATACCGATGTTGAATTTATTATAAGGTATCAGTTGCGACGGCTGATGAGCCTGAGTGCAAAGTCACGCAGGAATGAGGTATCCCCCTCAAACGCAGAGAGGGCGTCTATTGCCTGCTGAGTGAGTTCCTTTGCACGGCGCATACACTCGTCGATACCGTAAAGGGACACAAGAGTTGATTTGTTGTTATCTATATCGGAGTTGACAGGCTTGCCAAGCTCAGCACTGGTGGAGGTCACATCAAGGACATCATCCACAAGCTGGAAAGCAAGTCCGATGCAATCGGCATACTGAGAAGCCGCAGTAAGCTGTTCCCGGGTTGCACCTGCAACAATACAGCCCATAAGACACGCCGCCTTGATAAGTGCACCTGTCTTGAGCAAATGCATCTGTGTGATAATCTGCTCTGATGCCTGCTTGTCCTCGTACTGTAAATCTATGACCTGACCGCCTACCATACCATCTGCACCGCAAAGCTTTGCAAGTGTGCAAGCGGCGGCGGCAGCTCTGTCAGCAGGGCATCGGCCGAGAGTATCGGGAGAAAGCATAATCTCAAAGGCAAGGCTCTGTAGTGCATCACCTGCAAGGAGTGCTGTGTCCTCGCCGAATTCGATGTGATTGGAGGGCTTGCCGCGACGCATATCGTCATCGTCCATACAGGGCAAATCATCGTGAATAAGTGAGTATGTGTGGATGAGTTCGACAGCACAGGCAAAGGGTAATGCAGACTCAGCGTCACCGCCGCACAAAGTGCAGAACTCCAGTGTGAGCTGAGGACGGACACGCTTGCCGCCTGCACCCACAGAATATCGCATTGAGTCCCATAGCACTGAGTAAATCTCGGGTTTTCTATCAAGATACGACTGCAGGGCGTTCTCAATCAGAGTGCTGTGTGACATTACATTCCCTCCCCTTTTATGAGAAGCTGTGCCATACGGGAGTTTAAATCCTTGATTTTATCTGCCGCAGTGTTAAGGTATTCTGTACAGTAGATATAGTACTCGTAGGCTTCCTTGTAAACCTCCATAAGCTCGTCAAAGGTACCGTCGTTTCTCTCAAGTCTTGAGATAAGCTGATTGAGCTTGGTGATGGCGGTTTCGTAGTCCATCTCTTTAAACTTATCCATAGGGTTTGCTGTACTCATATAATCATTCCTGTCTGTATGTAAAGTTGCGTATTTTTAATCTGATGATTCTTCTGCCAATTCCACAAGCTTCATAAGTCTGTGATTGACACCGCTTCGGCTTATGGGAGGGTCTAAAAGTAAGCCTAAATCCTTCAGCGACAGCTCGGGGTTATCCCGACGCAGAAGTGCAATCTCGTAAAGCTGAGCAGGCAAGGACGAAAGTCCAACTGTTGCCTCTAATTTATCTATAGCGGAAAGCTGTCTTGCGGCTGCCTGAGCGGTTTTGTTGATATTTGCAAGCTCAGAGTTAGTCCGTCTGTTGGCAATGTTACGCATTTGCTTGTATGCCTTGGCGTTCATAATATCCATCGCGCAGGAGGAGGCACCCATATAGGTGAGCAGGTCTGTTATCTGCTCGCTGTCCTTCAGATACACCACATATGAGCCGCCGCGCAGAATAGTCTTGGGGGTTAAGTTACACTCCTCAATCTCTGAAAGAAGCAGGCACAGGTCGTTGCAGAGGTTTTTGTATGCGGCACAGAACTCAAGGTGGTAGTTCTTCTGCGGGTCGTTGACAGAGCCGCAAGCCATAAATGCACCTCGCAGAAAAGCACTGAGGCACATATCGTCCTCGATATTAGCCCTGTTGACTCTGAGGCTTGCATTACTCTCCGAATGACCGAGAGCTGAATATACACGCTCACACTCATCAGGAAGAATCAAAGACACTGTGTGCAAATTGATACATTCTCTGCTTGCCTTCAGGGTAGATTGCTTCTCGATAACAGGGGCAAAGAGCAGATTGGACATTGTGATGTACCGCTCTGCCACATGGATGGACTCGGTCTTGAGCTTAATCTCTTTACTTGAAAAAGGCCGTGAGAAAAGCATCATTCCGTAGCACTCGGCAAAATTCTGTGCATAGACCGTTGATTGATTTTTGGATAATTCTTTTTTTACTTCGTGGGAAAAGGACATTGCTTTCTCCTATCTGAAACAAGTAAGGAAGAATCACGCCTTCCAGATATCTCTGTGGTGAAGGGTGGACTTCATACCTAATTCTATGAAATGGCTGTTGAGAAGTCGGGCAAGAGTGACACTGCGGTGCTTACCGCCTGTGCAACCTACTGCGATTACAAGCTCACTCTTACCCTCGCCCTTGTAGAGAGGAACAGAGTAATCAAGAAGGGCAAGGAGCTTTTCTATATACTCCTGAGTCTCGGGAAATTTAAGGACATATTCCCTGACAGATTCGTCAAGACCTGTCAGCTCCTTGAGCTCCTTTACATAGTAAGGGTTAGGCAAGCAACGAACATCAAAGAGCAGGTCTGCCTCAAGAGGGATACCGTACTTAAAGCCGAAGGACAGGCAGGTGATGATAAAGCCCTCACCCTGATTGCCTGCAAACATAGTAGTAACACGCTCCTTGAGCTGTTTGGGAGCCATATACGAGGTGTCGATAATATAATCGGCTCTTGCCTTGAAGGGCTTCATCAGCTCCTTCTCCAGCATAACCGCTTCCTCTGTGGTACTGCCCTCGAAGCTCTCTGCAAGGGGGTGCTTACGCCTTGTCTCTTTATAACGGATAAGGAGAACATCGCTCTTGGCATCAAGGAAAAGAATCTTGTATTTTTTGCCATCGTGGTGGAACTTGTTAAGCTCTGAAAAAAGCTCGTCGAAAACCTCGCCTGTGCGAATATCAACAACCACTCCCACACGCTTCATCCTTGAATCGCTTGACTTCTCGCAAAGATCCCAGAAAGTGGATAGAAGCGCAGGAGGCAAGTTATCCACACAGTAAAATCCGATATCCTCTAAAGCTCTCAGGGCATTGGATTTACCTGCACCTGAAAGTCCTGTAATTATAATGAATTCCATAGGTATTGCTCCTTAAAGGGTTTAAGAAAGATAGATTATCTCCCGTTCAAGTGAGTAGCCTGTTTCGTCTCTGACTACATCCTGAACCTTTTTAACAAGGGTGATAACATCGTCACAGGTGGCATCACCAATGTTGATAATGAAGCCTGCGTGCTTTGGGCTGACCTGAGCACCGCCAACGGTTGCACCCTTGAGTCCGCATTGTTCAATCAATGCACCTGCAAAAGCACCCTCGGGACGCTTGAACACACTGCCTGCGGAGGGAAAGTCGAGAGGCTGCTTGGTGACACGGCGATTCATAAAATCATCCATACGGGCTTTGATATCCTCGGCTTTATCGGGTGTAAGCCTGAACTCTGCTGACAGAATAGTGCAATTGTTCTTTTTGTAATTGCTGTAGCGGTAAGAGAAATCCGCCGCATCTGCAAGAACAGTCTCCACAACACCTGAGGGAGTCAGGTGGGTAATTGTCAGGACAACATCCTTCATCTCTCCCCCATAGGCACCTGCGTTCATATACACAGCACCGCCGACAGTACCCGGGATGCCGTAGGCAAATTCAAGCCCTGAGAGGGAGTTGCTCAGTGCAAAGGTGCACAGTCTTGCAAGGGTTGCACCTGCACCGCAGGATATTACATTATCCTTGACACTAATCTCTTTGAAGTCACCGCCTAAGCGGATGACCGCCTTGTTGAGCCCTGCGTCGCTGACAAGAAGATTACTGCCGTTGCCTATGAGCATATAGTTGATGTCGTATTCGTCGCAAAGCTCAAGGGTAGTAACAAGCTCTTTTACACTGTGGACCAAGATGTAATAATCGGCAGGACCGCCGATACGAAAAGTGGTGTGCTCCTTCATAGGAGATTGAGGAGTACAGAGAGCGCCCGTCTCCTCAACATAAGAAATAAAATTATAATTTATCATAAAAACAACCTTATTTGATGGGAATGTTCATTTCGGTTAAATAGCTATTAAGATTTTCAACACTTGAGTTGACAATCAGTTCCTCGGGGAAACCTATCTCCTCAAGCATTGTAAGTGCCTCGTCGGCTCTGCCCAGCTGAGTAATAAAGTGGGCGTCGGTATCAACGGATATACGGCATCCGTACTTCATACAAAGCTTTGCTATCTCCTTGCAATTGGGGACAAAGTCGGGCTTATGCTTGATTGAGGAATTGTTAATCTCGATAAGCTTGCCTGCACTTGCAAAGCGTTTGATGACGGTTTCGTAATCGTACTTGAAGTAGGGAGAGCCTGAGTGAGCTATCATATTCACATGAGGGTTATCTGCAATATTCAGGTAAGCCTGCGTACAGGCGTCAACTGATACTGTATCGTGATAGGTAGGCATATGCAGGGAGGCTATAACAAAATCCAGATTGCTGAGAATACCCTCATCTGCATCAAGGTTACCCTTGCTGTCGGTGATGTTTGCTTCTATTCCCTTGAGCACACGGACACCCTTGTAAACTCTGGGTATTGCGTGCAGATTCATAAAGTAATAAGGATGAGGAGTACCGTGCATACTTGCACCATGGTCGGTAATAGCAAATGCGTAGAGTCCCAGACGCTGTGCCTCGTCTATCATCTCAAGAGCGGTAGCATATGCATGAACAGATGTAATTGTATGTGTGTGAAGGTCTGCTACAATTTTCATCAGAAATCCCAACCTGTGTCAACTTTTTTGTTCTGGATATTGTCCTCGCTTACATCCATACCGAGGCTCTGGAGAAGCTCCTGTGCGGCGTTGTATCCCATCTTCTTCTGACGGTTATTCATAGCCGCAACCTCGATGATAATTGCGAGGTTTCTGCCCGGCTTTACGGGGATTGTCATAATAGGCACCTGAATACCCATAATCTCGGTGTATGTATTGTCCATACCGATTCTATCATACACCTTCTCGGTGTCCCACTGCTCCATATTAATAACAATATCAATCTTCTCGGTGAGCTTAACAGCACCCATACCGAAGATACGGCGGGCATTGATGATACCGATACCGCGAAGCTCGATGAAGTGGCGTATATTGGCAGGAGATGTACCAACCAGAGTACGGTTGGAGACACGGCGGATTTCCACTGCATCGTCGGCAATGAGTCTGTGACCGCGCTTGATAAGCTCGATTGCGATTTCGGACTTACCTACGCCGCTGTCGCCGATAAGAAGTACACCCTCGCCGTATACCTCAACCAGTACACCGTGACGGGTGATACGGGGAGCAAGCTCTGCGTTGAGGAAAGTAATGAGTGAAGCTGAAATAGCTGATGTAGTCTCACTGCTTCTGAGAATGGGAATACCATTCTTCTCTGCAGATTTAACAATTGCATCTGTAGGTTCAAGGTTCCTTGCGATAATGATGGCAGGAGGCTGCATAGAAAACAGCTTATCTATAACATCGAACTGCTTTTCCTCGTCAAACTGACCCAGATAGGAATACTCGGTATAACCGAAGATGATGATACGGTTGCCGTCGAAGAAGTCAAGGTAACCTGTAAGCTCCAGACCCGGACGGTCAATATCCATGGATACGATTTCGATTTCCTCGGGGTTACCGGGCATATAGTAAGGGTCAAGCTGAAGCTCCTTGATAATCTTTGCAAGAGCTATTGAAAACTGTGCACTCATATAAAACACCTCTAATATAAAGAATCAGACGATTTGGCATAGTGTACTGATAATCAGATATCGCAGAAATATACAGTTATCTGATTATAGATATACTTATACGGTATTTATTATAACTCAAAACATCTGAAATTAAAAGTGGTTTTTACGAATTATATGCAAAAAATATGCAAAAATTGAATTGTAGAAAAATCCGCTGAAAATCAAAGAAAAATACTGAATAATCCCCCACTGACTATGGCATATTAACACAGGGTGAATATATGGTAATTTCAGTAATCAGAACCGCGCTGATGTACATCTTTGTGATTTTCGCCATAAGAATTATGGGCAAACGGCAATTGAGCGATATGCAGACCTCTGAGCTTGTTGTAACAATGATAATCGCTGATATTGCGTCTATTCCTATGCAGAACACATCTCAGCCGCTTTTGTCAGGCATTGTACCGGTGTTGATACTTATATCGGGAGAAATATTCATCAGCGTGCTGATGATGAAGATACCGTCTCTACGAAACCTTATATGCGGAAAGCCTGAAATAATTATAGAAAACGGCAGACTCAAGCAGACAATGCTGAGAAGGCTTCGGCTTACAACAGAGGATTTATCGGTACTGCTGAGACAGCAAGGTGTGTTCAGCATTGAGGATGTACAATTCTGCATTATAGAGACAAACGGACAGATAAGTGTACTGCTGAAGCCTGAGAAGCGGACTCCGTCAATGGAGGACCTGAGACTACCTGCAAGGGACACAGGCATTGAGGCGGTAATTATCAGCGACGGAGAGCTACTGACACGGTCAATGGCATTGTGCGATATTGACGAGATATGGATAAACAAGACTCTTGCTCAGGAGAATATGAGGGTTGAGGATGTTATGCTGATGACAGCAAACAGACTGAAGGAATATAACATTATAAGGAAGTGCAACGAATGAAAAGACTATACACGGCGGCAGTGCTGTTTCTGATTGCAATCGGGCTATGTATAGTGGAATATGTGAGCATCAACAAATACGCCGATGAATATGTTGAGCGAATTGACCGCATTGAGGAAATGGTCAAAACAGGCAGTACGCAGAAGGCCGCCTTTGCCGCCAGAGAAGCAGAGAAAAACTGGGAGGAAACAGTATCGATTATAGATATGTTGTTGTTCCACGACTATGTAGACGAGATAGGCGCAAATCTGGTTCAGCTTGAATACTATATAAAATACGGCGAGGAGGCAGAGTTGTTTGCAACCTGCGAAAGCACAAAGGAGCAACTGTTATCACTGAAGGAAAGTGAGCTCCCCGACGCAAAGAATATAATATAAAAGCCTTCCTCAGTAAAATACACTGAGAAAGGCTGATTTTTATTCCTTATTTTTCCTTGTAAAAAGCTTATGCAGGGCTGATATAAGAAGAAAAATCAGGAACACTGCAAGGTTGAATATAACTATGGTGGCACCTACGGGGACATCGGTGAAGGTAAAGGAAGTGAAAAGTCCAGAAAGAACGCAGAACACCGACACTACAACAGAAGTGAGTATAACAGTAACAAACCGCTTGCACAGCCTCATTGAAGTAAGTGCAGGAAAAATAATCATTGCAGAAATCAGCAGTGTACCCAGCATACGCATACCAACTACGATAGTAACTGCTGTGAGCAGAGATATGACGGTATTATAAAAGCCTGTGCGAATACCTGTTGCAGTTGCAAAATTCTCGTCAAAAGTAATTGCAAAAATCTTGTTATAAAACAGGAAGTACATAGCAATTACAAAGACAGCAAGAATAACGCTGATAATAATATCGGACTTACCTACAGAAAGTATGGAGCCGAACATATACTGCTGAAGGTTGATATTGGTGCCGTTGATACTGGCTATAAACACACCGATTGCAAGGGCTGAGCTGGAGATAACAGCAATTGCCGCATCTGCGTTTATCTTACTGTTTTCAGTAATTCTAAGCAGGAAGAACGCCGCAAGGACTACCACAGGCAATGATAAATACAAGGGTGAGGAAATATTGAGTACGGCGGCAATTGACAGTGCACCAAATCCTACATGAGAGAGTCCGTCACCTATCATTGAGTACCGCTTGAGCACAAGTACCACACCTAAGAGTGCACAGCACACGGCTATGAGCACACCTACAATCAGGGCGTTGACCATAAACGGATAGCGGAAGAAATCAGCCATTGTTCTGCACCTTCCCCTCTGTATTATGAGCACAGACATCACAGGGACAATCAGGCATAAGAAGCCTCCTGCCCAAGGGAGAATGCATATACTGGTGAGTTGTGCCGAAGAAGTAGCTGTCCGGACTGAGATGTAAAATGTGTGTAGCGTTACGGACAGCGGAGGTAATATCGTGAGAAACCATAATAACAGCCATTCCCTCTTTGCTCAGTGCCTTGACTATAGAATAGAAATCGGCTGTTGCAAGGGGGTCAAGTGCTGAGGTTGGCTCGTCGAGGAGAATGAGCTTTCTTGCGGCACAAAGTGCACGGGCAAGGAGCACCCTCTGCTGTTGTCCACCTGAAAGCTCAGCGAAGCTCTTGTTGCAAAGAGAGTCAACACCCACACGCTTCATAATGCGAAGCGCTTCCTCACGCTCCTTCTTGGAATAAGAGAAAGCGAGGAGTCGGTTATTGAGAAAGCCTGACATTACAATCTCGCTGACAGATGCAGGGAAATCCTTTGTAAGCTTCTGCTGCTGAGAAAGGTAGCCTATATGGTTGCGGCATAATCCGTCGGAATATTCCACACTGCCGCCAAAAGGTGTGACAAGACCTAAGATACCCTTGATGAGAGTAGTCTTACCTGTGCCGTTCTCACCAACAATGCAAAGGTAGTCCCCCTCACCTACTGAGAAGCTCAGGTTATCTATAACCGTTGTGCCGTTGTAGCCTAATTTTAAATCTGTTACTTTAAGAATTGCCATAAGTAGTTTCCTTTTATGGTATAGAATAAAACTGCGTAAAAGCAAATATCGGGCGGATATACACCGCCCGACTTTTTTATCGCTTATTCCTTATGCCTTGTCAGCGTAAAGCTTGCAGGTAAAGGAAAGTGTGAACAGTACAGAGAACACTGCTGTGAGAATTGCAGGCAGAGCATAGAGAGCAAGTACCCATGCAGAGAATACAAGGGATGCTACAAAAGCGGCTACAATTACTACGCAGATGAGGATGAGCATAATCACCATAAGCTGCCATACCTTGTCAGCGGCAACGGAGAAAGCATCGACCTCGGGCTCTGCTGCCTTTTTGCGGGAAGTCTTCTTGGTGAAGCTGTGTGCAAAAAGAACGAAAGTGATGTAGCTGAGAGCTACTGCAAACAGAACAACTGCAAAAGCCATATCAGAAAGATTTGCTCTGCAGATAATGCAAAGTGCAAAAGCAACAAGTGCATTCACAGCGGCACCGATGGTAGATACAACTGCCATCATAACGCCTGACTTCTTGAATCTGATAACGAAATACACAAGCACAAGTGCACATACAAGCACAGCCGCAACTGCAACCTTAGCTACAAGTGAGAAGCTCAGATTAGCAAAGCTGCAATAAGCAAAAGTGTTACCGCCAAGGATTGCAAGAAGTGCGATACCTGCCACGACAACTGCGGCGGCGATGATGAGCATAAGCTTAGAAAGTGAAGCAAAATTAATTGACTTTTTCATTACTTTGCACCTCCGAACATAGAAGGCTTCTTTGCGAAGCTCTGGAGACTTCTGAGCATAAGCTGGGGTACAAGATAACCTGTTACAAGGTTAAAGACAGCACCGAAGAACAGCACATAGGAGAAGTTATACACACCGCTTACATTGTATGCACCGAAGATGGATACTGTAAGGCCGGATGTACCGAAAATAAACAGACCCATAAGAGCTACAACAGCAAGTACGATGCTCATATCAACGATAATCATTCTGCTCTTCTCTACAGCTGTGGAGATAGCTGTACCGAGAACTGTACCGCGAGAAAGCTCGGACTTCATTCGCTCGCCCATAAGCAGGAAGCTGAACACTGTTGTCATAACAGACAGTGCAAGAGCTGCTGCACCGGGGATAGTAAGCAGGAAGGTTCTGCCCTCGCCTGCAAATCGGGTAATAACTGCAAGCACTGCAGAGAACTGTAAAAGCATTGCACAGAGGCCTGCTACTGCGCCAAGCTTGTATCTGATAAGCATAATAACTGCAATTGCAACAAGAGCTACAATACCTGCGATGAAGATAATATCAGAGATATTGCCTGCTACAGGTGCAGCCTCAGAAGTGGAAACGATAGAAACTGTGCAGGGCAGTGTACCTGAAGAGATGATTGCAGAGTACAGCTCGCACTTTGACTGAGTCATACTGTCAGAGCTGAAGGACAGTGCACCCTGGTCGATAGTCTCGCTGACGGTGGGGTTAGCAAGCATTCTGTCATCCAACCAGATAGATACTGTCTGATTGTAGTATGTGCCTGTGTCAGCATTGGTATAGGCTGCCATCTTCTCAGCACCTTCTGCGTCGAAGTCAAGGTTTACATAATAATATGTAACCTTCTCCTCTGTGTACTCAAACCAGGATGAACCCTTGATATCGTCACTTGTAATAAGGACGGACTGAGCAGTTGTACCTGAAGGAGTAATAAAGGAAGCACTGTCAGAGGAGTCAACATTCATTGTTGTGTAAGAACCGCCCGGACGAAGTGTAACCTCACCGTAAGCTGTCAGGAAAGCTGCAACCTCTGCTGCTGAGAAATCACAGTCAAGGCTTGAGGGTACTGTAAGCTCAAGCACACCAGCCTCTTCGTCTACAACAATTCTGTGATCAGTCAGACCAAAGCCTGCGGCACGGTCTCTGACTACATCTGCAACAGCGTCAATCTCGTCAACGCTTGCTGCTTTTACTGCGATTTTAGAACCGCCGTTAACATCAACGCCCCAATCAATACTGCCGAAGCCCTTGATAACTGTGTTCTTGTTATCGCCAACATAGTAGCTGCAGCCGAAAACAGAAAGAACAGAGAATGCAAGGATAAGAACGGCAAGTATCAGGGAAACAGATATTCCAAGCCTTTTCATATGCAATTGGACCTCCGTATAAAAAAATAACTCTGCTAAGTCTATAGCAGACATAACAGAGTTATTATAAGATTTTTTTACTAAAAAGTCAATGATTCCAAGGAAAAATACAGCAAAACATCACATAAAATACATATATATGATAATTCGCCGAATTATTCCTCCCCTATCCGTGTGTGATTACTGAGCAAGAAGCTTCTCGATAGCACAGATACGGACACAGGTACAGAAGATATCCATTGCAACCTGAAGTTCCTCAACAGGTGGGAACGAAGGTGCAATACGGATGTTGCTGTCCTCGGGATCATAACCGTTAGGATAGGTTGCACCTGCAGAAGTCAGCACAAGTCCGGCTTCCTTACACATTTTTTCTACAGCCTTTGCAGTACCGGGATATACATTGATAGATACAAAGTAGCCGCCGCGAGGTGTAGTCCACTGAGCTATGCCGCAATCAGCAAGCTGCTCCTCAAACTTGGAAATTACTGTCTCAAATCTGGGACGGAGTATCTCCTTATGCTTCTGCATATGAGCCTTGACGCCGTCGAAGTTCTTAAAGAACAGCAGATGTCTGAGCATATTGAGCTTATCAAAGCCGATGGTCTGGTTGGTGTAGCGGTTTTTGAGAACTTTCATATTATTCTCAGAAGCTGCCATTGCGGCAACACCTGCACCGGGGAATGAAATCTTGGAGGTAGAGCAGAAAATCAGAGGAAGGTCAGGGTTGCCTGCCTTCTCACATTCTGCCATAAGGCTGAGGAGGTTATCGCTCTCATCAGAAATGTCGTGAACACAATATGCGTCGTCCCACATAATACGGAAGTCCTTAGCTGCAGGCTTCAGGTTAGCAAAGCGACGGACTGTCTCGTCGGAATATGTGATACCCTGAGGATTGGAATACTTGGGCACACACCAGATACCCTTGATGGAAGCATCAGAAGCAACAAGCTCCTCAACAACATCCATATCAGGGCCATTCTCTGTCATGGGAACAGGAATCATCTCAAAGCCGAAGTAGCCTGTTACTGAAAAGTGGCGGTCATAGCCCGGTACAGGACAGAGGAATTTGCGGTCAGGTACATTGAACCAAGGAGTGCAACCCTCAGCAATGGGAGTTGTCATCATACAAGCGATAGTATCGAACATCATATTGAGTGAGGAGTTACCGCCAATCATAACCTGAGAAGGCTTTACCTGAATGAACTGAGCCATAAGCTCCTTGCACTCGGGGATACCGTCAAGGATGCCGTAGTTACGAAGGTCAACACCAGCCTGAGACTTACAGACAGTGGTGGAATTCAGTACATCCAGCATGGGGAGAGATATATCCAGCTGCTCTGCACAGGGCTTGCCGCGGGACATATCAAGGGAGAGACCCTTCTCTACATAGCCCTTATACTGCTCTGAGAGCACCGCAAGCTCTGCTGTAAGCTCTGATTTTGAAAGATTTGAATAAGACATTTTGCTCACGCTCCAAAATAAAAATGCAAAAATTTAAATTTCAACTGTTGTATTGTACCACTATTCAAAAATTTTTGCAAGATTAAAAAGCAAATCTTGCATATAAAGACATAAATCAACCCGTTGACTTGCAACGGGTTGGTGATTTTGACAGTATTTTGTATTTTATCAGTAATATTTGTAGTAGCCGTACTTGCCTTTTGAGTACTTTTTCTCTGTGGCGGTACAACCAACCTTGAGGAAACCAAGCACCTTGCTGTCTGCAAGCTTGATGCTCTGGAGAGTTTTCTCAATATCGCCGTGGGTAGTAACACGCTCACGGACTACAACAACATAGCCTGAGATAAAATCCTTGAGAAGGAGTGTATCGGTAACGATACCAACAGGAGGGGTATCGATGATGATGTAATCGTATTCCTTCTCCATATCACGCAGGAATGCCTCGAAGCTTGAGGAGCCAAGAAGCTCTGAGGGGTTGGGAGGAATTGCGCCTGCGGTGATAACATCAAGGCAAGGAAGAACTTCCTTATGAATAACCTCAGAGAGAGCCTTGAACTTACCGATAACCTCAGAAAGACCTGATGTGTTCTGAAGCTTCAGAAGGTTGTGCAGGTTAGGACGGCGAAGGTCACAGTCAATGAGGAGCACCTTCTTACCCATTTTTGAGAATGAGATTGCAAGGTTAGCTGTGGCTGTGGACTTACCCTCACCCTTTGACCAGCTGGTGACAACTACATACTTGTTGTCTGCTGCGGAAAGTGAAAAAACAAGGTTAGTACGGGCGATTTTGTAACCCTCTACGATTGCAAACTTGCTGTCACTGTTGATAACATTTCTGGATTTATCTACATACTTGACAGACTTACTCTTACCACCGAATTTCATTATCTTTTCACTGCTCCTTTCTTTTTGGAGCCTGAATCCGAGTCAAAGTCGATAATCTCGGCAAATACAGGAACATCGTAAATCTTGAACAAATCGTCGCCGGGCTTGATGGTAGTGTCGATTACCTCAATGATAATTGCAATGAGGATGGAAATGATAAGACCGCCTGCAAAGCCGAAGGCTGCATATCTGGTTTCGTTAGGAGATGAGTGAGACGCAGGAACAGACGCAGGACGACCGAAGGGCACTGCCTCACCGCCGTAGTAGTATTTTTCAAACACCTCGGGAGATGCGTTGCGGATGGCGTTTGCTGTATCTGCACATACCTGACCGTCACTGCCTGTAACGGTAATGGTCAGGGCGTTGGTCTCGTTAATGCTGGCGATGCTGACGCTGTAGCCTGCAGGTGTGATATCCAGCATTTCCTCGCATCTCTGGAAGATAACGGATACATTCTCTGCAAGGCTTGCAGAAAGTGACAGAGAGCCTGAGGACACACGATTGTCTGTGGTCTCACTATTACCTGAGGTATCGGGTGCATCGTACTTAATAAAAATCATAGATGTGGATGAATACTTCTTGGGGATAAAGTTATCCGCATAGATGTAAGCACCCAATGCTGCAATTACAGAGACAATGATGATAAGCTTGATGTGAGCAAGAATCATCTTTAGAATATCATTGATGGTGATGTCTCTCAACTGTATCATCTCCTTAAAAAATTCAGACTATAAAATATAGTCGCACATATGATTATTGTAATGCATATGTGCGACTTTTTTATTCTTTATTAGAACATTAGGGTAATATTTTGTAAAAACTTCTGTGAGTTCTTAAAAATATACAATCATCATCCAAGAATACTGATAAGAACACCTGCTGCAACAGCAGAGCCGATAACACCTGCTACATTGGGGCCCATAGCGTGCATAAGCAGGAAGTTGCCGGGATTCTCCTCCTGACCGACCTTGTTGGAAACACGGGCAGCCATAGGAACAGCAGACACACCTGCAGAGCCGATGAGAGGATTAACCTTGCCCTTGGTGAAGATGTACATAAGCTTACCAAAAAGAACACCGAAGGCTGTACCCAGACAGAATGCAGCAAGACCCAGAGCAATAATTTTGAGTGTATCCAGTCTCAGGAATACATCGCCTGTGGCGGTAGCACCAACGGTAACACCCAAGAAGATGGTGATGATGTTCATAAGCTCGTTCTGTGCTGTTTTGAAGATTCGGTCTACAACTCCGCTTTCCTTGAACAGGTTACCAAGCATCAGCATACCTACAAGAGGAGCTGAGCTGGGAAGCAGAATGGAACAAAGAATTGTAACGATTATGGGGAAAAGAATTTTCTCCAGTTTAGAAACAGGACGGAGCTGTGTCATTACAACAGCACGCTCTTTCTTAGTTGTGAGAAGCTTCATAATGGGAGGCTGAATAAGAGGTACCAAAGCCATATATGAGTAAGCCGCAACTGCGATAGGTCCTAAGAGATGAGGTGCAAGGAGTGTGGTTGTGTAGATAGCTGTGGGACCGTCTGCACCGCCAATGATACCGATAGAGCCTGCCTCCGCATTGGTAAAACCTAACAAGGTTGCAACAATAAATGTAACAAAAATACCAATCTGTGCTGCAGCACCCAGGATAAAGCTCTTGGGGTTTGCAATAAGTGGACCGAAGTCGGTCATACAGCCGATACCAAGGAAGATAAGAGGAGGATAGATACCAAGCTTAACTCCCTGATAGAGGTAGTAGAAAAGTCCGCCGTACTGAGGTACATTGACATACCACTGGCCGTCAATGTTGGTTTTGGCGTAGCTGATTGATTCAAGTGTACTTTGCAGATTTGCCTCGTTTATGAGGGTTTCCACAGGCGTATTGTTAAAATCCGCCAGATGTTCTGCCAAATAATCTGCAAGAGGCATCATAGTTGTTGAGGGTGACGCCATAATATCGGGGAAAAGGTTAACGAGTAACATACCGAATGCTATAGGCAGGAGCAGAAGAGGCTCGAACTGCTTTTTGATAGCAAGATACAGAAGAACACAGGCAACACCCATCATTAAATAATTCTTCCATGAAAGGTCTACAAGACCTGAATCGTAGTAAAGACCTACAAGAGCATCGAGAAAACCTTGTAATATACCCATTATAAAAGTCCCTCCGATCTCATTTTAGGAATACTTTCTATAAGTCCTGCAGTTGCCCACTGAGAACGGGTATTACTGCCTGATGTGGGACGGATGCCCACAACGCGTACCTTACTGTCCCCATAGAAAGCATCTACAGCCGCAGTGATGACTGCTACTGTCTGCAAATCAAGGGAACCGTCAGAGGCAGGAGCAGAGGATACAGGTTCTGAAACTGCTTCTTCTACAGAGGAAATCTCAGCCTGCTGAGCCTGTTTTTTAGCTTTTCTTTTTTGGGAAGCGTTCTGTGCAGAGGAAACAATCTTGGAATAAGCCATGATAATTCCGATAAGCAGAATCAGAACTGCAAATACAACAACGAAGCCTGTAATCAGGATAATAACTGACATATTAGGTTCCGCAGATGCGTGGTAGGTAGTCATAGAAAACCTCCAATAACAGATTATGAAAAAGTGTCAGCCCGACAACAGACAGATACTTTCCCACATATACATATATTGTATACTTTTTCTCCATATTTTTCAATATAAAAAGTAAAAAACCGCCGAAAAAATTTCAGCGGTTCAAAAATAATTATATTAATCAGAGAATTATGCAGATGAGTCCGTTGCAACCATCATTGATAATCTTCTCTACTGTTTCTGTAAGCTTCTTTCTGGCGTCATCAGGCATACGGTAGAGTTTGTTCTGGAGTCCCTCCCCTACCAAATCACTGACAGACTTACCGAAGATGTCTGACTCCCATATCTTCACGGGGTCTTCCTCAAACTCGTGAAGCAGGTATCTGACAAGTTCCTCAGACTGCTGTTCTGAGCCTACAAGGGGTGTTACCTCAGCACAGGTCTCTATCCTCATCATATGGACAGAAGGAGCAGAAGCTCTGAGCTTGACGCCGTACTTGCCGCTCTGCTTTACAATCTGAGGCTCCTCTAAGTGAAGCTCCTCCATTGTAGGCATTACGATACCGTAGCCGTTATCGAGCACATCCTCGTAAGCCTTTGCAATCCGCTCGTACTCGGTCTTTTTATAGGAAAGGTCAGAAAAGCTGTCAAGGAGGGCTTTTTCGTCGGGAATATCAAGTCCTGTCTGCTCTGAAAGCACACGGAAGAACAGCTCTGAGGGAAGCATTACACTGAGCTCTGCTCTGCCGCAGGACAGGTCAAGGGCTGTGAGCCTTGAGGCGGTGATGTACTCATTGAGGCAGATATCCTCTGCTACCTGCTGAACCTGTCTGAGCTTCTCTATCTTCCCTGCACACTGACCGATTGCAGAGAAGATACTTGACTTGAGCCAATGGTCCTTAGGAAGTGACACTACCCACGAGGGGATGTTGACATTTATCTCCTGAATCGGGAACTCAAAGAGTATCTGTGCAAGGATACGCTTTATCTCGGTTTCGTCCAGCTCAAGACAGGAGGTAGGAATAACAGGCACCTTGTACTTGAGAGCAAGGGCTGACGCCAGACTCTGGCTATCCTGTGACGAGGGCTCAAGGCAGTTGAGAAGTATAACAAAGGGCTTGTTAATCTCCTGAAGCTCTCTGACTACCCGCTCCTCGGCTTCTATGTAATCCTCTCTGGGGATATCGCTGATTGTTCCGTCAGTGGTAATGACAAGTCCTATGGTTGAGTGGTCGGTGATAACCTTTCGTGTACCGAACTCCGCCGCCTTATCAAAGGGAACCTCTGTATCAAACCAAGGAGTCTTTACCATTCGGGGAGAATCCTCCTCGATGTAACCCAGTGCACCCTTGACCACATATCCTACGCAATCTATCATCCTGACAGAAAGTGTGGCATTTCCCTCCAGACTTATCTGCACTGCATCCTCGGGAATGAACTTGGGCTCTGTGGTCATTATTGTTCTGCCGCCTGCTGACTGTGGCAGCTCGTCATTGGCACGGGCTCTGCGGTAATCATCGTCTATGTTGGGAATTACGAGGGTATCCATAAAACGCTTTGTGAATGTAGACTTACCTGTTCGTACAGGGCCTACCACACCGATGTATATGTTGCCGCCGCACCTTGCGGCTATGTCCTGATAGATGTTTCTCTGTTCCATTATTTTGCCTCCACCTGATTGTGTATTGATAGTAAAATGTATGGGATATGAGCAGTATATATGACTTTATACATTGATAAAATTACGCTCTGAGTATGAGGAGCATCCGAGAGTCCTGCAGTGCCTCATCAGAGATGCCGTTCTCGTCACAGAGTGTATCAACGCAGGCATTATAACGCTTTGCGATATCCCACACGGACTCACCGCTATGAGCATAATAGAGAGTAAGAGGACACCTGCTTTGTGACAGGTCTGCATCAACAGGCACAACCTCGTTAACCTGACGGATAGTACAAGGGGTGCTGAGGCTTGCACCCAGACGCAGGTCAAGGCGGAGCTCAATATCGTTATTATCACCAAGGCGAAAGCTTATGGAGGTTACGGTTGCAATACAGCCTGATACATCTGTAAAATCCTTTTGCAATATTTCTTCTGCAGAAATATCTACCTGACGCTCGATGCTAACAAGCTCACCGTCCTCTGTACAGGCAAGGATACACACATTCACCTTACCGCCGAAGGTAAGTGTGGAATCCTTTATCACAGAAGTGACATTGCACTCCTCTGTGAAAATATCCAGAATCTTGCTGACAGGCTTATCACCCAGAGAAAGAGTGGGCTTCAACACAGCGGTAGTGCTCACTGTATGAATTTCGGTACAGAGATTCTGAGTACTATAGGACAGGTCTGTGGGGCATTTTGTGGAATAAGCATCGGCAACATAAGAGAGAGTCTGTGGCTTATAGCCTGCAACAGACAGCGAAACCTTAGCCTCAAGGTTGATTATGGGCTCCTCGGTCATCATCTCGTTTCTCAGGAGAAGCTCATAGGACAGAATGTTCATACGGATATCACGCACTGACGCCTCGGTGGTGAAGCCTGAAAGTGTCTGTGTAAAGGGAAAAACATAGACAAACCTATCTACCTGACCTGTGGCGGCATCGCAAATATAGAGAAGTCTCAGAGTCATCTCGCCCTTGATGGTGAGCTTATCACCTGAAACAGACATATCTGTAAGCACTGCAGTAAGGTCACTGCGGACGATGGATTCTAAGTGTGAATCGGTGCGGACTGCCACTGCCTCGCTGATATTTATCTGCTCCTGAGTAAGCTCGCACAGCTCGTAGATATCCTTGGACTCAAGCTTTGCTTGCAAATCCGCGTCTGACTTATCCTCTGAGACCTCGCACAAGGCTTTGGCTGTAATGGTAGCATACAGTGAAAAAGCACCGTGCACTGTGAGTCGGCGTGGTGTGAGAGCTCTGCAGTTAAGATACTCGGGCTTGGCGTGTGTCAGAATGATATGCTCCCCTGCCTCACCGCTTACAGGAAAGGTTGCAGTAAAGGGCTGGGTCTGCTCACAGCATCGGATGGCGTTTCTGTTGCTGTCGCAATATATTACACGCACAAGAGATGCACCTGACACTGTGAGCTGTCCACCGGAGAAGGTACGGGTGTAAATCTTGGGAGTAAGAGAGCATTTGAGGATTTTCTCCATATCGGCACAGTAGTCGGGCAATGTAAAATCCATATCCACAGGCTGCTGAGATACAGTATCCAGAAGCTGTGAGGTTGTGGTTATGAGTCGTTTTTTCAATGTGTAGTCCATATATTTTCTCTCCTTCTATGTTCTAACACATTGTATTAGGCAAGGAGGCAGAATATACCTGAAAACAGAAAAATCCACCGCTCAGAAAGTTGAACGGTGGATAATTTTAATCTACTCCCTCAGTCTTTCGGCTTTGCCGAAATCCAGCTCCCTCACGGAGGGAGCCAAGGGATATCTTTTTTTACCTTATAAAAAGGCTTTTATCAGAGGTACTCGCCGATGAGAGTATCCTCAAGAAGTCCTGCGGCATACTTCTGGATTTCTGTTGCATCCTTGATAGTGAGCTGTCCGTCGATATCTGCATCTGCACAGGAAGCTGCCTTGCCTGACAGAGACTCAATCTTTGCAACAACTTTCTGAATAAGGGTTGCATCCTTGATGTTAACATTGCCGCTCAGGTCACAGTCACCGAGATAATACTTATTCTCTGAGTCATCAGGCTGTGAAGGAGTAACCACAGGCTCAGAGGGTGTAGGTGTAGGTGTAGGTGTGGGTGTGGGTGTGGGAGTTACACTGCCGCCTGTGCTGAGCTTACCAACACGGGCAAAGGGAACTGTGATATTATCAGCGTCACTCTTTTCAAAGCTGTTATTTTCCTGAGAATTAGCAGCATCATCAAGATGTGCCTGGTCAGTCATACAAATATCGCCGGGGAGACAATCCATTGCAGACATTCCCATAGTTGCTACCAGCATTACACCGATTCCGTTTGCTTCAACATCGCTGGAATCAATACCGAGCTCGTCAAAGGGTATAGAGAGCTCATAGAAGAAATCATACTTTGAGCTATTATGACCGATTGTGTTGAAGTCTACCCATGCAGAGGACTCGTCTACTACATCACCGGGAACACGATTGTTGTAATGTCCGTATGCCTTATCGATGCCGTATACATTTTTGCTGAGGATTCCCTGACCGAAATCCATCTTAATGTTAGAGGTGGAGGCTGTGAGAATCTCCACAGGATTCAGTCCGTCCTCGTTGCCGCCGTATACCCAAGGGCCATTGCCACCCTTTGTGTTAATGGATATAAGCTTATTGAAGCCGTTTTCAAAGGTCATACCTGAATTCCAGATAGTACCGCCTGTTATAAGATTACCCTTGTTGCCGATTGCTGTGTCAGCGTCGCCTGTATCAACAGCAATGAAGAAGGGGAATTCCTGCGTCTGCCAGAGTGTACCCTGAGAGAGAGGATAGTCATCCTTGGGAGCTACTACATCCTGAACATTTGTCATTTCCCACATAAGATAGAGATTGTTATCGTCGTATGCGGCATAAAGTGCGTACAGGTCAACAGCTACCTCATACATAGAATTGGGACGATATACACGGGGGTCGTCGTTGGCTGTGCCCTGTGCGATAAGCATTGAGCTGTCCCAATCAGAAAGAGAGCCGTCAACGGAAATATTAGCCTTTTTACCAACCTGTCCGTTGGGGTTTGTTGCAAAATAACCGCCCAGCTCGCCTGAAGTGTTGGCTGATGAGTTACCGCCTGAGGAGGAAGCATCCTTCTTTGTATATGTAGCAGAGGATGTAACCGTGCCATTTGCGTTGGTTGCGGATACATAGAGTGTGGTTGTGCCGCCAACTGCGGTGGATGCACCGAGGGTGACATCAACTGAGTCTGTAAAGCTCTTCTGAGCACCGCCGTCTACTGTGTAGTAAGCGGAGTCAGCGTTCTTGACAGTAACAGTAACTGTGAGGGACTCTGTCTTGAAGGTAGAGCCGTCCTTTTTACTGATGGTGATGGAAGGAGTGGCTGAAGCAGGGTTGTAATCCTCCCAAGTACCTGTTGATAAATCGTAGAGCTTGTTTGCACCGGGGTAAACAAGGTCGTCAGTCTGGGTACCTGAACCGTTATTGAAGATAACATTTGCAAAGGTTTTGGAGGGAGTGTAGGAATACACGCCGTCACCCTCGGATGTCATCTGTGTGCCCGGCCAAGCGGCATCTTTGTCAGAATCTGAATTCCAGGTATAGCAATAAGGAGTACCATATGTAGAGGGAACTCTGACATAGATTGTGTCGCCTGCGGCGGAAACAGTGAGAGTTGCTACTGTACCGACGATGAGAGCCAGTACAAGCAACAGAGAAAGAAATTTCTTTGTTCGTTTCATTTCAAAAACCTCCTATAAAAAGAATAATTTTATGGTAACAGAAACCATTGATAAATTCAAGATAATTTTTGCTAACACATGTATATAAGTTAAGATTTGGGAATAGGCTTGTCCGATTGTGTGTAGTACAGGTTTAATATAGGTACTCCCTCAGTCAGCTTTGCTGACAGCTCCCTCCGGGAGGGAGCCCCGACGGACACTGCGTGTCCTACACCTCATCAGTCTTTTCCTACGGAAAATGCAGATATAATGCGACCTTTTAACTACCCCTCAGTCACCTACGGTGACAACTCCCCTGACAAGGGGAGCTACGATTTATGCTTTATCAACAAACTGCAGCTCCCTCAAAGAGGGAGCCTATGTAAAAAGGCGGTGACATAATCACCGCCCTCTGTATGTTCTGTGCTGTTATTTCTGCTTCTTTATTTTATAAAACCTACGGAGAAAAAAGGACAGGAACTTGGGGTTTTCAAGCACAATTACTTTCAACAGATTCGCCTCCTGAATATACAGCAAAGTATTATGATAGTGATTGCCGAGACAACTACCACAAATTCATAGGGCAGACAGCTTGCTACAAGGAGTCCTGCGGCGAATGCCACTATGCATCCGCACCTTGAGTTTCTCACACAAATCACCTCTTGGTTTATACTATGTGGAAGGTGAGAATGTGTGAAAATTAATTGTTGCTGATTGATGTTAATTCGAGAGTTCCGTATCCTCTGACTCCCTTCGTCTTTTGCCTTCGGCAAAATCCACCTCCCTCAAGAGGGAGGCGATAAAACAGCCGCTCTCGTTGTGAGAGCGGCTGTGTGAATTAGATATTACTTTCTTAGATGTATTCGCCTACGGGGGTATCTACAGGAAGTGATGCGGCGTATTTCTGGATAGCGGTTGCATCCTTGATGTTAATCTCTCCGTCAAGGTCAGCATCTGCACAGGTGAGTGCTGTACCCTGTGCGATAAGCTCAAGCTGAGCTATATGCTTCTGGATTGCAGTTGCATCCTTGATGTTGACGGAATTGTCAAGGTTTGCATCACCTAAGATATATTTATCGTCGGGAGGAGTTGTGGGGTTGGTTGTGGGAGTTGTGTCGGGCTCGGTGGGCTTTGTGGGAGGAATTACTACCTCGACCTCCTCGCCTACTGTGAAGGTTTTCTCAGAGGATACTGTGTCGCCCTCTGCATCTGTTACCTTGACAGCAATTGTATACACACCCTTTTCAGTGGGAGTCCACGAAGCTGAGTTGCCTGTGGAAGCTACAGACTTACCGTCCACTGTGAATTCGTAGGTATAGGGGGCTGTGCCGTTGTAAGCTTCTGCTGTAAGGGTAAGCTGTGTGTTGACACCCTGTGCGGCTGCCTTATCTGCACCGAAGTTCACCTCAAGAGGAGCATCGGTTACAACTGTATCGGAAAGAAGTGCACCGACTCTGGCAAGAGGTACAGAGATATTATCTGCGTCCTCTTTCTCGTGAGAGGTTGAGGGGTCGAAGCTGTACTCCATATCAGCATTATCCAGCACTGAGGGGTCGTGAGGCAGGGTGTTCATTGCTGATGTACCATAGGTGGAAATCAGCATTGCACCAATACCATTCTCCTCAATATAAGCCTTGTCTATACCAAGGTGCTCCAGAGGAATGGAAATCTCATAGATAAAGCCTGCGTCCTTCTTGTAGCCTTTATCAAAGAAATCTATCCACTCGGAGTTTGTATCGTAGGTGTCGCCGATGGTACGGCTGCCGCCGAATCCATTGATACCAATGATAGTATCGGACAGTGTGCCGTAATCCCAGCCGATTTTAAAGCCATTACGGTTGAGAACACCGGGGTCGTTGGTGGGTCTGCCGATATTGATTGACTCTGAATAGTTGAAGAAGCCTTCATCGTCCAAAGGAATGATTGCGGCACCGCCGTTGGTGTTGGCTGAGTCAAAAGCGATAAATGTATCGATATTTGTATCAAAGGTGAGGCCACTGCCCCAAACGCTGTCAGACTCAATCCATGTATTGGACTTCACATCAAGTTCACGGGCTTTGCCTGAAGCGTGCTTCTCAGGGTCAACGCTCAGTACAAGGTATACAGGCAGACCTGGATTCCAGATTGAGCCGTTGGGCTTCTGAGCTGAGAAGATGTCGTTACCGCCAAGGATTGCGCTGACATTAGCCATCTCCCACATAAAGTAGATGTTATCATCATCCCAAGCGGCATAGAGAGCATAATCGTCTACTGAACGCTCGTGAATTGAGGAGGGCATATATACTCTGGGGTCGTCGTTGGCAACGCCCTGAGCAATGAGCATTGAGCTGTTCCAGTCTGAGGGGTCGCCGTCAACAGTGATACCTGTCTTGTAGGAACCCAGCTGCATATTGGGGTTGGTTGCATAGTAGCCTGCCAGTGCATCGGTAGTATGACCGTCGCTGTCAGACTCGAAGGTAGTCTGAGTTGCAGAGAAGGTCTTGTTGAAGGTGAGGACAGTTGTGGTTTCGATACCGTTTTCTGCCTTTGCTTTCAGAGTAAGAGTAATATCGGAGTTGCCGATTTTGCCCTCGCCCACTGTGATTGTGGTACGCTCTGTGTAAGGCATCTCGGAGCCGCCGTCGATGGAATATGTACCTGAAACAGCATTCTTCAGGTCGATATCCACATTGATAGTCTCGGTGGAGAACTTAGAGCCTGTTGCTGTGTATGCGAAGCCGTAGGGCTTAGAGTCAGGCTTGCCGTAATCTATCCACTGAAGCTCTTTAGTTAAAAGCTTGCAGTCTCCTGTGCTCATAGCAAGACCGGAAGCCTTGGGATACTGCTGAGCCTCGGGGTTGATGTCTCCGTCCTGACCGTCGTTGAAAATGATGTTCTCGGATTTGTAGGAGGAGTCAAAGGTCATATAATAGTAGCCTGTGTTTTCATCAAAAGACATAGCCTTACCCGGCCACTTGGCGTTCTCTTTGGTGCCGTAGGCGTAGCAATATACATTCTCCCAGTTAAACTGTGAGTTGTCAAAGTAAACAATTGCATCTGCAACGGGAGTATCTGTCTTGATGTAAGTGTACTTGGCGGTTTCTGTTTCTGTGCCGTCGGTAGCAGAAAGCTCAAGAGTGAATACATCCCCTGCCTTGCCATCCTCACCGATGGTAATTTTGTCGCCGTCCTTAAAGGCTACTGCATCGCCGCCGTTGATGGTGTAGGTTGCAGAGGTAGCAGAGCTTACCTTGAGGGTAACTGTAAGTGAGCCGAGGAAGTCACAATCTGCTGTATCTGCAGAAACGCTCAGGCCCAGACCTGTAAAGGCAGACCAAGAGAGATTCCAGCATTCGTTGCCGAACTCGTTGTCACCTGCAGACTTGCCGATAGTGCCGATTTTACCGTCACCGGGCCAGTTGAGGTTGACAGTCTGGTGAGGGTTTGCAACATTTTCTGCACCGCCGTCGTTGATATTGAACTCTGTAAAAGAGGACTTTGCTGTGTAGGAATAGATATTGCCTGAAACCTGAGTCATTTTAACTCCGGGCCAGGAGGGTGCACCTGAGCCGCTCCACCAATAGATATAGACGGAGTCGTTCCAGTCTGCGGGCTTGTCAAAATAGATTGTGTCACCTGATGCGGCTGTGATAGAGAACACACCTGTTGCAAGAAGTGCAGACAGAGTGAGCATTACAGCTAAAATCAGGCTGATGACACGGTTTTTTCTGCTTGTCATAATATAACCTCCATTATAAGATTACTTAAATTTTATCACACAGAAACAAACAATTACAATATATTTCTTTCTTGAGCATAAATTTTGGAGATTTACACATTATCCTTTTTCCACTTTTGTACAATTCGTACGGCTGTTTTTTATCTGTTGAAAAAAAACACCTTTACTGCTATAATTAAGCGGTGAAAGGTGTTATGCTATGAGAACTATTACAATAAATAAAAACGATGCAGGTCAGAGACTTGATAAGTTCCTGAGCAAAAGATTCAGAACTATGCCAAAATCCCTGATGTACAAATATATACGGACAAAGTACATAAAGCTCAACTCAAAAAAATGTGCAATTGACGATGTGCTGAAAGAAGGCGATGTGCTGACCTTCTATATCAAGGACGAGTTCTTTGAGGCAAAGTACGATGAGTACGAATTTATGAAAGCACCCAAGAAGCTGGCTGTTATTTATGAGGATGAGAATCTGATTATAATTGACAAGCCTGAGGGAGTGCTGTCCCACCCTGACAAGACATATCACTTTGACTCTATGGTAGCTCGTGTTCAGCATTATCTGTATGATAAAGGTGAGTACGACCCTAAAGCCGAAAACTCGTTTGCTCCTGCTATGGCAAACCGCCTTGACAGAAACACAGGCGGACTTATCATTGCGGCAAAGAATGCTCAAGCCCTCAAGGAGCTGAACAGGCTTATTAAGGAAAGGCAGATAAAGAAGCTGTATCTGTGCATATGTGAGGGTACTCCCAAAAAGGCAGAAGGACTGCTCACAGGAATGCTCACAAAGGACGAAAGCAAAAACAAGGTGAGTGTAAAAAAGAACTCTGACAATGGCAAGGAGATTGCTACAAAGTACAGAGTTCTGGATTCTTCAAAAAGATATTCACTTGTTGAGGTGGATTTGCTCACAGGCAGAACACATCAGATAAGAGCACATATGGCGTCTATCGGCACACCGCTGGCAGGAGATACCAAGTACGGCGGACATCCCCTGAGAGTCAAGGGACACACAGGGCAGGCGCTGTACTCATACAAGCTGATATTCGGTGAGATTGAAGACTCGCCTCTTGCCTACCTTTCAGGAAAAGAATTCAGAGCAAAAAGCATCTGGTTTGAAAAAGACGGAAAGGTTAATGTGTGAATACGGTATGATTTAGAACTCCCTCAGTCTTTTTGCTACGCAAAAATCCAGCTCCCTCTGAGAGGGAGCTTGTGGCTGTAGAAAAAGTCCGTGCCTCCCTCTGACGAGGAAATTCCCCTATTAGGGGAAATGTCCCGGAGGGACAAAAGGGTTGCCGTCTTCGCAGAAGAGGTGGATTTTGCCGAAGGCAAAATCCGGAGGGAGAGAAAACGCAGATATAATGCAATTTTTTAACTACCCCTCAGTCACCTACGGTGACAGCTCCCCTGACAAGGGGAGCTACGATTTATACTTTATCGACAAGCTGCAGCTCCCTCTGAGAGGGAGCTTTTTATTTGAGGGACATAAAGGCGGACATTGTGCCGCGTTTGCCACCTGTTGCTCGGTGAGACCAGAGCAGGTCACAGTTACACTGTGTGCACAGGTCGGAGATTACAATATTATCTTCACTTACACCTGAACGAAGCAAGATGAGCTTGTTGGCAAGGGCAAGGTCTATCATATATTTATCGGGCTTGGCACCCTTGGAAATGACGGGGCTATCCGCACCGAAAAGACTGATAAAATGCTCTGCACAGTCACGGCTTACTTCGTAACAACATTTTCCGATAACGGGCCCTATGGCACAGACTAAATCTGCAGGATTAGTGCCGAATTCATCCCTCATACTCTCTACAACCTTGGCGGAAATCTCCCCCACTGTGCCTCGCCAACCTGCGTGAGCAAGACCGATTGCTTTGTTCACTGTATCCACAAAAAACACAGGGGTACAATCTGCATAATAGGTTACGAGAGTTACCTCAGGGTCGGAGGTAATCAATGCATCAACAGACAGCATATCCTTGGGTTTATAAATACCTACACCGCGGTTTTCTTTGGAAACACGGCGGACAACCGTCTCGTGCACCTGTGCTGAGGCAGTTAAGGAATCATATTCAAAGCCTGCTGCTTCGCATATACGATGATAGTTTTCTATTACATTTTCATCACTGTCGCCTCTGCCGAAGGACAGGTTCATTGATGTGAACTCACCCTGTGACACACCGCCAAGACGAGTTGAAAACGCATGGCGGATAAAATCTATACTGCTGAGTCTGTTATAGGTAAGGAAAGGAACGCCCTCCTGATGGAGTGTCATTACCTTGGAATTTATATTCATATGTATACACCTCTCTGTGCTTTATTATATACTAAAATGACTTGCAAGACAATAATATTCGTGATATACTGAATATATTAAGAATTACACGGACAAAGGAAGCCTTGATATGTTCAGAAAGAAAAAGAAGCTGATTGGTGCAAATATCCCCCACAAATGTGATTATTGTCAGAACTGTGTGGTTGAAGGCGGAAAGAATTTCTGCAGATATAAAAAATCTATCAACAAAAAGGGCAAGTGCTCTAAGTTTGACTATAACCCTGTTATGAGAAAGATTGAGGCTCCCAGAATGCTGGAGACCTATGATGCAAGTGATTTTACACTTTGATGTATAGTGAATAAATGATTATAAGGAGCAGTGTTTACTGCTCCTTATTTTTCTCTCACTCAGGCATTTTTGATGAAAATTCCATTAAACCTCCATGGTTCTCGTATTAAGGAATGTTTCGGTAGGCTGTTGAGTCCGCCACTGATACATCACCCAAAAAAATCAGCATTGAGGTTAGGTTACGGGCGGTTCGTGAACCACCCCTACGATACATCACGAAAAACACCCTTATGCTTAATCACATAAGGGTGCTTTTGCGTTTACTGATAGTAGCTGGCGATATGGCGGAGCTTTTCCTTTGCGGCGTGAATATGCCTTGTTACAGTGGATGGATGAAGTGACAGCTCTGAGGCTATGTCCTTCATCTTCCGCTGATGCAGGTAGTGCTCCACCAGGCAGTATCGCTGAAGCTCCGTAAGCTCTGTGTGCATTGCTCTGCTCAAGATAGACTTCATTTTTCTGCGGTCTTCCTTGTTTGTACCGCCTGTAGAGGTATATGCAAGGTAGGCTGCCCTGTCATACATAAAGCTCTCTGCAGGCATTACATTACGCGGCATTCTGTCTCTCCTTTGCAAGCTCTCTCAGATATCCGGCAGTATGCACACATTCATAGTAGATAACCCGAAGCTTCTGAATATTATCTGCTATAGTCTGCCTCTGATTAAGGGGTGCTGTCTTTTGCTTTTCTCTCAGCCTATCTATATTACGAAGAACAAGATTGGCTTCTTCCATATACTCCTCTGACCATTTCAAATAATCCATATTTTTTCATATCCTTTCGCTAAACTTCATACTCATAACAAATTGGGGCGTATTCGTTATATCTGAGCCGTGAGATTTATTCTCACAATAATATACTAACACGGATTTTTAAAAAAATCAATGATTTTTCGCACATTTGTTCGATTTTTTTAAATAAAAGAAAAGCACCGCAGTGAAAACTGCGATGCCTGTGACTGTAGAAAAAGTCCGTGCCTCCCTCTGACGAGGGAAGACTCCCTCACAGTGTGAGGGAGATGTCACGGAGTGACAGAGGGAGACAGGCTCAGTTAGAGGTGGATTTTGCCGAAGGCAAAATACGGAGGGAGAGAA
>JAFUJH010000042.1 GCA_017473775.1 Ruminococcus sp.
CGGCGAGCTGTTCCTGCAAAACACGGATATGGTCGGCTGGCTTTCCGTAGCCGGCACGACCATAAATTACCCCGTAATGCAGACCGTTGACAGTCCTAACTATTATCTCAAACGCAACTTTGGAAAGGAGTACAGCGATTTAGGTACGCCCTATGTGCAGGAAAACTGCGACCTTGACAGTAGCGATAATCTCATCATTTACGGTCATCACATTAAGGGCGGCAAGATGTTCGGAGCGTTGGAAGATTACAAATCCAAGAACTTTTATGAGGAACACAAGACCATTCAGTTTGATACTCTCACACAGCAGGGCGGATATGAAATTATAGCCGTGTTTAAGACCGTGGCATACAGCTCTGAGGGCTTTCGTTACTATGACTTTGTAGATGCAGAGAACGAGGAAGCCTTTAACACTTATATCGAAAAGTGCAAGGAGCTTGCCCTGTATGATACAGGCGTGACCGCCGAATACGGCGACAGGCTCATCACGCTCTCGACCTGCGAATACTCCGCACAGAACGGCAGACTTGTTGTTGTGGCGAAAAAGGTTGCCTAATATCCGCACAGCTTCAAGGAAAGGAGGTTTTCTATGGCTGATATTAAAACCAGAGATGCGGTCAAAGGCACGATTAAGACCATAGACAAAGCCGCTATTGCTTCGGAGCGTATGAAAGCCGCCTATGCTAAGACTAAGGATAAGGCGGAACAGGGCTATTATGCCGATGAAAACTCCGCTTCGGAATATGCCGCCGACAGGTATTCCAATGCCACGGAGCGTATTGCCGAGGAAGGCGTACACCAATTCAACAAGCAGGGTCAGAAAGGTGTTAAGACCACACAGGAAAATATCGTCAAGGCAAAGGATAAGGTTGCCGACTTTAAGCAGAAACGGGCTGCCAAAGCCGCCGAGAAGAAAGCGGCACAGAATATGTCCGAGCAGGCAGGCGTGCAGATCCGTCACGGAACTGCACGCCGTACCTCTGCCCAGACCGTTAAGACAGCGAAACAGACCGAAAAGACTGTAAAGCAGTCTGCCCGAAGCACAGGACAGACGGTCAAAACAGCTACTAAAGGCACGGTCAAGACCACCCAGAAAAGCGTTAAGACCGCACAGGCGACCTCTAAGGCGGCGATTAAAACAGCCGAGCAGACAGCCAAAGCAACGCAGGCGGCGGCAAAGGCTTCTGCAAAAGCGGCTCAGAGGGCTGCACAGATAGCGAAAGCCACCGAAAAGGCTACGGTTGCCGCTATCAAGGTGGCGGTCAAAGCTACCGTTGCGGCAGTCAAGGCGATTATCGCAGGGACAAAGGCTCTGATAGCGGCGATTGCCGCAGGCGGTTGGGTAGCTGTTGTTGTTATAATCGTTATCTGCCTTATAGCGTTACTCGTAGGCTCGGTGTTTGGTATCTTTTTTTCTGGAGAGGACTCTGGCAATGGTATGACGATGCAGAGTGTAGTCCGTGAAATCAATACCGAGTATGACACCCAACTTGATGAAATCCAAAGCGGTACAGCCCACGATGTTCTGGAAATGTCGGGAAGCCGTGCGGTCTGGAAAGAGGTGCTTGCGGTCTATTCCGTCAAGACCACCACAGACCCAGATAATCCACAGGAAGTGGCGACTATGGACGAAAGCAAGAAACAGCTCTTGTCGAACATCTTCTGGGAGATGAACGAAATAAGTTCCAGAACGGAAAGCAAGACCGAAACCGTAATAACCGAGAGTGATGACGGTCACGGGAATATCGTACAGACGGAAACCACAGTCACACGGACTTACCTGTATATCACGGTCAGCCATAAGACTGCTGAAGAAATGGCAGACCAATACGGCTTTAATGAGGAACAACGACAACAGCTCTCGGAGCTGCTTGCCGAGGAAAACAATTCGCTCTGGTCGCAGGTGCTATACGGTATCTCTGTGGGCGATGGCGAAATCGTAACCGTTGCCTTATCGCAGGTAGGCAATGTAGGAGGTCAGCCTTATTGGTCGTGGTACGGCTTTGAGGGGCGTGTGGAATGGTGTGCCTGCTTCGTATCTTGGTGTGCTAATGAGTGCGGCTATATCGACAACGGCATAATACCGAAGTATGCCCTTTGTTCGGACGGTGTGAATTGGTTTAAGGACAGAGGACAATGGGCGGACAATACCGCCGAGCCGACAGCAGGACAAATCATCTTCTTTGATTGGGACGATGAAAACGGACAGGACGGCGTTTCCGACCATACGGGTATTGTTGAGAAAGTTGAGAACGGCATCGTTTACACCGTTGAGGGTAATTCTGGAGACACCTGCAGGCAGCGGCAATATCCTGTCGGATATTACGAAATCCTCGGTTACGGTATTCCTGCCTATTAAAATAAGCAAAAGAAAACCAGAGGTTTTAATCCTCTGGCTCTTTTGCCTTACATAGCCCGTTGACAGTTGCTTCTATAACGGACAGTTCTTTATCGTCTAACTTGTCGAGCTGTGCGTCTAAGCGTCTGCGGACGGAACTTTTATTGACTTCTTTGTTAGGAAATATGTATTCGTCAACCGACACATCGAACATCGTCACAAGCTGAATGAACAGCTCCAGACTTGGATATTGTCCCTCGTTTTCGATTGCTTGCAGATGTCTTGGGTCGTAGTCAACGATGCGGGCAAGTTGCTCTCTGGTCATACCTTGGGCTGTTCTGGCTTTCTTAATAGCCTGTCCTATCGGCATAAAATCGAAGTCAAAATCATTGTTTCTTTCGTCCATAAGCTCACCACCTTGTATCAATATAATGCTTCTATTATATTTTACAGAAGTGAAAGTTCTTATAGAACGGTCTGAAATCTCTTATAACAGGATATATAATCTCTTGTTATAGGCTATTAAAGTTCATATTCACATGTTTGATATTATTCGTTTGACCGACTATAATGTATATATTACGATTTTGGAGGTTGATTATGTTTGAATATATGACCGTACAGGAAGCAGCAGTGAAATGGGAACTTTCAGAACGGCGAGTACAAAAACTATGTTCTGAAAATAGGATTGAGGGTGTAATACATCTTAGCCGTGTGTGGCTGATACCTAAAGATGCAGAAAA
>JAFUJH010000043.1 GCA_017473775.1 Ruminococcus sp.
ACTGCAAAGATCTGTGGTTGGAGCCTTTCAAAAACCGTCATGCGGTAGGAGTGATACACCAATCCACAGCACCATTTACAGTGTAGCATATTTGTCCTTGGAGAGGGACTCTAAAAACTACTACTTTATTATACGAGGAGTAATCTATGATGAAGTCAAATACAGCAAACACGACGGAGGAACGCTTGCGTATTTCCTTAAAACTTTACAGAGAGTGTCAGAAGAGGATGATATCCGATTCTACGATGGAAGTGATTATTTCTATCGTAGAGGAAAATTCGACAGCGGAGAGAGAGCAACGCTTCCTGACGATTGGCAGAATTACGGATATACTACAGGCAAGCAAAACGGAAGAAGATTTCCTGCAGGCCCTGAGGGTGGAGTACCCGGAACAGGTGGGATAAGACCTGACGAAAGAAAAAATTCCTACGGTGATGATGACTTTAACCTGTGGGGATTGCTCGACCCTGAGGAGGAAACACCCGAGACCACAGAGCGGTCAGAGCTTCTTGAGGGCTTTGTACAGACCGCAGGAACACTGCTTGAGAAAACTCGGAGCATTCCCCTTGAAGATGGCAGAATCCGCAGAATTGCAAACACAGTTATCCGCAGATTACAGCAGATTACAATAACATAATTTTGCAGTTGATAACAAAAAACGGGCAGTCAAACGACTGCCCGTTTTGTGCATATAAGTTTAGTGATTAGAGAGTCTTGTCAAGCTCTGCGAAGTACTTGATAGTTCTTACCATCTGAGATGTGTAGGAGTTCTCGTTGTCGTACCAGGAAACAACCTGAACCTGAGTTGTGTCTGTCTCAGGCATATAAGTTGCCATTGTCTGAGTAGCATCGAAGAGTGAGCCGTATCTCATACCAACGATATCAGAAGAAACGATCTCGTCCTCGTTGTAGCCGAAGCTCTCGCTTGCAGCAGCCTTCATAGCAGCGTTGATGTCGTCCTTTGTAACATTACCCTTAACAACTGCGAAGAGAAGAGTTGTGGAACCTGTGGGAACAGGAACTCTCTGAGCAGCACCGATGAGCTTGCCGTTGAGCTCGGGGATAACAAGACCGATAGCCTTAGCAGCACCTGTGGAGTTGGGAACAATGTTAACTGCGCCAGCGCGTGCGCGTCTGAGGTCGCCCTTTCTGTGAGGACCGTCAAGGATCATCTGATCGCCTGTGTAAGCATGGATAGTAGCCATGATACCGCTCTGGATAGGAGCAAGGTCGTTCAGAGTCTTAGCCATAGGAGCAAGACAGTTAGTTGTGCAGGAAGCAGCAGAAATGATCTGATCATCAGCTGTGAGTGTATCCTCGTTAACAGAGAATACGATTGTCTTCAGGTCGTTGCCTGCGGGAGCAGAAATAACAACCTTCTTTGCACCTGCATTGATGTGAGCCATGGACTTCTCCTTGGAGCAGTAGAAGCCTGTGCACTCGAGAACAACCTCAACGCCGAGCTCGCCCCAGGGAATGTTGTTAGCGTCCTTCTCTGCGTAGATTGTGATCTCCTTGCCATCAACTGTGATGGAGTTGTCTGTGTGTGTAACTGTGTCTGCAAGAGCATACTTACCCTGAGCAGAATCGTACTTGAGCAGGTGAGCGAGCATCTTGGGGCTTGTGAGGTCATTGATTGCAACTACCTCGTAACCCTCTGCGCCGAACATCTGTCTGAATGCAAGACGGCCGATACGACCGAAACCGTTAATACCAACTTTTACTGACATATTGATACATCCTCCTGTATTTTATTGGTGATTAGATTATATCCTGTTTTTTTTGTAAATTCAATAGTTTGTGAAGATTTTAACTGATTTTGTATAAAGTTTGACTATTCATTGGGTTGTGTGGTAATTTTTTATGCAAAAATACACCATACACAATTTCTGTTTGTTGCAAAATTCTATTTTCAGGAGCAGTTAAATTTTATGGAATTAATCTACTTTCAACTATTTATACCTTATTGTTATGTATAAAAATATACAAAATATTCTTGACAAACAGCGGTATATCATTTAATATAGTATAAGACGAAATATTAACATTATTTTTCGTCTGTACTGAGGTCATGGCACTGACCCACAGTACTCTTATTTTTTTATTGGACTCTTAGATGAGCCGTTACTTATAGATATCCTTATTATTCCTTTACCATTTACCGTTAAATTAAAATATACATTATATATATTTATTCTATAATTCTATATAATTTACGGGCGGATATCTTATTTTACCGCGATGAGGGTAGTTTTACTGTATTTTGCGTGAGCATTATGCAGGCTTCATCGTTTTTATATCCGACCGCTTTTTTTATTTTTAGCGGTAACTTATAATAGCATATCTAATTTTTAACGGCACCGTGAGTTGAATCTGAAAAAAATTCAAATCAAGGAGGTGTCACACTATGGAATTATGGCTTGCGCTTGTTCTTGTGGCTGTTGCTGTTGTGGTTGGTATTGCAGTTGGCTTTGTTGTCGGCGGACTTCACAGAAAAAAGGTCGCAGAGAACGAAATCGGCAGTGCCGAGCAGGAGGCTAAACGCATTATCTCCGACGCAATGAAAACTGCCGAAGCAAAGAAAAAGGAAGCCATAATCGAGGGCAAGGACGAGCTCCATCGCCTGAGAAACGAATCTGAAAAAGAATTAAACGAGCGTCGCAAGGAAGTGCAGCGACAGGAGAGAAGAATTCAGCAGAAGGAGGAAACTCTGGACAAAAAGCTGGATAATCTCGAGAAGAAAGAAGAAACTGTGGCAAGAAAGCTGAAGGAAGCAGAGAAGAAACTGGAGGAGATTGAGACAATCAAGAAAAGCCAGTTTGAAATGCTGGAGCGTATCTCCGGTTACTCTGTTGAGCAGGCTAAGGCATATCTGCTTGAGCAGCTTGACGGCGAGCTTGCCCACGAAAAGTCACTCAAAATTATGGAGTATGAGCAGCAGCTCAAGGATGAGGCTGACAAGAAGGCAAGAAACATCATCTCTCTTGCTATCCAGCGTCTTGCTGCTGACCATGTAACCGAGGCAACAGTATCTGTTGTTGCTCTGCCCAATGACGAGATGAAGGGCAGAATCATCGGTAGAGAGGGTAGAAATATCCGCGCTATCGAAACACTCACTGGTGTTGACCTGATTATCGACGACACACCCGAGGCAATCACACTGAGCTGCTTCGAGCCTGTAAGACGCGAGATTGCAAGGGTCGCACTGGAGAAGCTTATCTCCGACGGCAGAATCCATCCCACAAAGATTGAGGAGATGGTAGACAAGGCTCGTCGCGAGGTTGAATCCGCAATCAAGAGTGCAGGTGAGCACGCTGTTATCGACGCAGGTATCGATAATCTTCATCCCGAGCTTATCAAGCTCCTGGGCAGACTCCGCTATCGTACAAGCTATGGACAGAATGTACTCAATCACTCTCTGGAGGTTTCCTACATTGCAGGTATGATGGCTACAGAGCTGGGTATGGACCCTGCTGTTGCAAAGCGTGCAGGACTTCTCCATGATATCGGTAAGGCTCTCGACCACGAGATGGAGGGTAGCCATATCGAGCTTGGCGTTGAGGTTGCCAGAAAGTATAAGGAAAGCGATGCTGTTATTCACGCTATCCACGCACACCACGGCGATATCGAAGCCAAGACCATCGTTGCCTGTCTTGTTCAGGCAGCAGATGCTATCTCTGCAGCCCGTCCCGGTGCACGCAGAGAAAACCTTGAAAATTACATCAAGCGTCTTGAAAAGCTGGAGAGCGTTGCTTCTTCCTTTGACGGCGTTGATACTACATTTGCTATTCAGGCAGGCCGCGAAATCCGCATTATGGTTAAGCCTGAGGTAGTAAGTGACGATAAGATGGCTGTTCTTGCCCGCGATATCTGCCAGAAGATTGAAGCTGAGCTTGAGTATCCCGGTCATATCAAGGTACACATTATCCGCGAGTCCCGAGCAATCGACTTCGCAAAGTAATTTAATACGATAATGCAAAACACAACCCCACGGACTATATCCCGTGGGGTTTGTTGCTTGTGGTAAGAACAGACATATGTAATCTATCGATGACCTCTTGTGTAAAGATTGGAGACTTGTGATGGGTTACTTCAAAATTATTTTCATTCATTGCACAAAAATCGTAACCTCAGTTGTATTACTTAATGAGAGGAGGTCAACAGGTTGCAACCCGATACCGAACTTATTAACTCAAACCGCAAAAAGAAAATAGAGCAGATTGTAAGAAAATACGCAGATATGATTTTCCGAATTGCTTATCACAATCTCGGCAATTTTGCTGATGCAGAAGATATATTGCAGGAGGTATCAGTTGCCATTGTGACTTGTAATGCACCTCTTGATGAGGAAGAATACCTGCGATTCTGGCTTTGCAGGGTTACTATCAATAAATGCAGGAACTTCCGAAAAATCTCTTTGCTTCACAGTACAGAGGAGCTAACCGAGGATATCCCTGCTGCGGAGAAAGTTACTGCAGGTGTCCTTGAAGAATTGCAGAAACTTCCGCAAAGTTACAGAAATGTGCTGTACCTGTATTATTATGAGGGCTTTTCCATAGAAGAAATCGGTAAAATTCTCAGAAAAAGCAGTAATACAATCGGCTCTCAGCTCAGACGCGGCAGAGAAAAACTAAAGAAAATTCTGATAGACGGAGGCTATGATGAATATGTTTGAAAAAACTTATAAAGAATTTGATAGAATAACACCGTCAGAAAAAGCAGTGAGTAGGGCAGTGCAGTCAGCATTGGATGCATACGATTTGACGGATGACAGACTGGTGTGTAAATTCTCGAGAAGAAAAATAATTGCAGGATTACTGGCGGCTTGTCTTGTGCTTGTGTTTGCGGCAACTCTTGTGTTTACACTTCACAGCGGTTATGCAATCCGTCCTTATGCACAGGATGACTACAGCTTTGTTATTAATGCAAACGCTAATCAGGTGGAATCCCTTGGAGAGAGCAGCGGAAGTACAATTGCTGTTTACTCAGGAATTCTCTCAGGTGGTTGGGCTATGTATCCTAATCTTGAGAGGTACGAAGATTTTTCTCCCAACTTTTTTCAAAGCTATGCATTTACAAATTTCAGCATTGAAGGCAAAGGAATAGAATCTGTGACCTTCAAGTCAAATGCTGAGGGCACATATTTTGCTTTGTCGCCTGCAGGATATTTTATATATTCTGATGAGAATATAGCTGAGCAAGAAATAAAAGAAGCAAAGAAAGAGTATTCGGGAATTAGTCTTGCGAATTCTCAGTATACAGCTGATGAGCTCAGCGAGTATTCAGACGGACTTTCCTTCGGAAATATATATTGCGATACATTTACTTACACAAATACAAAAAAATGTGATGTCATAAACCTGAGCAATAAGCTTGAGTTTGTAATTGAAAGCAACCATAGCAATAAGGAAATATCAGAAAAGCTTGACCTCCTGTGGCTGTGTGAGCAGGAGATAACCGAGCTTAAATCAAGCCATACCTTTGAAGGCGGAGAAATGTCAGAGGATGAGGAGAGACTTTATTCAGAGCTTGACCGCATTACGCAGGAGATAAGACAGCTTATCCTTGAAGATTCCACCGTCGATGTAACAGTAAAATTCACAGACGGCAGTGTGCAGACAAAGTACCTGCAAATGGGATTGACCGAAAGTGAAAACGGAGAACTCTGGCTCAGAGTAAGCGAAGAATAATTGAACCCCGATGGAGCGGTGCACAGTGCACAAACTCCGTCGGGGTTGTTTATTATATGTTATTCCGCTTTATAATTCCACAAAGGAATAAAACTCTCGTCAGCAGCCTTCAGCTCCTGTGCAAAGCCCTCTATCTCCAAATCAATAAGGTGGTTGAGCACCTTTTCGTATTCTCTCTTTGTGATTTTGCGTGAGAGCTTCGGGTGGTTCAGTGCCTTTCCGTGGGGGATATACTGACCCATCAGACTCAGGGTTATATCGTCACCAAATTTCTCTTTGAGAATATTCAATACCCCGATACTGTTTTTTGTGTGATTAGGCAGTACCAGATGCCGTACAAGCACACCCCTCTGTGCAATGCCCTCGTCATCTAGAGTGAGCCTGCCTGTCTGTCGGAGCATTTCTTCAACGGCTTTCTCTGCCATTTCACAGTAGTTTTCAACTTGTGAGTACTCAAGCCCCAGAGCATCGTCAGAATATTTGAAGTCAGGCAGGTATATGTCAACTATCCCCTCAAGGGCTTTCAGTGTTTCAACCCTCTCGTACCCGCCGCAGTTGTATACAATGGGGATTTTCGGCATATAAATCTCAAAGCTCCTGAGAATCTCAGGCAGAAACTGAGTTGCACTGATAAGGTCTATGTTGTGCACACCTGACTCCTCAAGTCTTTTATATTCTTGTGCAAGGGTATGAGCGTCAATATCTACACCATAATTGTCTGCAGAGATTTCTGAATTCTGACAGTAGATGCACTTCATAGTACATCCGCTGAAGAACACTGCACCTGAGCCCTTTGTTCCGCTTATGGGAGGCTCCTCCCACATATGCGGAGCAATCCTTGCTACTCTGGGCACCGTGGCAATATTACATTTTCCGCCTGCTGTGTTCTTATCTCTGAATGCAGAGCATTTGTTGGGGCATAAACTGCAAATCATATAATCACCGCAGTCAGTATATCACAAATAATTACCTTTGAAAAGTGCTATAAAAGCCAAGGTCTTTGTCGAAATTAGTGAATATCATAAAAACTTACCATGCTAATGTTGACACTTCAAAATCTCCGTTTTATAATCAGACTATGCTGATTCACGAGGAAGGTATCAGTTAACATCACAAGGCTTCAGTCCCCTTGTGTATGTTTAATTCACGAGGGCAGAGCACCCTCAGCAGCTTTGTGCCAATTTGCAGACTACTAAGGCACAGGGTATACGGTGCTGTGCTGCTGATAATTATAGGCTTAGCTGATTGCATATCAGCAGGGGCGTTATGCGGTACGCCTCTTTTGTGTACTTATACTATTGGTATAAGGAGGGTATAAATTGAACAACGATGTAATGATTCAGGTTACTAACCTGAAAAAAGAATTCAGAAAGACTATCAAGGAGCCCGGGCTCAAAGGCAGCTTCAAAGCTCTTTTCAAGCCTGAGTATGAAACTGTCAAGGCTGTTGATGATATCAGCTTTGATGTAAAGCGGGGAGAGATTATCGGATTTATCGGCCCTAACGGTGCAGGTAAATCTACTGTTATTAAGATGCTGACAGGCATCCTGACTCCTACCTCCGGCGAGTGCCGTATAGACGGCAAAATACCCACAGAAAACCGCAAGGATTATGTTAAGGAAATCGGAGTGGTTTTCGGACAGAGGACCCAGCTTTGGTGGGACTTGGCACTCAGAGAGACTTATATGGTGCTCAAGGAGATATACGAGATTCCCGAGGAAGACTATAATGAGCGTATGGCATTTCTCAACGAGGTGCTGGAGCTTGATGATTTCATCACAAGCCCTGTGCGTACTCTGTCACTTGGCCAGCGTATGCGTGCTGATATTGCCGCATCACTGCTTCATAATCCAAAGGTGCTTTTCCTTGATGAGCCTACCATCGGACTTGATGTAGTGGTTAAGGATAATATCAGAAAGGCTATCCAGAAGATAAGTGAGGAAAGCGGCACCACCGTAATCCTTACAACTCACGACCTGGAGGATATCGAGCTTCTGTGTAAGCGTATTGTTATGATTGACAAGGGCAAGAAGGTCTTTGACGGAGAGCTCTCGGAGCTTCGACGCCGCTACGGACAGATGCGAGAGCTCGGCTTTGAGCTGAAGAATTCACAGGATTTCTCCAAGCTTTCCTACAAGGAAGATTTTTCTTTCTCCGATGATGACCTGAGTGTAGAGCAAAGCGGAAGCAACATAAAGGTCCGCTTTAACAGTGATGTTGTAACTGTAGAGAATATGCTGTCCTATACTTTATCCAGAGTTCATGTTAAGGACATCAATGTTAAGGATGCCGATATTGAGGAGATTATCCGCAGGCTGTATTTAGGAGGAGGCGAACAGGATGAAACGACTGCTTCGCATCTATAAACCCTTTACCCGCGCAGGACTCCTTGAGATGGTAGCCTACAGAGTCAACTTTATATTCTTCCTGCTGGGAGAGATAATGAAGTGCTTTGTAATGTTCTTTGTTTGGAAGGCTGTTTTTGACAGCTCTGACAGTTCTACGCTGTACGGCTTCACCTATGATAACATGGTGGTGTATCTTTTCATCACATTCCTGAGCGGTTACATTACATACTCCGACGGCTCATATGCAGTAGGCAAGGAGATACTGGACGGCTCCATCGCTATGCGTATGATAAAGCCTGTGGACTTTGATATGTGCTTTATGTTTCAGGAGCTTGGGGGCAAGATACTTCAGCTTCTGATAGTATTCCTGCCAATAACCGTGGGTGTTGAGGCTTACAGATGGATAACAAACGGTGTGTTTATGCTTAATGTGCCTATGTTCTTTCTGTATATAGTGAGCCTTCTTCTGGCATACGGAATCAACTTTTTCTTTAATGTTATCTATGGTTTCCTTGCGTTTTACCTTAAAAACCTATGGGGAACAGATATCATCAAAGGCGTTATCGTAGGCTTCCTGTCAGGTGCAACAGTGCCTCTGGCATTTATGGGAGGCTTCGGACAGGTGCTGGGATATCTGCCCTTTGCATCCCTCTCTTACACACCTGTTATGATTTATATGGGAATGTACGAGGCAAAGGAGATTATCTTCTATATGAGCCTGCAGCTTCTGTGGCTTTTGATATTTGTAGTTGCATCAAAGCTTGTGCTCAAAAGTGCAATGAAACGCCTTGTGGTACACGGAGGTTGATGCTATGCTAAAATATTTAAGATTACATAAAATTTTTATCAAGCAGTACCTGAAAAAGCTTATGGAATACAAGGTGGACTTTCTCCTTGGTGCTATCGGCTTTCTCCTTGAGCAGGCAGTGCAGATTTTCTGTCTGGGAATTATCTTTTCTACAATTCCAGCTCTGTGCTATGCTAAGGATGGAGTAGTGCTTGATTCTTGGAGCTTCAACGAGGTGCTGTTTATTTACGGATTTTCTCTTATTCCCAAAGGCATAGACCACCTTTTCTTTGATAACCTGTGGAGCCTTGGCTATTGGCTTGTTGACAGAGGCGACTTTGACAAATACCTGACCCGTCCAATAAACCCCTGGTTTTATGTACTTTGTGAGAAGTTCTGCGTAGACGCTATGGGTGAGATTATAGTAGGTGTTGCCCTTATAATTTACAGCACTCTTTCTATGCCTGCGGATGTTTCTGGAGCAATTAACTGGTGGCGTGTACTGCCTGTTATTGCAGTGATGCCCTTTGCGATTATGATATTCACATCAGTCAAAACCGGCACAGCCGCCATTGCCTTCTGGACAAAGCGAAGCGGTCATATAACCCATATGTGCTATATGACAAACGACTTTGCAAAATATCCTGCAAAGATATATAATGGATTTATAAAGACAGCAATCACATACATCCTGCCCTTTGCATTGACAGCATACTATCCTGCAATATTCATCCTCAGAGGTGAAGCTGTATGGAGTCTGCCTGTCACTGTAGGCGTGTCTGTGCTTCTGTTTATTATTTCCCAGTTTATATGGAAAAAAGGTGTCAGCGCCTACGAATCTGCAGGCAGCTGATAATACGGAGGATATATATGAATAACCCCTTTCTGTTTTATTCAGAAGAAGAAAAAACCGAATATGTAACATCTCTTTGCTCTGTTAACAGAGGGGTTATTGCCTATATTCCTGTCAGAGGTATTGCCGACGATATAATAGGCAGGAGTGTCAACGAGATATTCTCTGCAGGGCTTATAACTCAGGAGATAAAGACCCTCGCACTCAGACGCCATGTGGATTTGTCTGCATATACAGATAAGGATATGCCTAAGTTTCTGGACGATGCCACCTACAGCAACGATATTATACAGAAGAATCTGGCCGATACCATTGTCCGTAAATACGGCAACCGTCTGGGTGTGATTCTCTTAACTCTCAAGCAAGGCCATCCGCTTAACAGAGCGGCTCGTGCAGATTGGGAGTCGGTTCATTGGGACTACTGGGCAAACATCAAAACTGTAATCCTCACAGGGGGACTTGCAAGCGGACTTCTGGGCAGAAGACTCAAGGAGCAGATTCTCTATGTGTTTGATATGGCAGGGGAGAAGCCCTACAATATCAACCTATATGATAACGGCTCACATTTAGGTGTGATGGGCTGTGCAAAGCTCCTGCCTGAGAATTGCTCAGGAGCGGCAGTTCTTGACTTCGGACAGACTAACCTGAAGCGTTCTGTTATCAGAAAACGCAGAGGAGATATATCCGAGTTTATCCAGCTTCGTACACGGCCGTCACTGCATATGGAGCTTGACACTTCTGATTCCCCGGAGAATCACGCAAAGGCTCTGGAGCTTCACAAGTACCTTGTGAATGTTGTGGCTGATACCTGCAGAGAAGCCATGGGCTCAGGGGAACTGTGCAATAATGTTGTCATCAGTATCGCCAACTATACCGTGGGTAACAGACTGTTCAAGGACAGGGGCGGCTATGCCAAGCTCTTTAACCTGAGTGATGAATACGGCAACCTCCTTGCTCACGATGTGTCCTCTGCACTTCATCAGCAAATCAGAGTCAGGCTTGTACACGACGGTACAGCTATTGCATTGAATTTTACCGATAGGGAAGACACAGTGTGCCTCTCTATGGGTACAGCCTTCGGTGTGGGATTTACCGATATTAAACTGTCAGGTTGTCCCTGTAACTCTTGATTTGTACAGATATAATGTTATAATGAAAGTAAAGATATATGGAAAGAGGTAATGAATATGGCATTTTGCGCCCATTGTGGAACGAAGCTTTCCGAGAGTGCACGCTTTTGCAGCAGTTGCGGAACTAAGGTTGCAGACATAGCACCTGTGGTTGAAGCAACCCCTGTAACAGAGACAGCACCTCTGGTTGAGTCTGTACCTTCAGTTGAGGTTGTACCTGTTGTTGAGGAAGCTCCTGTATATATGGCATCCCAGCCTGTAGCAGAGGCTGTAGCTGATGAGGAAATTCTCAATGAAAATGTATATGCTTCAGTAGTTGCTGAGCCTGCTTTGGAGTCAGAACCTGTATCTGTACCCGAGGCAGTAGCTTCTCAGGCAGAGTCTCAGAATGTATATGCCGAGTCTGTGCAGAATTCGGTATATGCTCCTGCCGTGCCTGTATCTGCTCAGAATTCAACTGATGTCCCTACAAGCACTAAGGAAGAACAGCAGGCATTGCTTGATAATATCTATGCAAGACTCATAAACGAGCGTCTTTGCTGGAAGATTTTCGGTTTTGTGTGGATAGGCTATGTAGCTATGTTTACATTTTTGGCTATAGTTGGTGCTCCTGAGGCTTTACCTTTGCTTGTTTATGCAATTGTGTTTGCACCTCTTGCTATCATCAGCTTTAAGATGATTGGTAAGGTTGACTATTATATGAGAACTCTCTACACCGACTGTGCTCCCGTAGTTGAGAGATGCAGCTCCGTAGGTATGATAGTGTTCGGTGCTATCTTTAATACCGTCGCTATGATTTTCATTATTATCAACTTTGTTAATGTTACAAGCAACAAGAAGATTCTTGAGGATATCAAGCGCAATCAGGATGCATACAGAAATCACATCTTATAAGTAATCCCGTTTTGCAAATACTTATCATTTACTATGGCAGTCCGACCTTTGTCGGGCTGCTTTTTTATGTCAAATTTGTGCCTATTGCTGAGGATATACCCCAATTTGCACTTGTCAAATATCAATATTAACAAATATTTTCTGTAAAGATTGTGCAATTCGTGAGCAAAAAATAATATCAAAACTGTTTATTTTTTTGAGAGTCTGTGGTATAATCAATGATGAATTAAAGTGCAGTATAATGCACTAAGAAGGAGAGGATTTTTTTGAAATTCAAAAGACTGGTTTCTCTCGTGTTAACAGTTCTGATGATTGCAGGTATTTCCACAATCAGCCTGACCGCTAACGCTGCAGAGACCGAAATCGCAGATACCGGTGCAAAGCTCGGTAACTACTACAATGTAGATTATCTTGAGACACAAGCACAGGCCTATCTGAAGACACAGGCAGACAAGTCCAAAACTGACCTGGGTGCCAACTACACACCTGAGCAGACAACTTGGAATGTGTGGTCACCCAATGCTACCAGAGTTCAGCTGAAGCTGTATGCTACCGGCTCCGATATGGAGAGCGGTGCTGCAAACCTCGGCAAGTATGACATGAACTACAACAGCACAACAGGCGTTTGGTCTTACACACTCAAAGGTGATCAGAAGAATGTATACTATACATACATTGTCACCACCTCCGCAGGTACTAAGGAAACCTACGACATCTATGCTAAGGCAGCAGGTGTTAACGGTGACCGTTCAATGGTAGTTGACCTTGACTCCACTGATCCTGACGGTTGGGATAAGGACGAGCATGTATTCCTCGAGAATCAGACAGATGCTATTCTCTGGGAGGTACATATTGCTGACCTTACATCCTCCGATACATCAGGCGTTGATGACAACTATCAGGGCAAGTTCCTCGGCTTCATGGAGGGCGGCCTCACAATCAACGGTGAGGATGGAGCAAAGAGAGTCGGTATCGACTATCTTGTAGAGCAGGGTATCAACGCTGTTCACATTCAGTGTCCCTTCGACTTCGCTTCCGGCGACGAGACTAACCCCGAGTCTTACAACTGGGGCTACGATCCCAAGAACTACAACCTCCCCGAGGGTATGTATGCTACAAACCCCTACGACGGTAATGTAAGAATCAACGAGTTCAAGCAGCTCATTCAGGCTCTCCACGACAGAGGCATCGCTGTTATTATGGGTGTTGTTTACAACCACACATATGTAACAGAGCAGTCTGCTTTCACTTACACTTGCCCCGGTTACTACTACAGAATGTCCAGCTCAACCTTCTACATCAATGGTACAGGTTGCGGTAACACACTGGCTTCTGATAAGGCAATGTTCAACAGCTATATGCTCAACTCCCTCAGATACTGGGTTGAGGAGTATCACATCGACGGCTTCCGTTTCGACCTTGCTGCAGCTCATGATATCGTTACAATGAACGAGATCAGAACAATGTTCAACAACATGTATGACGGCGAAGGCAAGAAGATCATCATGTACGGCGAGCCTTGGGGCGTTGGCGATTGCGGTCTTTCTGCAGGCAATGCAATGGAGACTCCCTACTTTGCAAAGCTCAGCTCCAATATCGCAGGCTTCAACTCCTACACAAGACAGGCTATGCACGGTTCTGAGGCAGGTACTATGAAGGGCTGGCTCTCCGGTGCAGCTACAAAGGCTTATGCTAACACACTCAAGCGCGGCGTTCTTGGTAAGTTCTCCTCTGATGGTTACACCAAGTATCCCAACCAGTCCGTAAACTATGTAGACTGTCACGACGGTGTTACATGGTGGGATAACATTGTTATGTCTAACAAGGCAGCTTCTTCTTCCAATAAGGCTGGCTTCGACACAACTGATGCAAAGTACAGAGCAATGCTCAGAACAACCTTCACATACCTGTTCACAACTCAGGGTCTTCCCTTTACACTTGCAGGTACAGAGTTTGCTCGTACAAAGTACGGCAACGGTAACTCCTATAATGCAGGCGCAACAAACGCATTTGATTGGACAAGAATTGAGACATACGCAACTGAGGTTGCTTATGCAAAGGGTATGAGACAGATTCGTGCTGCATTCAGCCCCTTCAGAAATTCTGAGACCTACAACAACCCCACATGGCTTACAACTTCTAATGAAAACGGTATCCTTGCTTACTCCCTCAGCAACAACAAGGCTGGCGAGTGGTCAAGCGTTATCGTAGCTGTTAACAACGGTGCTGCAGGTACAGTTACACTTCCCGCAGGCACATGGACAATCGTAGCAGATGGCGAGAAGGCAGGCCTCACATCTCTTGGTACTGCTTCAGGCACATACAACATTGCTGCTAACAGTTCCGCAGTTCTCGTTCAGGGCACAACAACCGCTGTTGCTCCTGAGTACGAGACAATCACAGTAAACCACTATGTTGGCGACGAGCTCATCAAGTCCTCTGAGGCTATCTACGAGGTAGGCACAACTTGGAGAGCAACTCCCGATGTATACACACTCTTCGACCACAACATCACAAAGATTGAGAAGACAGCCGGTACTCAGGACGATAACTGCGTTTACGGTACAGTTGAGAAGGGCCAGAATGTAGAGGTTAACTTCTACTATGAGCAGTTCAGCACAAGCGGCTACCTGACAATCAAGTATGTTGACGAGTCTGGCGAGAGCATCGTTTCCGATGTTAACTACAGAATGCTCGATGGCACAGAGTTCAATGTTCCCTTCGAGAACAAGGCTGGCTTTGAGCTTATTTCTGACAAGTATCCCTCTAACTTCAAGGGTACATTCGATGCAGACAATCCTGCAACAATTACCTTCGTTTACAAGGCACTTGCTTCTGATAAGATTACAGTTTACTACTACAACGCACTTGGCAGCGGTACTCTGAGAATGTATGCATATACAGAGGAAGAGGAGAAGCCTCTCGGCGCATGGGATAACTCCCTCCAGAACATGGAGAAGGTTACAGATGCTTCAGAGCTTCCCGAGGGTGAGGTAGTTGGCAACTGGTACAAGAAGACTATCGACGAGTCCAACAACCAGCTGGATTACTTCCCTGCAAGCTGTAAGATTATGTTCCTCCTGTCCGGTCAGGGTAAGCAGGAGCCTCTCAACGGTGAGGCAGGCTACGATGCAGCAGGTACAATCTACATCAAGAACAAGATTGTTACCTTCGATGCAAAGGTTATTACATCTCACCTTGATGCAGAGACAGGTGAGAAGCTTGCTGACGATGTTGTAACTAACCACGACGGCGTTACAAGCAACGACATCTATGTAACATCTGCAAACAACAACCTTGGTGCATCAATTGCTCCTGCAAATGCTTCAGGTAACCTGGTTGCTGGTTCCACTTGCGTAGTTTATATGTACACAGGCGAGCCCGTTACAGATCCCAGCATTCCCGTTGGTGAGGGTGTACTCCTCGGTGACGCAGACCTTGACCAGACAATCACAATCAAGGATGCTACTCTCATCCAGAAGTATACCGCTAAGCTCGAGACTCTCGAGGGTGACGCACTTCTTGCAGCAGATGCTGACAAGTCCGAGCAGGTTAACATCAAGGATGCTACTGTTATCCAGAAGTATGTTGCAGGTATCAAGGTAGATACTCCTGTTGGCGAGGCTATCCCCGGCACAGGTCCTTCCGACACAAATCTCAAGGATCAGCTCATCGAGCTCTATAACACAGCAAGCACACTTATCAAGGATAAGGCTGACTGGGTTACTGAGGCTGCTCTCAAGGCAGACAGCGACGAGATGGCTGCAAAGGCTGAGTTTGGCTACGATATTTCCGCAGAGGATACAACAAAGAACGAGTACAAGAAGTTCGAGGCTGTTATCGGTTCCGCAGGCTACTTCGTAGTTCAGGGCGGTACTGATGAGGAAATCGAGAATGCTCTGGCTTCCCTTGAGCAGGCATACGAGTGGTTCTCTTATTATGTAACAGAGCTCCACACAGAGCCCGTTACAACAGTTGCAGGCAGCAGAACTGTTTACTTCTCTAACAACAAGGGTTGGAGCACAGTATATGCATACTGCTGGAACTCTGCAAGTAACGAGAACAACAATTCTTGGCCCGGCCTTCCTATGACCTATGTTGAGACCAACGATATGGGCGAGCAGATCTACTCCTACGACATTCCCGAGGGTATGAACTGGATCATCTTCAACAATGGTAATCAGGGTCAGCAGACAGTTGACCTCAGCCTGGATACTTATACTCAGAACGGCTTCTACATCAGTGGCGGTTCAGGTACAACTCAGACAGTTGAGCAGTATACACGCTGATAATTAACTTCTAACATCAGGGGCACACGGCTTCGGCTGTGTGCCCTTTTTGTCAGATAGGTTAAGAGAGGCAGGTTAATATGATAAAGAAGCTGTATCCAAATGGTAAGTCAAAGGCGTTCAACTTGTCATATGATGATGGTGTATTGCAGGATGTGCGACTCGTAAACCTTGTGAATAAATATGGATTTAAGGCTACCTTTAATCTGAATTCAGCTCTTGCCGAAGCAGAGTTTGAATGGATACACAGCAGTGGATTAGTTGTTAAGCGACTTCCCTGTAATACCCTCAGAACGCTTTATACAGGCCACGAGGTTGCAAGCCACACTCGGACTCATCCTTATATGGAAAACCTCACAGAAGCCGAAATTCTGGCTGAAATGCAAGGGGATAAGATAGCTCTTGAAAAACTGTTGGGGATTCAGGTCAGCGGTTTTGCTGTACCGTTTGATTATTACAGCGGTCTTATAGAGTCTTGTGCAAGAAAATGCGGCTTTGAATATGCTCGTACCTCTCAGGAGAGTCTGAGCTTTCATCCCTCTGATAATTTCTTTAGTTGGCAGGGGACAGTATTTCATCTGAACAGCAGACTTGACAGTTTCCTTGATGCTTTTATTGATACCGATGAGGAGCTTGCTGTATTTCAGCTCATAGGCCATTCCTATGACCTTGATACAGAGGATTTGTGGGATAAGACAGAAAGTATATTTAAACGCATAACAAACTCAGAAGATATACTCCCAATGACCCATATAGAGATTGTCCGCTACCTCAGAGCTATGACCAAGGCACAAATATCCGATACTCACATTACAAACAACAGCGAAACAACCCTGTGTTTTCTTGTGAATGATGAAGTTATCACACTAAGCCCTCACCAAACACACAAGCTTTCGTAATAATCAGCAAAAATAAAAACGCTACGATATTTTTCTCTATATCGTAGCGTTGATTAATTATTTATAGAGTGGGGGATAGGTATCAGTTCTGTTTGCGGACTATCTTGTATTCATCGTCAGGCTCATAGTAGTGACAGTTGGTGTTATTGCCGCTGAGGAATTTTTCCATTTCATCCTCATCAAGGTTTATCTCACAAACATAGCATTGATAGTAGTGGTCAAATACATAGTGCGCACACATCTCGCAGTTATCCTTAGCCATACAACTCATCTCTCTTTCTTACATAATTATACAGTATTTATATCCATAATTCAACAGTGAGCTATTTTTCTTTCTGATTCAATATATTATTCAACAAGAACGCCTTTCTGCATAGTAACAGAAAGGCGTTTGATTTTATAAGAAGTAATTATAAGACCTCGTCATCAAGATTGGTGATAACCTCACTTGTTTCCTGGTCTATTGTCTCTGTGAAGCTCTCGTCATAATTGGGAGCTGTTGCGTGCTTGGGTACCTCGGGGTCGATATCCTCATCCTTATTGCGGATGATGCTGATAAGATTGATTATCTCAGAGCTGAAGGCAATAAGCAGAATCGCCGCAAAGCAAGCCAATCCGTACCACTGAGAGAAGAAATCATAGATAGTACCTACAAGGGGAAGCTTGCACATTACCTTGCCATGAATCTGTGTGTGGTCAATCTCAGGGTCATCCAGTGCACCGGGCTTAATTCCTCGGGTAGTAAAGTAATATAAACCGTCCTTTTCATAAGGCTCGGATACAATCTGATGTGTTATAAGTTTACCTGCGACAGGACCTTCTAATCCTTGATAGGTGATAACATCACCCTTAGCAAGTGTCTGCGGCTCTACCTCTTTAACAAGAATGATATCACCGATATTCAGCTCAGGCTCCATGCTTTCAGAGGAAACCCTCAGCATTGAATAACCGAACATAGTCGGCGTCTCACCTGAAATACGGGACACAAGTACATAAATAAGCACTACTACAAGGATTACAATCAGAACAACTCCGAATATTCGTTTAATTTTATCAAACATAAGGTTACTCCTTAGAAAAGACTTGATACCCTGTATAATTACAGGGTATCGTATAGTAATAGAATATCAGATTTTTTAGTTATTTGCAAGAGCAAATCCATCAATTCCAAATGAACCGCTGGCGTCAAGCTTAACATACCATTCAATGGCTACAGCAGTACGCTCACCCTGTATCTCATACTGAGATACAACAGGAATCCATTTATCCTCTGCGGTGCTGCTGTATGCAATTTCCTTCAGCGAGGGTACTGTAGTACCGATGGAGAAATTACCGTCAAAGGCAGTGTCACAATTTACATCAATCAGGAAAGACACATTTGTATCAACAGTTGATGCATTGTCAATCAGAGTCTTGAAGTAAAGCACATCGCCTGCAGAGTGGCTCACCTTATCAACAGATGTGATGTATTCATCTACATTCTCAGGGTAGGTGACAGTGCCGTCTTCGCCTACAGTACCTGCGTAGGTCTTTGCTGTACACTGATTACCATTAATCTGAGATGTATAGCTGAAGGTCATAGGTGTGCTCAGGAAGCCGCCCTTAACTGCTGGACGGGTGGACCATGAGTAGGTAACACCCACAAGACACGCTGTCAGTAGTATAAAAACTATAATCTGAGTTATAAAGAATCTCTTTTTCACGGTCTCACCGTCCTTTTAGAAAAATTGTAAAATCAAGATGGATTATTTAGTACTCCAACTACCAGTACTCTTATCACTGTTGTTAACCCAGCCGGTGATAGAGTAGAGATTGTTTGTACCATCCATTGTGAGGTCGTATGTCTGATTCCACTTACTACCCCAATCAAGAGCTGTTTTTGCAGGATCCATTCGGCAGAAAATGATATTGGTAGAGTATCCGTCAGGAATTTCACATTCATAGATGCCGTCTCCATCAGAATCGCTCATTTTAGCCCAAGTGCTACCAGAGTCATTCCATACATAGAGTGCATACCAGGCATTGGCTGTATTCCAAACGCCGGGGTTGAGATAAATCATATTTGCTGCACTTGCGGGTTTACCCCAAGTACCTGCGCTGGTGCTGGATACCATATAGTAGTTTGCACTGGAGCTTCTGCCTGTTGTGTTACTCCATGTATTACCAAGGTTATCGGTAAATGTAATGGATGTAACAGAGTCAGGGATACCTGTTGTTGACCAGTTTCCGTCAGAACCCTTTGTAAGGCTTACGGTGAAGGGTACTCCGTCATAGGTAAAGCTTGCTGTAACAGTTGAAGCGGTAGAGCCTGTCAGCGGTACAAAGTATGTTGTGTACGAGCCGGAGGGAGGTGTAATCTTTGCAGACCATTTACCTGTATTGCTGCTTGTAGCATAGTAGTAGTTTGTGGATGATGTCCTGCTGCCTGTGGTGTTATCTACGGTCCAGCTGTTACCGTTGTTATCAGTGAAGGTAACTACGGTTACATCATCGGGGATAGAGCCTGCAGTTGCATACCAGAGTCTCTTGTCAGAGTTGCTCTGTGTCAGGCTGTCAATTGTATACTCAACACCATAGTACTCAAATTTAGCAGATACATTTGTGGCGGTAGTTGATGTATGATAGAAGTTTGTCTGATATGTGCCCACAGGCAGGTCGGGGGGGCCCCACTGACCAACCTGCTGTACGCCGGGTTTGGTTGTGTTACCGCCAGAGCCTGTGTAATCTCTTACAAGAACATCAGTGAATACCCATGCATCAGTAAATCCGCCCTGAGTAAGCTGTGTGTAAGAGAACAATACGAACTCATTACCCTCAGATGCATTAAACTGGAAGCAAGGTGCAAACTTAGTGTCATTATCAAGGTTGTTATGGTCTACCTGAGGTCTGTTCCAGAATGAAAGGTAGGTACCGTCAGCCAGACTGTCAAAGTAGAAGACATAGGTGACGCCGTAGCTGTCCTCAGTAACCTTTGTCATTTTACCCTGATCACCAAGCCAGATATCCTGTTCACTACCGGGAGAACCTGTAACTCGGTAATTATCCTGATGTATCTTGGAGCGGTCACCATTCAGTGTAGACAGGATGTAAGTTCTGTTCTGACTACTTGTCTGAGAAACAGCAGGTGTATAGTTCTGATAGAAGAAGTAACTTGATACTGCATTGGGGATAGTAAGATAAATTGCTGTTCCTTCAACAACCTCAACCTCGCCGCCATCCAGTGCGTAGTATCTCGTTTCTGTGCCTCTGCCTGTGCCGTTCCATGTGTTCAGTGCAGTAGAGGTATCAGATGAGTTACAACGATTGAATACAACTGTGTCGATAGAGGAGGGAATGAATGCCGCCCAAGTGTTCTTGCCTGAGCTGTCAGCAGTGGGGGAGGCAGTCATACTGTAATCCATAATACTACCGTTATATGTAATCTGAACTCTCATCTTTGTATCTGATGAATACAGCCAGTGATCACTGGTATAGTCGCTCAGTGTAATTTTTGTCACGCCGTCTGCATACCACATACCTGCTGCAGAGCCGAACACAGTGAAGGTAGTGTTTTTACCTCTGGTAGCAGCCGTCCAGGATGCATCCTCAACATTGTCATTGGCATTCTGCCATACAAACTTAATGTTCTGTACAGCTCTGGGAATATCGCCCGTCCATGCGTGAGTAGCCTCATTATAGGTGAAATTGCCGTACCAGTAGTTGCTGTCAGAATCAAGGTTAACCACACCAAGACGCTGAGTATCAGTGCCGTTGGTTGTGTTTATCCATTGGTCTGCAGTATAATCGCGGAAGGTAATAGTATCAACAACATCCCATGAGGAGCAGAATTCAATGCCAAATTCAACTGTTGCTCCGGGAGGAATGATGTTTTCGTTATAAGCAGGGTCAAACGCTTCAAGCCAGATAGATACAGTGATTATCTTGTTCTGATTCTTAGGCACTGTAAATAATTTGTATGTACCGTTTTTGTTAGTGCTTGAGCCAAAAACAGAGAAGCATGCTCTGTTTGTAATAAGGTCACCACTTGCTGTATCGTTCAGTGTTGCATAACCGTTGTCATCTATGCTTTTTACTGCACGGATTGCGGCACGACCGCCTGTAGGCCATGCGGTACGAGTGGTCATATTGTAGTTGTTGGCGCTGTTTGTTGCAGCACCTGTTCCGTCATCAAAGCAGAATCTGAAGGGATTGTTCTCACTGTTAAGGGCTGTGCCGTTGATTTTCACGGTGGGAAGCTCCTTAAACCAGAAGTCAGTATCACTTGAGTCGGAGGTAATCTCAAACTGGAACTGGATAATGCTTGAGTTCTTTTCTTCGTCAGACAGCTTTCTGAATTTAAGTGTCTGATTGGTAACTCCGTCAACATATTCCTGATAACTGCTAGCACTTCCTTCTGTAAGTGCATAGAATTCATCGCCGCCGTAGCTTGATACAGGCGAGATTTTATCGAAGGATTGTGAGTGGAAGAACTCATTAAGTTTAGCGGTAGTCTGGTAGTTAGTACCTTCGCCCACGATAAACTTGGATTTGAGTCCGCTTGCAGTAGTGAGATTCTCGCCGGTTATTTCAAGTGAGGTAAGTCCCTCGAACCATGCAAAAGTCATAGTTGTCAGCAGGACAATTAACTCGATAATAGAAACAACAGAGAGTATAATACTCAAGGGTTTCCTTGATGATTTGGTTTTATCACTGCGGGTCTTTGCCTTCATATCATACTCTCCTTTCGTTAAAATTTAGGTTGTTTTTTACTCTGATGTGTAATCCCAGTAACCATTAATCTGACTGTTGTTGTTACCTGTCCAGCCTGAAGTTGTAAAGCGGTTGTTGCTTCCAAAGGCTTCAAGGGTGTTGGGTGTCTGGTTGTAGCAGTTATTCCATGAGGGATCAGAGCTGCTGTTGTATCTTGTGAATACTACACCCTGTGCTATATTATTGGGTACTACAGCGACATAATAGCCTGACGGTGACTTGGAGTTCATACCGGTCCACTGGTTTACACCTGTGGAGTTGTTATAGAAGTAAGCACCGAAGGCGGCGTCACCCTTGAGTCCATTAGCATCGTTGATGTAAATGTATCTTGTACTCCAGTAACCGGTTCCTGAAGCTGTAATGTTGTAGAAGTAGTTGGAGCCTCTGCTCAGGTTAGTCCAGGAGTTATGGGTAGTAGTCTGTGTACTATCCATACGCTTAAATGAAAGTGTGGTTACATTAGAGGGGATGATGATGCTGTATCTGTTAAGCTCTGTCAGATAGCTCATCTTGTAGTCGAAGCTCTGGCTAATGCCGTTGCCGTCAGTAGCAGTGAACGCAACATGGAACTCGCATTGGTCGCTGCCGCGGAGCCATCCATTGTTTGTACCGTCAAACACAGTAATTTGCTGGCCTGAGAAGGTGTTGGTCCACATACCTGCACTATGACCGAAGGCATAATAGGTTGAGCATTCGCCGATGTCACCTGCCTCCCAGTAGTTCCACTCCTGAGGCTTATCTCCCTGTTTCTCGGGATTATATCGAGTGAATCGTATGCTTTCAATACCGCTGGGTATTGAAGCAGTCCATGTGTAGTCGTTTGCATAGTTGGAGGACATTGTCATTGCGTGGAAGTTATTGTTGTTGTCAATGATGTATATATAACATTCATCATCCTCAACCCACTTCTCAAGTGTGTTGTCCACGAAAGTGATAGTCCTCAGCTCCTCATAAGAGGTAGTGAATTTAACATAGATATTCAGGTCTTTTACATCGAGTACATCATAGTCACAGTCTGCATCTGTGCCCTCAAGCCAGATAATCATAGAAGCTCTGAGAGTTTCGCCTGCATCAATGTGGAACAGAACTTTTTCCTCAGTATTTCCGTAGGTGTATTCATTAAAGGTGTGAGGAGTACAAGCCTCTGTTTCAGACATCAGACCTGTTGTGCTGATTGTCTTGACTGCGTTGTTTGCAACGGAATAATTGGTATCAACCGTATTATCGAATACCGTACTTTCTCCGCCGATTGACCTGTCAATAAAGGCAACTCGGATTGCATTTGCGGCAGGGTTACCGCTTGTACAGCTTATATAGCTCTGAGAAGAAAGCCACACATCAGTTGCATCCTTGGAAGATAGTGTAAAGTCAACAGAAATGTACTTGGTGTTCTTATCGTTGGCTGTTGCCTCGCGGAACACAAGGTCAGTAGTGTTGACATTAGTAACGAAGTTTTTATCACCTGATGATGCGTAATCAGCGACAGGGAAGAAGATAGTCCTGCCGTCTGTGCTGGAGCACTCGTGCAGAGCAAAACCCTCCCTGAGTGCGTTGTTGATATTGATTGAGCCGTCTGGACTCTGTTCCTCACCGTAGTTCATCTGTAGTCCTGCGTCAGCATCAATGGTGATGTAGTTGCTGTTTGTAATTTTGGATGAAAAGCTGTTAATCATCCAAGAGAATGTCACTGTTATAAACAGCACAATCATCAAGACAAGTGCAACAGATGAGCGAATCAGTTTATTCAGTTTTTTAGAGTCCGAGCTGTCAGCGGACAGCTTCCTTCTGAGTGTGCTGAAAAATCCGGAGCATTTCTTGCAAAGAGACTTGAATTTCTCAGCAATCAAGGAAACCCTCATTGTCACACCTCCTTAAATTAATAATAAGTAAGGCAAAATGCCGTGAAAATTGTTTATTCAGTGGTTGAATCAAAAGCAACAAAATCAAGAGCGATATTAAAATTACCGCCGGAGAGAACACGCCTTGTCTCAGCGTCACAGCCCTCAAGCCAGATGTTAACGGTTGCTGTACCGTAGTAATATCCGTCATTGCTTTTAACTGTGGTTGCAATTTTTGTGTTGTCACCCGGTGCATCGCCGCCGTCAACAGCAGTGAAGCCCAGCAGGGTGTTTTCGTTTGTAACAGTACCGCCCACAGCCTTATAGTTGTCGGGGTAGTAGGTATGCTTCTTTGCACTGTCGGATACTGAATCACCTGTATTGACAGAGAAGGTGTCACCATCCTGAACAAGCTCAACATCACTACGGGGAATCATAACAAAGCACAGCTCGTTGTTGCTGTTCACAGCAGAAATTCTCAGTGCACCTACAATGCAATCGCAGGAGAAATCTCCACCCTCACTCTTATTGCCTGCAGTTGCACCTACAAGGGTAGTTGCACTTGTGGTAATAGCAGTGTTCTTACCCATATATATGTCAGCAGGGAAGGTAGTGCGGAACTTGATAGTCTCAGAAATGTATGCAGAGTTGGGGTTTGCAGTAGTCCACTGCTCCTCAGAGTCGGTGTTGGGGATTCTGATTCCGTTTGTCTGTTCAAGGAACTTAGGATTCAGGAAGGTATCACCGTCAGAGGTAATGTCATACATATAGAGTTTATCCTTGATGCGGTTGCTCTCGCTGATGTACTTCTGCTGATCGTCATTGAGCAGGTCAATGCTACCGTGATATGTAGCGCCTCCGTCAAGAGACATATCAAGGTTTTTACTGGTGCCCAGGGTCATATTGAGTCCATTACCCTCAGTAGTTTCCTGTAGGGCAAACCAAGCCCATACAGCAACAGAGAACAGCATCAATGTTGCAATCAGCAGAGACAAATGCCGAAGCATGGTTCTCTTTTTATTCAATTTTAGCTTATCTTTAATAAAACTAAAATTAATCATTTGTTATCTCACTTTTTCTTGAAGTAGAAGCCAAAACGGCTTGAGCCGATGTGGCGGGACTCAGCTTGTCTGAGCTCGTCTGTCTCTGCACGCTCTATAGCTTTTGCCTCAGCTTCTTTAATCTGAGCCTGAGCTTTAAGCTCTGCCTGTCGGCGTGCTCTGTCAATCTCAGCTTTAGCCTCGCGGCGAATCTTATCAGCCTCAGCTTTTGCTTCGCGGCGGAGCTGTTCAAGCTTCTTGTCGTATTCCTTCTGTTTCTTGTCAAGCTCCTTCTGATAGCGTGCGTGCTCAGCGGCTATAGCCTTATCGTGGCGTGTACGCTCACCCTCAAGAGCCTTCTTGGAAGCAGCTGTTTGTTTATCAAGAGCCTCCTGATGTCTCTGCTCAGAAAGTGCTGTCTGTGCCTCAAAGGCTGTAGCAGCAGAAGCGAGCTTTGACTTACTCTCAGCCTCCTGAGACTGTAGTCTGCTCTCATAATCAGAACGAAGCTCTGCAACAGCACAGGTGTGGCGTTCAGCCTCAGCTGCAAGCTTTGCCTCAGAGTCAGCCTTGAATGAATCAAACTCCTCTTTATGAGCAGCCTTGAGTGACGCCGTGTCAGCCTCAAACTCAGCAACCATACGGGATTTCTCATCCTCGTGAGTCTGCTTCATCTGCTCAGTAGCCTGAGCAAACTGTACCTTGGCGGCTTCAAAGTCACTTGTAATTGTCTCAACCTTATGGGTGAGGGAGGATACCTGTGATTCTTTTTCTGCGATGGTTGCGTCCTTTTCAGCAACGGTTTTCTGCAGAAGTCCGATTTCCTCAGCATTCTTGTATACAGTTTCACGAAGTTCTGCAACTTCTTCGTTAAGCTTTGCAATAGTAGCAATATGAGCAGCAACAGTAGCAGTAAGACTTGCATTCTCAGCAGTCAGACGCTCACACTCAGCTTTGAGCTTCTCTACTGCTTCGCGAGCTGCGGCAATAGTCTCAAGATGCTTTGCAATCTCAGAATCCTTGGCTTCGATAGAAGCTTTAAGACTTGTTATCTCATTTGCCTGAGCGGTGATAGTAGATGCCTGTGCTTCAACCTGCTCTGTAAGCTCTGCTACCTTGTCAGTCAGAACCTTCTTCTCTTTTTCAAGCTCAAAAATCTGGTCCTTGAGCTGTTGGATTGTGGTCTCATGCAGGTTGATAAGGCCCTTCATCTCTGTCATCTTTGTTTCATACTGACGGAGAGTGAACTTAGCGTGGTTAAGCTGAGAGTTCAGGTCGTTAATCTGTTTCTCTCTGTCGCGGATTTCATCAAGTCTTATCTGAGCTTCTTCGGCTCTGACCTGAGCAATTCGCTTTTCTGTTTCAGCAATAATCTGCTCCTCAGGACGGAGAGCTTCTGTCTCCAGTCTTGCATTCTCCTCAAGGTACTTCTCATGGAGCATTCGTCTGAGTGCAGGGTTGGTTGCAATGCTTATTACAAAGTGTTCATAAGACATTACATTGTACATAGCAAGCTGAACTTCTTCGTCCATCTTACCTGTGTAATCTTTGCCTACAACTTCAAAACCTGTCTTCTTGTAGGATGTAATGAAGAGGTAAAGGTCAAGACATTTTTTGAAGTTGGGGTTTTTGGTCATAAGGTTGGTACGCTGAATAGGAGGACGCACCATTTCAGTATTTGTAAGAGCACGGATAAGGGGAGAGGCAGAGAAGTCAGCAAGAACTCTGCGCAGACGGCGTACACGCTGGAAGTCTGTCAGTGTGGATACATCTGCATTAATATCGAATTCCTTCTGCTCGTGGCTCTCGTTAGCATATGTCAGCTCAAAGTCCAGCACCTGATGGTTAAGCACAAGGTGCCTTGTCATATGGATTTTCTGATAAGAGTCATTGGGAGCGTGCTTCATCTCTTTGTATCTGTCATCAACAAAGCGTGATGCGTGAACAAGCAGAGTCCTGAGGAAGCGGTTTTCGTAGATAGCAAAGCTCTCCTCACGCTGGATATCCAGTATACGCTCAGGAGTTACATCGTCACCCTCAACACGGGCAATGAGGTTAGTGTGCTGAGCCAAATGGCGTACAGATTCAGAAGTAATCTTACGAGCCTTCTCAATGGGCACAATATCTTCATTCTGAATAATGAATCGACGCTGCTCACGGATAGCCTTATCGATATAGGGGATAGCGTCCTCAATGGCTTCAACCCAGTCCATGTCGATAACACGGCTGTAGTTTTTACCGGAAAGCTCGTCGTTTCCTGTGTCAGCATCAGCTAAGTTACTCTCAATATAACTATGAGTGAAATCCCCTTTTAATGTTTCCTGCATGAGGATAAATGCACGATAATATTTATTAAAATCAGCCATTTAGGATTTCCTCACCTCTTTCAAAAATACTTTAATAACAGATAGTCATAGTGCTGTATTCAGAATACAGCGGTTAATCAGTAAATTATACCAGCTTCTGGAGTCTTCTCAGGTATTCCTTACACTCAATCATATTCTCTTCACCGAACAGGAAGTCAAGGTAGTCAACAAGACCGTCAATCTCGTCGCGGATGAAGGAGAGGTTCAGGGACTCAAACTTTCTGAGGACCTTTCTTGCCAGAACATAGTCAAGACCGTCAAGCTCTGTGCCGCCGCAGCCTACGAATGCAGGAACATACTCACGAAGCTGCTTAACAATACGGTTACCGAATGCAAGTCTGAAGTGCTCGATAACATAGTCGTCAAGGAGCTCAATCTTGTGCAGGTTCTCCTCAGATACCTTGTTGTGCTCTTTGCAGTAGTCGAGCATCTCCTCAAGGTGCTTGTAAGAGAGGTTGAGAGGCTCTGTAAAGGGAGCATCAAAGGGAACACCTTTAGTGTTAATGTCGATGGGCATTGCACGGTCGTAAACCTTATCAGTAATAGCAAAGGTAGAGTCGTCGTTATTAGCTGTACCGATGTACCACATATTCTGGGGAAGGTGAAGCTTACCTGCATCCAGATGCTTGGGGTCATTCTCCCATACATTGGGAACAAGGTCAACAATCCACTCATCTCTGGAGGGCATCTCAAGGATAGAGAGCATCTCAGCGAAGTAGTACTCAACACGGGCGATGTTCATCTCGTCCAGGATTGTCAGGTAGATATTCTCGTTATAAGTAGCCTCATACATAGCACGGAGAAGCTCTGTCTCGTTGTAACGCTTTGTAAATTCGTTGAAGTAACCGAACAGCTCAGAACGGTCACGCCATGAAGGCTGAATTGATGTGATGATAGCATCGTTCTGCAGGAACTTACCAAATGCATAGGGGAGAGAGGTTTTACCTGTACCGGAAATACCCTGAAGGATGATAAGTCTTGTAGATGCAAAGGATGCAAGGAACAGACGGATGATCTTGATATCATAGTAAAGACCAAGTCTGGAGCAAGCAAAGTTGCGGAATCTTTCGCAGATTTCGGGGAGAGTAATCTCGTTGTCGTATACAGGGGGAACATAGTCAGCCCACAGTGCATCAACCTGAGACAGCTTGAAGAAGCGGCTTTCGCCCTCCTCAAGGGGCTTGTCAGTATTACCTGTGAGGGTATCAATCTCGTCACCTGTAAGCTCTGCGATCTCGTTGGGATTAAGGCCAATCTGAGAAACCTTCATAGAGAGAATCTTATCTTTCTCGAGGTTAAGTCTCATTACCTCACGGTTAAGTGCCTGAACCTCCTCAACGAGGTCGTTTGTATCATTGACCTTCTTTCTGAAGCGGATGAACTTCTTTAAGCCCATAACTACAAGGAATACAAGCAGAACTAAAACAGCGATGATAAGAAGCATACCTATTACTGCGTAAAGCCATGCTACACCGCCAAGCTCTGTTGTATGAGCGTTTACAATTTCCACATACTTGGGGAAGTTGAACATATCGCCGATTCCTTTGAAAATATTGGAAATAGCAGTCCAGAGTCCTCCCAAAAACTGTCCGAAGAACTCAAAGAAAAAGTTTAAAATGCCATCCATAATTTTATTCTCCTTTACAAGAACTTAAAAAAGATTTACCCGCAGGCAATCTGAAGAATACACAAAAGCTTTTATAAGCCCTCCCCTGAGAGGAGGGTGGCTTTCGTCTGTTGACGAAAGTCGGGAGGAGTAGCTTCCCTCCACGAGGGAAGTGTCATTGATTTAAAGTCAATGACGAAGGGAGTTATTCCCTCAGTCTCGCTTCGCTCGACAGCTCCCTCTCAAGGGAGCCTGATTCCACTTTTGTATATTATTCAAACTGTCTCACGGACATCAATAGTTTCCTGGTACTCTGCTGACGCATCAAGAAACTATTGATCGTCTGTAAAATTCATAATAAATAAGCTTCCTCGCTTCTTTATTATTTACTCGCCTTCAGCAGGCGCATCGCCCGTCGAGGGCTGAGCATTTTCTGAGGCAAGCTGCCTCATGTACTCCTCGGCAATTTTCCGCTTCTGCTCCTCAGTCAGCTCTCCGGAGACTACTGTCTCGGCTGCTTTCTGAGCTTTGTAAGCAATGAAGTTACGGATAACGCGTATAGCCTGAACAATCACGAAAATCAGAATGGGAACAACAATGCAGAGAAGGAATCCCAGAGGGGACTGCACAAAGTCAATTGCTTTACCAACACCGCCAATGCGAGTTCCTGTGTAAACAGCAACGATTTCCTCAGCTGTCTTAAGGTTTATGTCCTCAAGCACATTGTTGATACCCTTTGTGCGGTACATTTCAACTCCGTTTACATCCACAACTTCTATGATGTTATGTGTTACCAGAATAGGTACAGAGAATAACTGCTCCGCTGTCGCTTCAGAGTATGTTCCGTCCTCGTTCATAATAACAGGCATATAGAACATAACTGTCTGTCCAACTTCATAGGAAGATTCGTCAGATATTTTGCTGATGATGATGTCACCTTTGAAGATTGCGCCCTCAGCTTTGGAACCGTCCTCATTGTAAGCTTCCATTGATTCAGTCTGTACGCTGTTAACTGTGTATCCGAAGATATGGGAGACATTTCCCGTTTTCTGCGTCAGAGCTATAACAAGCACTGCAGTTGCAAAAACAAGGAACAGTACTATAAGTATGTCTAAAAGTGTATTCAAGACATTTTTTACTTTTTCGTTCACGGCAAATGCCTCCCAAGGTTAGTTAAAGTTTAGTGATACTTATGTATCGGTTAATTGATTATTTCTTAAACTGTTAAATCAGAGATTAAACGAGTGCGAAAGAAATCTCAACATTGAAGTCAGCACCGGAGTTTGCGTTTGTGCAAGCTGCATCCTGACCCTCGAACCAGCAGTAAACGATGAAGTGTCTACCAGCTGTTGCATCCCAGTTGTCAGCAACCTTGATTACGCCTGCTGCTGCAGGATCAATAGCTGCGCCTTCAACTGCATTGCCTTCTGCATCCTTAACGAGTGTTTTGTAGGAAGCAACATCTGTCTTTGCAAGAACAGAACCGCCTACCCATGCACCTGTTGTGTAGTCGTAGATAGCAACTCTCTCGTAACCCTTTACAGAAGTACCGCCGATTGTAACAGTAGCCTGAAGAGTTGTCTTCTCGCTTGCATCACCCTTTACCCAGAAGGACTTTGCAATGTAATCGGAATCAGCAGTTGCATCCTCAACAGCAGCATCAACATATACACCGTCAGCTCTGTCAGTTGTAGTTGTGATGAACTTACCAGCTGTCATAGATGTGAAGTCAGGGGATGTGGGTCTTGCAGAACCAAGAGTAGCACCAAAGTTGATGGAACCCTTCCAAGCGTCTGTTGCAACTGTGTCAACAGTTGTTGCAGCAGACTCAGCGATGTAAAGACCGCTTGCAGCGGAAGCTGTCATCTGGATACCGGAAGCTTTTGTTGAATCATTGCTGGAGAACCAAGCAAATGTTGCGCCGCTCAGAGCTACGATAGCAACGAGAAGGAGTGCTACGGAAGAAATGAGTGAACTTTTTCTGAATGTTGAACGTTTCATAGAGTTTTTCCTCCAAAAAATATTTTTTCGGCTGATTGCCCCTCAGCCAAGGGGTTAATGTATAATCCAAATGGATCATGATACCAGGGAGTGGGGGACTTTACTGAGCTTCGAGTTCAGCAGCCTCGAACATCATTGTAAGTCTCATGTGTCCGCCCATGATATCGTTGATACATTCTGAATCCTCACCTTCAAACCAGATAACTACTGTGTACTTGTCCACATCTCCGGGAGCAAAGTCCTCGTAAAGATGTGAGAATACTGTATTGTCATCATAAAATGCTACGGCATTGTCAGTACCATCACCTGCAATTTTCTCAGGTGTGTCTGTGCCCAGCATAGGTTTGGCATAAATTGTAGGCTCACCATTCTTATATACCATAATTCTGCAAGCCTCATCACAGCTCTTTGCTACACCTGTTACTTCAAGAGAAGCATTGTAGTCAAAGGTCTCGATTCCGTTGTTCTGCAGATAGAAGGTATAAGCGAAGTAGTCGTTGCCGTTGTGGGAACCATCGATATTGTCAAGGTCTTTCAGCACTCCGCGAGCCTCAAACCAATCGTATGTAAAGTGATAAACCTCCTCTGCACTCTTACCGCTGAGCATAACTGATGCCTCAGCAAAGTCTGCAGTTTCTGAGAGGATAACACCTCTTGTCTCCAAGTCACGGTCCATCTTAACAACCAGGTCGCCCCATTGTGTAGCCATACAGGACAGAAGCCAGAGGATGATAATAATCAGGATAAGCACCAGTGTCAGCCATCGGGCTGTTTTCTTCCTCTTTTCCTCCTTGGTTACCTTCTCGGCGTCCCGTCGGATACCTAAGTGGTTAAACCAACCGCTGCCTTTTTCCCTGAGACCCTCTAAGTCATGCGGGGTAAAAGGTTCTTCGGTTTTATTCTTTTTTCCAAACAATTAAGTTACCTCCCTTTCTTGTGTACAGTCTGCACAGTTCGTTTTTAGCAACTGTGTTCGGAGTTATCCGAAAGACTGAGGGATTGATATTATTAATAGTATATATAATATAGCTATCAGTTTACAGGAATGTTGTTCTCATCTGTGCCCTCAAAGTTGAGCTGCAACTGTAGGTTAGCGTTCTGAACATCGTCGTCACACTGGGGGTCCTCGCCCTCAATCCATACTCTTACTGTAATCATCTTGGGAGTAAGTGCCTCAAGCTCAAAGAGTCGTGTGCTGTTTGAGTAAGCCATAGGGGAGGGGAGGTCAAATGTATTCTGACCGCCTACAGAGGAACCCTGATTAGGCTCGAATATAACTGTTCTGCCTGTCTGCTCGTCGGTGAAGCTGACTCTTACACAGTTTACGATATCAGCCATAACACCTGTGCTTGAGGTGGAAACTTTAGTTCCGTCGTCAGCGCCGGGCTCGCTTTCGTTG
>JAFUJH010000006.1 GCA_017473775.1 Ruminococcus sp.
CAAGACCTTGCGCTCTTGCAGCAGCAATTTCTTTCTCGACATCCTTCATCAGCTTCGTGTAAAGCTCAATGATTTTGTCAGACTCACCCTCATAGTTTTCACGCATAGAGATTTCGTGTTCAACATCATTGAGGTAATCCTTGAACAGGTCTTGGAGTCCAGTGTATACTTCCTCTTGGTACTTGTAGTAGTCGTCGAGGTCGATAATGCCTTCTTTATATGCACACTGATATGCCGAGTTCAACCAGTCGAGGTAATCTTCGACATTCTCTGCATCCATTTTCAGAAGGTGTTGATGTAATGCGTATTCTTTCTCAAACCAAGTCGGCTCGTCGTCTTTGCTACTTCCGCTTTTGCTTCCAGAGCCCTTGCTTGCGTTCTTATTGCTTGTGGAGAACTTATTAAGGCTTGTATTACGAAGTGCTTTCAGGGTCGCAATTTGACCGTCGATTTGAGAAATAGCTTGCTGATAATTGGAGATATCAAGCTCAAGGTCAGAGATGAAATCTTCCAAAGAAATAGTTTTAGCTTCGTAGGTATATTCGGTACCCTTGAAACTACCACTATGAACCGAGATGTTTCCCTTACCGGTATAGGAGCCGCCTGCACCGCCACCCTGCACCGAACTTGAACCCTGAACAGTACCGCTTGCGATACCCGCGATTGCCTTTGCGGCTTCGTGAGCCTGCGCGGCAACAGATGCAATAGACATCTTGGAGTTCTGCATATTGGTGTAGATAGCCTGTGCAGCATCATATGCAGCTTGATTGAAGTTGCCCTGAACATCGGTGCATACCTCTGCAGCAACACGGTTGAACTCCTCAGAGTTCTGTGCCATAGCCGCACAAGCCAACTGATAAGCAGTGGCTTCGTCAATGCCTGCTGCAATCAATGCCTGAGCAACGGCATTGCCTGCATTTACTCTGTATTCGGCGACTTCCTTAGAAATCTGACCCTCGCCGGTGCCAACACTCTTGGCGAGTTCGAGCTGAGCCTTGGAGAATTCCATCTTGGCGGTGAGTACCGCTTTGTCAGCTTCGAGCTTTGCCACTTCGGCATCAATCTGTGCTTTCAATTCAGCTTCTTTGCCCTCAATAAAAGCATTAACAATGTTTTCGTTCAGGGCAATCTGACCATCGGCGGCTACAGTAGCGCCGTTCATAATCTCGGGATATACCTTTGCAAATTCAAGTGCCTTCTCCAGAGAGATTGTGAAGCCGTTCGCTACAGTCTCCTGAAGGTCTGCTACCGTTGTCAGCGAATCAGATACAGAAGTAATTGCGTTCGCAATGTTTGAGAAGTTCTGTAATGCAGCAGAGTACGCATCAAGAGAACCAGTGATATTATTGTAGAGTGTGTTGTATATACCGAGCTTGGCTTGGTTTGCCTCAATAGCGGCTGTATTCGCGTCAAGCTCTGCAGTATACTTGGCAATCATATCGTTCTTACTACGATATCTGCCGTCTTTATTTTCCCACTCCGTCAGGTTTGCCTGGATTGTTTTGCGTTCCTCTTCAAGGGAAGCAATCTCCGCCTCGATAGCGGCGATGTTGCCTTCCATCTGCATATTGGCGCGTTCTTTCCAAGCATCAATATTGAGCTTAACAACGCCATTCTCTTCATAAAGGTAGTCAAGATAGTCGTCTGTTTCATCCGCCAACGCTTTAATCGTATCTGCAGAGAGACCACCATCAGCCATTTCCTTTTGAGCGGTTTCAAGCACGCTATACGCAGACTTGAGTTTCTGCAGAGTTTCAGAAAGTCCGCTCAACGATGTGGACGCGGCTCCCGCAGTTCCAGGAACTTTACTCCATTCTTCGATTAAGCCCGCAACGACCGCGTTGAAGTCACTACCCTCAATACCCATTTCATTAAGACTCTTAACAAACAGGCTTTTGAACGCCTCAACCTTATTTGCATCCATCGAATCGATGAGACCAGTGAATGCGGCAGTCGCCTGTGTGGAGAATTCATTTTCAGAAATCTCTCCAGCATCAAGTTGCTTGCGTAAGTTGGTAATTTCTGCGAACGCAGTTTTTACCTCTTCGCCAGAGTTATACAGGGGGCGAATGATATTGGCAGTGATGTAGTTTTGCACATCTTCTGCCGTGGTTAAGTTCAGATTTTCAAAATCCAAACCAGCAACCATATACTGAGCCAGTTGCTGCATTGTATCATTCATTGAATCATACAACGGATTCGTGCTCATCCAAGCACTGGCAACTGTGTTCAGTTCAGACCATACGGTCGCCATCTCATTTTTGATGTTATTGGTATGCTTTTCTGTTGCTTCTCTTAAGACCTTTTCTGCTGCTTCCTGGTCTTTGATAACGACATCAACATAAAGACTTGCTGGGGAAGGCTTCTTTATTTCGTACTCAATACCATATTTCTTAAGAGTGGCGATGTAATCGTAATATGCTTGAGAGAATTTACCAACCTTTTTAGGGTCAGTAGATGTTGTGTTTAATTTCCAGTCATACGAGCCCTTAGCCTTGTCCTGCATGGTCTCCAATGCGGACTCAGTTTCACTCGTAACGGTCTCAATTTGAGATTCGTATTCCGTCATTTGAGCACTAATGTTACTCATTAACTCAGGCATTGTCTTAGCGAGCTCAATGTTTGCCGCAGCACGCTCAGCCTCAACAACCTTCCAGAGCGACTCTGCAAGAGTGTCAGCAGTATAAGACAGGGTTAACATTGCATTGCCGTTGCTATCCATACCCATATTGAGTTCGGGGAACATTTCGGCAATCTTATTGTTTAACGACAGGAATTCAGAGTATTCTTCGTCTGTCAGACCCACATTCTCACCAAGCTGGTTTACTCCGTTTGCAAGCTCTACGAACCTCGGAATAATATCGGCGGTAGAATCACGCATCGACCTAAAGTCAGAAGCGGTAGATTGAATTGTGTCAGACAGGGATACCATCTCAGATTTGAGGGTAGCCATATCCTTTACTGTTTCCTCTGTACTGTCAGAACACAGAGAGAAAACAGCGACAAGCGCAGATACTGCCGCTAACACCAAACCTATAACAGGGATAGATGCTTGCATTGCTGTGTTAGCCGACACAACACCTGCAGCATATGATTTCCAAGCAACAATGGCATTAGGAATAATGTTCATTATTGTTGAAATGCCAGCTCTTAGGTTGGTGAAAAACGCGATAATCTTTTCAACGGCGGCAACGCCAAGCAGTGTGGCTTTGTAGGCAATCAGTCCACCCTTGGAAATCAGTAATACAGATGTTACTGCTAACAGGACTGTCTTTAACCCACCAAGCGCATTTACAAACTTAGCAACGCCGTTTAATACATTAAGCAGTGATGTGGCAAGTTCGACAAAGAACTTAACTAAATCTCCGCCTATGAAGTTTTGTGCGAAGGTCTCGAACGAAGCCTTCATTATATTGATTTTACCCTGAATAGACTCAAGCACCTTTTCGTTTTCTGTTAAAGCAGAACCCGCAGACTCAGCAGAAGTCTTGAGTGCTTCCTCAGCTACAGTAAAGTTTTCCAGTAATGCGGAAACGACATTGGAGTTTCGTTTGCCACCTACCAACTCTGTGATGTTAGCCTGGGTAACATCGGTTAAGCTCGACCATACCTCAGACAATTCTTTCATAATTTGATAGGTGGACTTAAATGTGTCTTCGTCAATCTGGATATCAACCCTGTTTCCGGTCAGCGAGAGGATTTCCTCACGCAGTTCGGAGACACTGTTAGCCATTCCGTCCGTAGATTCGCCAGCCTCTTCAGCCTCCGTTTTTGCTGCACGCAGATACATTGAGACAGTTTTCAGGGTTGTACCAACCTTTTCAGGGTCTTGAACGATAGTATTAGCTGCTGTTGCTAACGCAATCGATTCGTCAAGAGAGTTATTGGCAGCGTGCATGGCAGCGGCAGAGCGCAACAGTGCGTCACCAACACCCTTTGAAGAAATAGCATAGTTGTTGCCTACATCGTTGAATTTATCAACGATAGACATCACATCTTCTGCAGAAACACCGAACGCCTGCATAGTTGCAATAATGCTTTCAGACGCTGTGCTGATATCATCAATACCGTCGCCAACATTTTTGTATACGATAGCAGCGTCAGCTAATTTTTCAGCATCTTCAATGCCATATCCAAGGCGGGCGAAGTCCGCTGTTGCGGTTACAGTATCTGATAAAGCCGCACCGAGCCTCTTTGCGCGAATAGTAGCGTTTTCAAGGAAGCGCTCATATGTAGCCTCGGTCTCATTTGTAACCTTTTTAAGCTCGGTCATAGCGTTATCAAGGTCAATAACGGCTTCAACCATTTCGCGTACCGCACGATATGCAGCCATAATTACTCTGGTGATGCTAAACCAAGTACCGAACTTTGCAGTCAACCCGCTAATGCGCTCAGACCAAGTTTGAGTTGCTTCTCCAGCAGCTTTGATATTGGCACCGGCACTTACAACGGTGTTCCCAATCTGACTATATTCTCTGTTGAATTCTTGAGCCGTAATTGCTCCAGTTTGTAATCTTTGAGCGAGGCTTTCCAGAGCCGCAGCTTGCTGCGAATAGGTCTGATAGTCAGTGGCAGACTTACCATTCTTTGCTGCGCTCCATTTTTCCGTATTATGTCGAACCTGGACTAATAAGGTGTTTACCTTATTTAATGCGGTGTTGTAGGATTGTGTACCTGCAACCAGTGTTTCCTCTTCCGCTGTTGCACCAGACATTTCCATCTTAAATGCAGACATTGCAGTTCTGGCGTCACCAAGTGCAGTGCTTGCATTTAATCCAACCTGTGTCAATGCAGCCTCTAAGGTCATACCATTTGTTGAGGCAAGTTGTAATGCTTGTGCAAATAAAGTTACTTGGTTATAAAGTGCAGTGTAAGTGGGGAGCTGCGCGTAGTTCGTATTGTTATTCAGCAATGTTTGCATTTGAGCAACAACAGAATACATCTGCTGCATACTTACAGTACCGGATGTGCCGGTCTGTTCCATTTCTGTTCTAAATGCGGACATAGCTGTTCTTGCAGACTCAATCGCAGTACCAGCATCCAAACCTACTCTCTGTAATGCAAGGTCGATAGAAATTGCTTCCTGCTCTGCAATCTGTAGTGCCTGACCGAATAACTCAGCCTGTGTAGCAAGTGTTGCAAAGGTAGAAGTCGTGCTGGCGTTTGCATTTGTGCGCATCAACGCAAGCATCTGTCTGTAAGAGTCAAGAACCTGCCTTAAAGATACTGCCTGCTGGTCTTGTGCGGCTGTTGCCTGATTAGCAGCAGATACCTGTACTCTTGCAGCATTTTGTGCTTCTCGAGCGATATTATTGATTTCGTTTGCTATTGCTCTTGTTCCAGAACCAGTTGCCGTGCTTCCAACGGCGTTAACCGCTTGGTTGATAGCGTCAATCTGAGACCGCAGTTGTGATACTGCGGCTGGGTCTGTTTCAAGCGAGACCAAAATACGAGGAGGATTACTGTTTAGTTGAGATACCAGAGTGCTGATATCATTTTGCATTTGTGTGTAGCTTAGACCAACATCAACACCTACTGATAGTAAAAAATCAGCCATCTATTTTCTCACCATCCTTCTTAATAAAGAAGAGGATTGGCGCAAGCCAATCCTCTTACGAGATTACATTTGCGCAAATAGGATGGTGTTCACACAAATACCTATTGCAACAAACATTATTTGTAAACATCATCGACCTCGATGTCGATGACACCATATTCGCTGGCATAGTTAGCCATATAGTCTCTGATTGCGTTTTCGATAAAGTGAGCGCCGTCACGCTCAACCAAGCTGGCTCGTCTCTCGTCTCCGTGACCTTTCCAGATACCGTACACACGGTGCCCAGCAGTATAGCCAGAGTTGAGGAGGGCGGCGATATTTTCTACGCCCTCGTACTTGCCAGGAGCAAGCGATTCACGACTCAAATCGTCGGTAAACCAAACCCCGATTTGGTAGCGGTTACGACCGACTTTGACGGGTTCGCCGTGCTCAAGCCTAATTAACGCATCGATTGCAGTAGAGCCAAGCCCACCTGCAGAGAAACCACCACCGCCAGAGCTAACGGCGTGGCTTTGAATTTCGTTCTGTAAAACCTCAATGAATTTTGCAGCAGCCATACTGGTGCCGTAGATAGTCGCATTACGCCCACTGGCTATGACGCTACCTTCCATTAACATTGTGTCAACCTTTGTCTCCAACTTCTTCTGAAACGCAGAAGAACTGGTTGCCTTTTTGGCTTTTGCCAGAATTGAATTCATATCAATGGTAGCCATTACTGGTCACCAGCTTTGACCTCAGTCTGACTTGTGTATGCCTTCACAAGCTTCTCCTCATCAAGGGTGCCATTAGCGAGAGCACCGGCAACAGCACGGATGTCCGCATTGTCCACTCCCTCGAAGAGACCGGCGAGCTGGGTCTGTAAATTGTCGAACGCATTGTAGAGCTCGTTCATCTGTCTGTTCACAGCCTCGATGTTAGCCTGTGCGAGATTCTCGACCTTCTTGGCGATAGCGACGCAAATCTCATTGAACTGCTGAGGGTTCACATAGCCGAGAACACGCTCAACCGCATCAGTCTGATAAATGAGAGTGTACTGGGTCTCAACATTTCTGGGCATAGTGAAGTTGGCATACTTCTCCAGAATGCACACCTTCGTTGCGAAGTCCTTAATCTCGGGCATATACGCATTGGTGTCCTTGGTAAAGCAGCTCTTCACGACGCTGTCCACGAACTCAAGCATTTCCTTGAGGGACAGGTTCTTCTTGACGGTGACCTCGATACCGTTCCAGTCAAAGGTCTCCGTGGGTGTATATGTTTCCTTCATCACTTTCTCAAAAGCGTTAACAGAAATCTTCTTCATCTTTGCCATAGCAAATTGCCTCCTTTAATTCTTTCTTGGTTTGAATTTGGCGCAGACACCGTCTGCAATTTCTTCCTGAATACGACCTTCTTTCGCCTGTCGAAGTATGCTACAGTTTCGTGCGTACCGAGTACACCCGATGCAGTTGGAGACGAATGCCTCCATCTGAGGCGCGTCGTCAAAAACGCCTATATAGTCGACAGGACGAATTGTAATTTCCATCCTCGGATTTTTCTGGTCATAGTAGATTGCCTGAACTCGTTCGCAAGTCACATTGTCATCCAACCAAATCAGTTGGGTGTCTGTGATTGCATCGAGCATAACTTTGAAATAGTTGTTTGCGTCGAGATTTGTTGCCGGGAAATAAAACACTGTGTCAATGTAAAAATGACGCGTTTTATTTGGCACAAGTGTCCAGTTCTGTTTCGCCACCTCGGCACGAACATAGTCGGCAAACTCTTCTCTGTACTTGACCGCCTCCGGCGTTTTATAGGACATCGCAAAAGGACGCCCGTGTTTCATAATCGCACGATAGGCTAAGTAGTGATTGACAGAAGGTGGGATGGGTGAAGTCAAATGTAGTTCTTCGATATGAATCACCTCTCACAGAGAAAAAGGCTGCACCTCAAAAGATGCAGCCTTTTTATATTAGCTTATTTCTCTATCGCAGTTTCTTCCGCTTCGTTGTCGTCGAAGTCTTCCTCAAACAACGCATCGTCCTCATCCTCGATGAGACCGAAAATGTAATCGGGTTTCTCCTCAACAACATCTGCGTCATTAGCCGCAATCTGCCCCGCACGGGAGGCTTCGATTCTGGCAAGGTAGATGCTGCCGTGCTCGGGAGAGCAGGCAACATCCTGCCAACGGAAGACACCTGCGACGCGTCTTACGGTGTGGCAGTATTCGTACTCACAACCGCAGACCTTACACTTCTTCATCGCAGTTGCCATATGTTAGTCCTCCTAATTAGGCAACATCTGCGGCGTTAGCACCAAAGATGGTGTAAGTCCACAGAGCACCGCCTGCGCCGCAGGCACCGGCGAGAGCCTCAGCCTCGAAGGCGTGAACAGTCTGGTTGTCGCCCATCTCGAAAGAGAACTCACCAGAGAAGTCAGCCTTGGGGATGTAGAACTGGATGCGGTAAACATTGGAGCACTTGTCCTCAGCCAGAGCATCGATGAACAGAGCGCACTTGCCAGAGTAGCTGTCGCTTTCGTTCTCGAGCACATCAGCCTGAATCTTGCGCTTGTAGTAAACCACAATCTCAGTACCGTCAGCCACATCAGTGTGGAAGGCAAGAGCCTTGGTTGCGGGCGCATAAGTGAACACGCCTGCAGCAGCGGCATCGCCCTGCTCCAGAGCATCGCCGAGAGTACCGTCGCTGTTCTTCACATACAGAGCCTCGATTTCAGCACCAGTAGTGCCGACAGCCTTGTAAGTAGTAGCAGCAGCGGCGCCGGAAACAGTCAGGTAGTCAGTCCAGAGAACCTCAGTTGCCTTGTTCTCGAAAGTACCACCAGTCTGCATCTCAAGCAGACCACCGGAAACGAGACCGTTAGTACCGCTGATAGTAACAGCCTTGTTGCGCTTTAAGGTAGCGAGCTTGCGACCTGCCTTACCAGTGATTTCAGTGGACTCCTGAGACTGAGCAACAGTAGCGTTCTGAAGCTCGTCCAGAGTGAATTTATAGTTACCAGTGACGATATCAAAGGCAGTGATAGTCTCAAGGCTGGTAATGGTGATATCATTGATATTCATACACGCTTTCCTCCTATATCGTTATTTGTGAGTAAGCCAATTCAAGTCGTCTTGGCTCAACTCCTTAGCATTGATTGTGCCGGTGTAAACACCGTACATTCTGTTGTCATAGTCGACCTTCTTGATTACCTGTCGAACACTTTCGTTAAACTGATAAATAGAGAGTTCTCTTGTCCCCTCAAAATCATATTTGTACTGTTCCGTGTTGACCATTGCGACTATGAGCGACTCGAGCTGTGAATCTTCTTTTCGGTTCTTGCGACGCTTCATTTTGTCACGAGCTCGTTTCAACATAAATTGTTTTGCTTCATCATTTGCAGGCTTGCGGCGGTTCTTTTCGAGGTGGTGAATTTTCCGCAAAACTCCAGCTATCTGACCGTGAATAGCACGGTCAATTTTGATGTCGTGCTCCTCGTCAAGCAGGACGATATTGCCGTTCTGCTCGTTCACAGCTATCTTGAATTTGGATAAATCTAAGTCTCCAAAAATCAAACTTGTGTCTTGTGACTTAAATCCGGCAAACATTAGCAAGAATAGCTCGTATTCATTTATCGATGTAAAGTCGATGCCTGCATCCTCCAACTGCACCATAAGGTCAATCGGCATTGCCGTCAGGACGGAGACAAGATTGTAATACGCATCCTCGTTGTCGATGATTTCACCGACCGTTGGGATGACAATACTAATGAAGTCGTTTATCACATACCGCTTTTGATAAAGCAAATTCAGAGTGGACATTAGCCCCTCTTGCGATTGGTCGGCGTAGCCTTGTGCGGGTCATACACGCGATTGAAATCCTTCGCATAGAAAGTCAGCACCTTGCCCTGATAGTCGGTCATCGGTGCGAATCTCTTTACGGAGTAAAGGTCAAGCTCGCCGAGACCGTACTTTCTACTACCGTTAATCGCTTTACAAATTTCGGAGCACATCTTATCCGTCCTCACGCCACCACCATTGGGAAGACGAAGTTTGCTCCTATGGGTAAACACCCACACATACAGCGTGGGTAAAAGATAGGTTTTGTTAACTGACTGTTGAATGTCTACATCGAAGCAGATGAATGTCTTGCCATCCTGTACCGTTTCGGGTACATATTCGCAAGGGAACACATTCTTGTAGGCGAGTTTACCTGCATCATCCATAGGAATATCGTCATCCAAAAGTCGAACGATGGATTCGCTTGTGAGCAAGTCTTCCATCAACTGATTCTTGTAATCAAAAAATTCTTGGAGTTGCAATTATAACCACACCTTCTTTCCAGTGTCATCGGACTCTGTAGACTCATTTCCGTCCACGACAGTTGTCTTCGGGAAATGCTTATAGTAATCAGCAATGCCCAGTTCGTGATTGTCGTCGTCTGTCGCCGTAACTTCCTGTAAGACAAACTTGAACACGCCTTTGTTGTTGAAAGTAGCGCCGAGTTTTAACGGCTTTGTCAGAAGATAGGCGAGTTTATGGTCAGACTCAGGGTCATCGATTAAGAACCTGTCCTCTCTGTTAAACTTAACAGTAAACTGGTTTCTCGCTATCGTCAGAGCGATACGAGAGTCACCACGAGTGACAACGAAGTTTCTGTCTTCGTATTCACCTGTCAGATACTTTGTACCATCTTCGATAATGCACCATTGCTCGTGAATTGTGTTATCATCCGACACCCACTTAAGCAGATGATTGCACTGAATCATTTTCGCACGAGTGTATATCGTAGTATTAGCATCCCGTTCGGTGATGAGCCAATAGTTGTCCATCCAGTGAACAAGACCGCCGTGTCCGATGTCTTCACCGGGCAGCGAGATAATGGTCTTCTCATTGAGGTTATCGGAATTGATAACAGCAACATCTTGAGCAACATCATCAATCGTGACAGTTTGGTACGACAAGGTATCTTTCAGTTTGGTTCCAACCATTCTTGTTTCGCGTCTAAAGGCGGCACCTCGTTTGGAGCCACCACGAGCATCGATTCTGCTCTCATATGTATCCCATACGCCCATCTACAACACCTCACTTACTCGCGTACTGCGCTTTGAGTTTGTTACAGATAGAAATCGCACGGAACACTTCGCGCTTAACTTCTCTTACTGTGCATTCTGGGTTGTCAATTAAGTATTGCAGAATTGAAAGCAAGGTAAGATATGAAGCGTCATTCTGAATGGCGCTTACCAGCCCCTTGCAACCAAGAAGCTCTGCTTGCAGGCTCTGCATATATGTAGTCAGGGATTCCTCATTCTGCTCTCGTATCGGGAGAATCTTAAAGAAATGATTTACGAGATTTCTGAAGTAGTTGTGAAGAACCTCTGCTTCAATCGGCATTCCAGCCGTAGTTTCAACCATCATAGATGTAAATCCGTCAAATCCCCGTGGTTGAAGCTATACTCACGAATCTTTTGGGTATAGTCTTTTTGCGCCTTGCTATATGCGTTCCCGACACGCATCAGCAGTTCGGCGGGGGAATATGTGGTGAAATCTTTTGTGTTCAGTACATTTTCCAAAAGCTCCTGCTTATACACAAATGGCTTTAACCACTGCACAAGCATACCTTCGGAAACAATGTCTGCAAGCTCGTCAATATCCGCATCAGGAATATCAACCGCAAAAACTCTTGCAGTATCGTCGCCGGTTGTAAAGAGGTCGTGTTTGCAGTTCTTTCGGAAAGCACTGAGAGCTCGTTTCATATATCCATCAACGATAGCCGTTCTATCTTTTTCCTCGAGCTGGATAAAATCAAACTCGGAGATTTTAGACAAAAAGGCTCCCGTGAATAAATCATAAGGAACGCTCATTTGTCAGCCTCCTTATCTTTCAATCAGTTCGATACCAAGAGACTTCTCAAGTGCGGCGATTGCCTTGTTGGAGTCGATTTCTCCTTCAAGAACCAACTGTCTTGCTCTGTAAGCAACAGACTTCTTCTGTCCGGCAGACAGCTTGGAAATGACCTTCTCAATTTCAGAAGCAGACTTCGTGAACAGCTCGTCGAACTCTTCCAGATTGAGGGCGTTCTTGTAATACTGGTTAAGACCAAGGTAGTCAATAACCCAAGCGTCCTCCTCACGGAACATAAACCAGTTGTTCATAAAGAACTTCTTGGCGGAACTCTTGGCGTTACGCAGTTCGCGCAACTCAATTTCCTGCTCATCACCAAAAGCATCCCAACGGTACACTTCGTGAGTGCGAGGGCTCTCGTAAACGAGCTTACCCTGGAAGCCGTTCAGGACAATGATGATTTGATTGGGGTCGATATCCTTGGGAATCATAGGCTTTGTAGCCTTCTCAGCAGTTGCAGTTGTTTCTGCCGCAGTAGTTGCGGTCTTTTTGGTTGTATTGTTAGGCATAGTACATATCTCCTTTTATTCAAAATAGCGGGGCTCAGTTAAGAGCCCCGCTTGCGGTTATTGGACGCGATTACGCAGTCTGGTAGCGACCGATACCAGCGTTGCCGCCAGCCAGCACGATACCCAGACCGTACTTCTCACCGTACAGGTATTCCTGAGTGAAGTCAGCGTTCTGCATCGGGTCGCCCATCAGGACAATGGGGTCACCCTCGTAAACGAACTTGATGGGCTTGTCATCGCCAGCGATGATAGTCAGCACATCATCAGCGAACACGAAGTCGGTAGTGCCAACCTTATGACGGTTGGGAGTTGCAACAACGGGAGTGCCGTAGAACTTACCAACATAACCGAGGTTATAGAGGTCGTTCTTAACAACATCGCCATCGATAGCATCCTTGAGGGCACGGAGAGCCTTCTTGGTACCAACGATAGTTGCAGTCTTGCCGCCAGCAGCAGCCTCAACATGAGAGATGAGCTCAAGCAGCTCGTCCTCGTTGTAGGAACCAGCAGCAGGGAAATAAGCTACGCCGCCGAGGTCGTCGGCAGTAGCGCCACTCCACAGAGTGTAGATGTCGTTGAGCATCTTCTGACGGAAGGACTCAGCCACAACATTGATGAAGTGGTTGAAGTCAACACGACCAGCAAGGACGCGGTTGAGCTCCTCGTAGATACGAACCATCTTCATAGTAGTGGGGATAGAGACCTCGTTAGAACCGCCGAGTCTCTGACGACGGATGCCCTGGGTACCGTTGGCAACATCGTCGATAACGAACAGATTGCTGTCCTCAACGATGAAGATGTTCTGGTCACCCTCAGCAACATTACGGAAGTCAACGAGAGCATTGAAGAACTCGTCGCCGGTAAGACCCTCAACAACAGTGCGGCTCAGAATCTCTTCGATTAAAGCAAAGAGACCGTTGCACTTGCCGTCGCGGATTGCCTTATAGTCAAGCTTAGTGCTACCACCGTTAGCCTCAACAAGAGCCTGACGGAGAGCTTCCTGGGACTGACCCACGGAATACTTCTCAACACTACCCTTGTAAGCGTCAATAGCGAGCTTTACAATTTCTTTCATATCAGCCATTATTCTTTACCACCTTTCTCTGAGATTACGCTACCTGAATCACATAGTAGGTGTAACGACCAACGACATTGATGTCGATGATAGTACCAACCACAGTGCCAGTAGCAGAAGCAGTGACATTCAGCTTAGTGCCAGCAGCCAGCTCAACGACCTTGCCAACAGCGGGCTCGTCGCCGGTCAAAGCTTCCTTGGTCACACTGAAAATGTCATTTGTGTGCAGATGATAGCCACGGGCGATAGCACCCTCGGCATTCTGGAACTCGTCCAGGTTACGCTTGCGCTCGTCGTACATCACTTCGGGAGAAGCGATTAACACGATGTCCTTGATGGCATCGTTAGCGGCAGGGGTAACACCCTTATAAACCTCGCGGGAACCTTCCTCGAGGGCGCCAATCTTGACAACATTACCGTTGTCGATAGCAGTCATAGTGTCGCTGGGCTGATAGCGCACAGACACGAGACCTGCACGGTTGTCAGTAGCGAACATTTTATCGGTTCTTACAACAGCGTTCATTATGTATTCCTCCTATAGATTAGTTGTCAGCGCCAATGCCGTACTTGGTGAAGATGCCACCGTAAGGCTCATTGGACACATCGGTCTTTTCGACCTTGATTTTGGGAGTTTTATTTTCAAGAGCAAACTTTGCCGCGCCGCCATTTCTCCCACGAATGGCATAGCACTTCTCTTCGAGAGTCTCGATATCGTATTCCATACAATTTTCACGGAGAGTCTCGAAAGCCTCGACACCGACTAAGTCCTCGAACTGAGCGAAGACCTCATCCCTTTCGCCCTTTGCAATGGCGGTTTCGGTGTCAGTCTTAAACTGGCGAAGCTCGCCAAGCTCTGTTTCCATAGACGCAATCGTGTCGGAGGCAGTCTGGTATTTAGCCTCCCACTCAGCGCTGTCGTGAAGCTTCTGCTCCATATCGGCAAACACAGGTGCGAAGGGAGAAGGCTGTTCGCCTTCGTCGAAGTCAGCGATTACATATTTCTTGCGCTTCTTGCTATCGAAGTCGATAGTGATGCTATCGCCGTCCACAGCGTAAGTGAAACCATAGAGGAGCCAATCGCTGGAGTCCCAACAATAGACCTCATTGAGTTCAAAGTCGCAGTCGACATACCAATAGCGGGTGCATTCGCCCCATTCACGCTCAATCTTCACTTCACCGAGAACTCGGTAGAGCTCGTCGATAATATTGCTTGTAAGGGCAAACTTGTCCTCTGCGGGAGTGGGGTCTGCAGTCACTGCAGGCGCAGGTTCACCTTCGCCGGACGCAGCCTTCATAGCCTCGAACTTTTCAGTTAATTCCTCTACGGTAAAATCCTCAATAGAGAAATCCAGAGATTCGACATCGATGCCGTACTTGGCAATCAATTCCATCTTATCTTCCAATACCCTTTCTCCTCCTTCCATCGAATAGTTTTGTGGGTGTGTATTGTCAACCTCGGGAGAGGTAGTGACCTGTTTGAAACTTTCCTTTAAGTCCTGCATCATCTCAGAAAGTTGCTGCTTGAAATCTTGCTTGGAGAACATCTCAAGGGCAGAACCCTCGAAGCAGGGTTCAACGCCGATTAAGGCAAATGCGGTGAACTCGAAGTCTTCGATATGGTAGACACCGTCTACCATCTTGCCTTCCTTCACCGTAATCTCCATAGAGTGAGCGGTGATGCCGTCTTTCTTAATCTTGCGATAAGCCTCTTGTCTTTTCCAAAGCAATGCTTCAGCGTACAGATATTCGTGTACTGTGCCGTCTTCCTCCTCGAACTCCTCGAACCAAACTCGGCTGGACTCGGGGATTACGCCTACAGGCTGTGTGACATTCACGATGTGCAAGCCACCGTTTTCGTCACGCACAACTTCCATATCGTGACCGCCAAGCGTGTCAGTTTCTCTGTCGTAGTTGCAGACAATAGGACAGTTGTAAATTGTTTGAAGGCTCTTCTTAATCGCCTTTTTGGAAATGTGAGAACCATTGCGGTTATCACCCGTATAGCAGATACGCAGAATGCCTGTATCAAACGAAGAGTTAATTTCGCACAGGTTGGTTAGAGATGATGCGTATGTCATATTCAAGACCTTATCCATCCTAACCTCCTATAAATAAAGCCCCGCACAATCGTGCGAGGCGTGGTGATGTATCTCAGAATGTAAGAGTGTCCGAAAGGACAAAAGTGAAATCCTCCGCGTTATTTGCGGCAAATGTATGAGTCTCTTTATTCTCAAACACAAAGATATTCTGTTGTTCATCAGCCTTTAACAACTGATAATTCGCGGACAACAATTTGTCGCGTGCGTCCGTATCGAACACATAAATGAATTTACCTTGCATTACGCATCCTCCTGGTTCTGTTCTCCAGACTCGGTGATTTCACCGACGCCCTTTGTTGGAGCGCCGCCTTCGTCAGTAGCTGCGTTGCTGTCCAAATTGTCGCCACTCATTTGAGTGGAGCTCTGAATCGGGCGGAACAGGTCTTGCAGACCAAGAACCTGGGTCTCAAGGAAGCTCATGCCGTCAAGCTCAGCCTGTCCAAGTCCCTGAGAAGCTGCATACATAGAGATTGTCGGCAAGCCATAGGATGCCGCCTTCAGATATGCTTCGCCAGCTTCTTTGCGGTTGTATGCAGACACATCAAGGAAGTTCACCTTGAAGTTCTTGCCGTAACTCTGAGACTGGATAAACCTATTGATGACATCTTCAATGCTTTTGATAATGCCATAGGTGATAGCCTGGTCGGCTTTGATGGATAACAACAGTGCGTTAGCAGATGCCTTCTCGTTATTGAATAACAAAGAAGAAACACCGGCTGCAGTGAATAAGTTCTGTTCAGCATCGGCGATTGTGTTAGTGTCGCCAGTATTAGAACGCTCAAAGCTAATCTTGTTCAGAGGCATTGGCGTTAAAACAGAACCAACCTCCTCCGGCAATACAGCATCAAGGTTTCTCCAGAACTCTTTTGCCTTATCCAAGTCAATACCCCAACTGCCGTCGTCTTCCATAGGCAATGTCATTGCTAACATTGCGTAGTTTTCAAGGGCAGTCTTTGTCAGCTTGAGTTGCTTATAATCCTCAATGTCGTAGATTTCTCGTAAGATACCTGCGAAAGGTGGAATGGAGTAGTCCAGAATGTCAGTGTTGCACTTGATTGCGAACGAAGTCGGAGAGTCAAGCTCAATCCATTTGGACATACGCTGATTTTTGTAGGTATTATATTTGGTCTTAAATTCAGCCGGATAGAAGTCGAGCATATTGCTGTGGGAGTCGAAATATGAGAAGTCAAATGTAACATTAAGTACATTACCCTCAATCGAAGACACCGCACAATATTCGCTCGGTAATTGCTGAATAGTGATATTATCGTTGGTAACCCACAGTGTTCCGAAGAATGTGTCCTCGCGGAGCACAACCGTCAAAATCTTAGGGAACTGTGTCTTAACACTCATAGAGCTGAGCATATTCAACACCTTACGATAGTTGTTGTTAACCGTCTTGATATTTGCCTTCTTGGGGTCGATTCTGTATGGCTCGACAATATAACATAGGTCAGACAAACCAACGAAGTATTGAATTAAACGCCTGAAATGGGAGCTGGCACCATAGATGTATGTCACCGCTCTGCGAAGCTGCTTCTCATATGTGTACGGGTTGGATAAATATGTAGTGATATCATCCTTGGAGTACAGAGAGAAGGTAGGTGCATTGGTGTTATTATTCAAATCTCGGGTTGTGAGTCTGTTCAGCACCGCAAACTTACTGGAAATTCCGATGAAACCCTCGACATCTTTCTGCTTCTTTGCAACCCTTTTAATACCATCCTGGATGGTTGTTTCTGCCATTGGTCTTATTCACCGCCTTTCCTGTATATTGGGGTGGCTTAATTACGAAAGCCTCTGTGCTTTGAGCGTTAATGCTATAACGCTTGCTCATTTTGCTTTCCAACTGTGTAGCCACATAGTAGTTGTATGACAGACTGGAATAGCGGTCTTTACGCATTCCAGACTTTTCAAAAATCTTAACCTTACCACCGGCTTCTTCGTGTTGGAGCTTTGTAAGCTCGTCGATGAGCAGCGTGGTATGGATGTATGGTAACTTAAACTGCAACTTATCAGCGGCAGATAACGAGTTGTATCCTCTAATGCCTTCTAACGCTTCCTCTGCGTCCAATTCGGCGGCGAGGAGACGCAGTCGTCCGCTGCGGAAAGCTTCGCGCAATAAGAAAGCACAGTCTGAGTTGAACTGCGCACTTGCTTTGATTGCCCAAATAACTTTCTCTGCACCGATAACTGTGCATCTTGCAGCCATTTCTGCATTGTTACAGCAAGAAATAGCAGGATATATTTCACCCGTATCTGGGTCTACGATATCTCGCGCCAAACAGTCATAGACACCAAGACCAAGACCGTTGGTATCCAGTACAAGATAGTCGCAATCATACTCGTCAAATATCTTACGAATGATAAGCGCCTGGTCATCTGTTCTGAGACCTTCGTGCGTGTCAGCATATACGATATTACTCGTATATCGTCCAGCTTTAGTCGGTGTTAACTGGTTGATAAAGATAGCGGTGGCGTCGTTGTTGTTCTTTTTGCTCGACATCAGAGCGATATCCGCAGACAGAATTCTAATTTCGCCATTTTGCTTATGAGGAATTTTGATAAGTTGTGAGTTACCAAGCATTGATGCAAGATTATTCGGAAGCATTGGGTACTGAATCTTTCGGTTTTTAGAAATAGAGTCATAATCGAAAAACGCACCCTCGGAGCTACCCCACCATAATGCCTCGTATTCCATTTGGAATCTGAGCTCATTAAAGTCAGACTCTACATATTCATCTTCAATTACGCTACGGTCAAGCAAACCTTCCTTAATTGAAAGTTCATACGGGAGTCCACATATGAAATGCCTCTTTTTGCCTTGCTTCATAGACTCAAAGGTATCGACACATTTTGTGTACGACCAATGGTCTGTTGTATATGCAGACGATAGCCAAACCGTCATACTCTTTTCCTTGTTCCATTCCGCTTTGCGCTGTTCATCAGATAATTCTATATATCTGGGCATTCTTCGATATGTAAGGAACTTCTTCAAAACATCATCGATAACCCATTTCTTTATCATTCGGAACTCATCCAAGATAAGGATGTTTGCACGGTTGGAACGAGCAGAGTCGGTTGAGGTTACCACCTTGATATAACTTCGGTTCTTGAACACTATCTGTGCGTTTGTACCATTTATCCTTGTCTCTTTTTCGTCAATTTCCATTGCGAGCTCTTTGGATAATGGCTTGAGCTCAAGAAGAATTTTCTCGAGCACATTGATTGCCTGACCTCTTGTGCCAGATGCTATACAGATTTTTGTTCCTGGGTATAGGATACATCTGATAACACAGAAGACAGCACTAAGGAAACTCTTACCGATACCTCTGGCGGCTATCATTATGAATATCGTACTGATGTTCATAGCCACAAGCAGTATCTTTTGGAATAACTTTAGGTCAAGGTGAAGATAGTCTTCAGCAAACTTGTGTGGTCTTGCCCTGTAATATGCCGTCCATATACCAACACCTTCGGTGATTTTCTCAATCCTCGTCATCTATCTCATCACCGCCTATATCCGGCAAATCATCGGTGCCATCATCGGCATCAGATAAAATGTCGTACATCATATCGTCGTCGCTGTCGTCATCAAACTCGGGACGGCATACGCGATACTTGGCGATTTCTTCGTCGTACAGTTTTGTGTTGGCATTTTTGATGCCAAACATCTTGGATAGATGACCGCCGAACCACGCGAGAATATACTTTTTGAAATAGTTTTTCTCGTCTTCGGTTGCGTCGTCTGGGATGGGGCGTTTATACTCAAACCTGTCAATCCATACACCCATCGGGGTGTTGTAGATTGACGCGTCTGCGTCGCCTTTCTTTTGTGCTGGTTTTAAGCTGGCACTACCAAGAAGTGTGTTAAGGGCGTTTACACTCTTGTCTACCGCACGACCGGCAGCGCGGTCTCGGTTAATATCGAGCTCAAGGGAACATATCTGGCGGATAATTGCTTCCGTACCAATGTCGAGCTCGTAATCCTCTGGGAATCTGGACATCCAATATGAGCGTCTCTGTTCAAGAGACTCATACATTTCTGGAGTATATCCAGTGCCCCAGAATGCGATAACATCGTCTGAAATTTCCGGCTCTTCCTGGGTGGTATCCTCATTACTGTAGACAGGGATTTCCTGAACAGTAGCCTGCACACCCCAGTTCCAAAGCGTACCTTCCTCTGCGAGTGTGTCGTCATAACTCTTGCCGGAATAAGACACGGTGTTGATTTTAGCAATATAGCTTGTCATCATCGTGCTCGTTGTATTTTTACGCTCAACCACTTCATAGACCTTGTCGCTCCAGTACAGGTCGAGCTTGCGACACATTTGTCTTACGGCATCCTTGGCGTTATTGCACTGTGATAGGTAGCCGTTATACATAGCGTCGATACAGTCTTTACATACGGAAACATAGCCGACTCCTTTGTAGAGTAGACCATAGTTCACCGGGAAATAACCTTTGCGTCTGCCATACGATTTGCCACATTTGCTACAAATCGCACTGGACGCATTGACTTCGATAGCCATACTTATTCACCATCCTCTCTATCTGAGAGAGAAAGTTCGTAAACCTTAGCCGCCATTCGCAGTGTGTTGCCGAAGTTAAACTTAGGAACATACCTGGCGTCAATGCTCACGGTCTCGCCGGTGTCGGGATGTTTGGTCTGTCTGGCTGCTCGGTGCTGCACACCAAGCGTACCGAAGCCGTGTATTGAGATATCTTCGCCGTGCTTAATGGAGTCCTCAATGACCGCCAAGCAGGCGTCGATAATTGCAGTAACATCGTTTACTGTGAACAGCAAACCCTTGTCAGACTTCTTGATTGTGAAGTCGCTTTGATTTCCGAAATCATCGGAAATATGCAGTACAGTTTTCTGCGCCGCAGTAGGTTTGCGGATGTTATTTTCGCGCAAAACCTCAACAGTCTTGCTGATTAAGTCTTTCTTGTTCATAACCTTACTCCTTTTCTTCGTGGGACTTAAATATCGGAGAGTCCCTTTTTGTCGGGAACTACGATATCGCCGTCTTGGAAGTACATACCGATTTGTTCATCAGCATCGAGGTCGGTATACAAACGCACCATATCCGAGGATTCCCACGCGACGATGCTTTGAATAACACCGTCGGGGATACCAGCCTTAGCCAGACTTGTTGTAAAGTAGTGTCTCAGACTGTGAATATAAGCGGGTCTGCCGGAGATTCGGCTAAATGTATTAGACCAACTGTTGATTGTAGAAATAGGTACATACTCTTTCGGATTCTTCTTGTTCGGGAACAGCCATTCGCTTTCGATGCCGTGCCTCTTACGGTAGTCAATCCAGTAATCAAGGTATGGTTTGAACTTCTTGGCGAGAGTATAGCAAGGGATAACCTTACCGCCGCCCTGACCTTTGGTTTTGATGGGTGCGCTCTTATACAACGCACCACCACAGACGAGTCGTTCGTCTGTAAAGTCTGTCACCTTGAAGCGACAGAGTTCGGACTTTCTACGACCGCTATACATAGCCAGTGCCAAGTAGCAAGCCTTCTCGTAATCCGCACGCTCAACAAGCTTCTCAAGTAAATCGTCGAGCTCCTCGTCCTCCCATACGGTCTTTTCTCTGACCGGACGGTTGACAGGGTTCTCCACTTTGTTGATGATGTTTCTGAAATTCGGAAACTCGTCATCAAGAACGCCTTCGATGTAGTTACTCAAAGAAGAGAGAGCAGCCTTGAGTCTGCGAATTCTCGCAGGGCTGTTTTCGTTATTGTTAAGAAGCCAGTTCTGATATGCGACAATATTTCGTTTTGTCCAGTCGACGAAGAATTTATTGTCATTGTTCTGTAAGCACCAAACCCACGCAATCTGGATATCATTGTCGTATCCTGCGATTGTCGTCTCACTCCTCTGGACAGAGCGTAAGTAATCCAGAAAATCAGCGAGCAACTGCTTATTTTTCGGATTCACTTGCCGCAGCAATTCGGGCGATGTGATGGAGTTCATCTTTGTGCTTCTTGCCATAGCAAGTCACCTCCTTTATAATACAAGGGAGCCGGATTGCTCCGACTCCCTCAAGTGTGCATCCGCGAACGCACACCCCAATTCGTATTTAGTTACACTTAATCCTGTATTCGGCATCAACACCACATTCGGGATTAGTGATGAGAAGAAGTTGCGAGGGTTCTGAATACAGACGCTTATTGTTGGCATAATCGTCTGTGCCACAAAGAGAACCGCATAACAGCGCGGTTACACCGAGTTCGTCAAAACTCTCACGATGATGCTTGTCTCCAAGCAATATGTATTCGATGTTTCTGCCACACTTTTTCTGCAGCAAGGTTGCAAGCAAACGAGGCGCAGACCTAACAGAGTCGTTGTCGCCGTGTGTTGCACAGATGTCGTGACCGCATGAGGTGACGAATACGAATTCGTGACCTTCGTCCGGTTTGATGACAATGTTGTCGTATCGAGCAAGTCTTTGCTCTAACCACCAAGGAACAATGCGCTCCATATTATCACGATGGATACTGTCGTTTTTGTTTTGGACAGTTCTTGCGTGATTACCATATGTCATATACACTTCCGTCTCCTCAACAAACTGGCTGAGGTATTCTACGGACTGTGCAAGGATTTCTGCTGCCTGCATCAACTGGTCGCATACAAGCTCTTCGGATGCCACCCTGGCGCTATTGTGGATTGCTCCGTGGTACAAGTCGCCAAGAATAACAATGTGAAGTTTTCTACAAGAATGCAATCTGATTCGCTCTGCGGCTTTGTCGACTACAGTCTGTACTCTGGATTTGCATATTTCTGTATTGAATTTATTGAAGACATTATCTGTCTTCAGACCTAAATGCCAGTCGGAGAACACAAGCACAGCTTCGTTGTCAGAAGTTGTACCTACGCCGCATCCGTTGTAATTATACAGACATCCAACGGAGTCATTCAGGTTTTCAGCGGCTTCAATGAGAGACTCGCACAGGTGTTCCTGTCGTGCATCCACAGACAGAATCTTGTTCCACTCACGACGCTGGTCATAATATTTCTGTGTCTGCTTGCGAATTTCAATCATCTTAGTATCAAGCTCGGCTAACATATCACCGCTCTCGATACCAGCAGCTCGCTCTGCATCCATAAGCTCAAGAGTGCGACGACTGCCATAGAGCATACGGCGTGCCACATCACTCGAGTATGGCTGTCCGTATACGAGCTCAGCTAATTCGGTGTAGTCCATATCAGCAAGTGTCTTATCGACGAGCTTGCCGTAGACCAACCGCTTATGGTAGTCAAGCTGTGACTCGTTTTGCATTCTTTCTATTTGTATGGTCGCCACCTTCTCTCGATTTATTGGTAACGCCACCGTTGCTTCGTACCCTGTTCAAGTACCTCATTACAGGTTTGGACTCCTCGCAGTAATAGCGATGTCTCTTGGATTTCTGCTTCATCGTTCTCACGATATGGGCATTAGGGAACTGTGCGCTGATAGCGTCTTTTTCTGCTTTGGTAATAGCAATCATTGGTTAGAATCAATCCTTTTCTTCAAATTTATTTGTAGTTTATACGGGAACGCAGTCAAAACGGAAACAAATTACGCCGTAATACATACCTGCACTTGTGGGTCTGAAGCCGTTAACGCAGTCAAACATAACAACGCAATAGCCACCACCGCCAGGTTCAAAACTGTGAAAGTATCCACTGGTCTGATATGTATAGGGAACTCCGTCAAAATACAGTCCTACCTTACCCTCGGCGCCGGTGTCGGATGTAATTGTAATCAATCCGTTTTCGTCCGTATTGGTAACATAAGCCTTGACCTGATAGCCTGTCTCAACATTGGTAGTGTCTACCCAAATCTCGTGCTGAGTGCCATAGTCCATATAAGCAGGAACAGTCACCGTGTATGTACTGTAGGCGTGATACGAGATTTCTGTTTGGGTATCGTGGTACCCGGCTGTGGAGTCGACATACTCCTCTGCGTGGGCGGTCATCGTGATGGGAATCATTAGCAAGACCACGGCAAGTAATACAGCAAAAATTTTCTTCATAGTTCAAAATCCTTTCACTCAATATTTATACACATCTGATTTCGATAGGGAACTCGCATCGGCTTATTGGCACATATGGCTCTGTCATCGAATAGCAGTTGTATACCATTAAAGCGCCCTTGTATAATCCAGTCTTTAACTCTCTGGAAATCTCTATCATTTGAACAACATCTGACGGGCGGAGATAATCAGACTCGTATAGAAGCGTACCGTCTGCAAGATACAGCGACACGGTTACGACACACTGGTTCTTGGATGGGTTGTAGAAGTCAACACTTTGTGTTTTGCTCCCACCATTGAAAACCAAACCTGTGGTTGCGGGAAGTTCAATTCCCTGCTGCGGAGCGTTCTCGATATACCCGTCATCGCCGTTAAGCTGAATCTCTGGGAGTGTCGGTCTGTAGCCTCCGGTGTTGCCGTCGTCGTTGCATCCTTTTAATGCAAACACGAGTAAAAGTACAAGCGCGATAGCGACGATAACAACCGCCACAATCGGAAGACGCTTCTTGAAACTTTGACAAAAATTTTCTTTTATATTTCCTTTCATAATAGCACCTCATCAAATGGGGTGTAATGCGTTGTCTCCCAACGCATTACGACCGCTCTGAAATTTCAACAAGTTAATTAAATAATTTGCTTCCGCCGCGTTGTCTCATAACAGAGTTCACTCTCTGCTTCATAGCAACCTCTACGGCGCACTCCTTGCAATACTTCTGCTTGCACCCCTTTACGGGGTCGTTCAGCTTGGTTGTGATACCGCAATTCTGACACTCGAAGTACGGCTCACCATGATACTTCAAATACTGGTATCCAAGATTGCGGAAGTCGGTTACAACCATCGCCGTCTCTCCGGGTGTGATGAAGCACACACGCACATTGGTGTTATCGACTTTCTTGGAGAACTGCACCATACCAACCTCGTTGAGATTGAAGTACATCAAACTCTGTCGCTTGATGGATGTGTTGATATTCGCCATACGCATAATCTCGCTGTCCTTACTGTTGACCCAGTGGTCACCTTGCGGATTAACGATGTCCCAATACTTGGCGAGACAGAGGAGTGTAAATGCAAGCCTGCGTATCTGCTTACCCTCGAGAGCATCGATGCGCTCCATTTCGGGCTTCGTGATTTCGATACCGTCAATCTTGATGGCATCATACTTCAGCGCCCTTGCTACTGCGTAGTCCAATGTCTCAGCCCACTTCGGGAGAGACGCTGTCGGCTCGCACTGTAAGAGGAAGGTGTCGAGCATACCTCTTACTTCTTTCTTTGAGTAATCCTTATCTATGTAATACTTCGCCACACGGCTCAGTGTTTCAAAAGGTTTAGCGCCGAGCGACCGAGACTCTATCATATCTCGTGCCCACTCGTGCTCGTTTAATACAATAGTCATTCGTTCACCTCAATCGTTGTAGTCTCGACGCTGAATGTGTTTCCACAGAACTCAATGTCGCCGTCTGCGTCAATAACGGGGTATGAGATTTTGTTGCCATTCTTGGCTAAAAGGTTATGTATAATTTCGGTGCTGCACATACTCCACGCAAATCTCTTGGTGGAACTCTTGGTGTAGCAGATATCCAGAATAATGTTGCACAGTGCATAGCTATTCGGGCAGATTTTATTACACTCCTTGCGGAACTCCTCGTTCATCATTGCGAGGGTGGCGTAGGAGTCACACTCATCAACACGCTCGTAGTCAGCGAACACCGCATAACTCACGAGTCGCTTGTTGTAGTCCTCATACAGTTTCTTGATGGAGCTGAACTGCTTAGGGGTATACTCTGCGTCGCTACGCATAATGGTGTAGTCAAACCTGATAGCGGCATTGTGCTTGCCGATATATCCGTCGAATTCGTCCTCGAAGCGTCTGCAAATCTTATTCATAATGCAGTCGTTGGTGCCGACCGGCATTCTGTATTCGTAATACTTGAGGAACTCTCTCTGGCGTTCTGTTGTCTCGCCGATAGGAAGCTTATACAATTCAGCCACGGTCATCTGGAACTCACGCAATGCGTTGCGGTCTGTGTTCTTGATGTATGTGTTATATTGCTTCATCAGCGCAGGATAGATGTATCGCATAAAGTACGGCTTCTTATCAGCAACAATCTTGCGATACAGTTCGCGTTGAGCAGGGTCTTCAATCTTATTGGCTGCGTGTCGGTCGTGCCAATCTCTCGGCATAGGCTTTGCGATGATACCTTTGGCTTTATCGATAACATTCTGCTGGTATAACTGACCGCAGCGGATACGATATGAGAGAATCTTGTATTCGGGAGACTCGGGTTTGAATTCCGCACGCACCTCGAACATACTCGTAATCCAGTTGGTGGTCTGACCGATGTCGTTACCGAAGCTTTCGATGTTAGAACGGATAAAGTCGTCTTCCTCCGGCACACGCTTCACTGCTCGGCGTTGAGCACACATCAGCGCAGGCAGAGGCTTGAGCTTGTTGACGAGCACCGAGTTGTCTGTCAGCATAACCAAGTCGCCGTCAAAGTCGCAACCATTCAAGGCAGCAGTGGCAGTATCCCACGAATTGAAGATAGTGCAGGTCTGCATATACTGATACCAGTAACGGGTGTCATCGTTGCCCACAGGATGTACCAATCGGATATTGTTGTGGCAGGTCATCGGTGCTCTGTAGCAGGCGAGCTTGTCGGCGCCGCAGTCTACCCAATACTTGTTATAGATTTCGCCTGCCTTGAGCAGTCCAGTTTTCTCCAGACCGAAGATGCTCTGGCATAGCAGATAGGGGTCACCGGAGACAATGGAGTAGTTGCCATGTACTTTCAACACACCAACCTTCGCTTCGTTGATGCGGTTGCGGATGAGTTGGTAGATACTGTTCTGAATGAAGGGGTCGTCAAGCATTCGCTTGTCAATCATCACAGCCTTAATGAAGTCGTCATCGAGACGCTCGATGTTCTCGCCGTTGATGCCGGAGCCTTTGAGGAACAATACTGTCTTACGCCAGTCGCCACGAAGCACATCCTTAATCTCGTTCATCGTGGGAGCAATCAGCTCGTCGATGTCCTCGTCCTCGAGGTCGTAGCTCTGGATGAATTGATAGTTCAGATTACGCTCACTCTCCAAAGTCTTCGGGCAGGTCTTGGCGATGCCGAATGTGTAGCCGTTGTTGACCGAGGTTGTAATGTAGTGGTCACAACTGTCGTAGCTATCCCAGAGTTTCACCATTGATGTAGTGAGGATGATTTCAACATCACGCACATCGACATCGTTGCCCCAGGCATCTTTTACTATGTATTTCTTCGCAACCTTGTCGGCGAAGTCTACGAAATCGAATGTGAATATCATTCCTTTCTCAAACGAGAAGCGGGTATTTACACCGCTGACCACATAATCCAGACCCAACTCCTCGC
>JAFUJH010000044.1 GCA_017473775.1 Ruminococcus sp.
ATCAAGGAAGTATGCCCCCTTGGCACCTCTCGAGAGTGCCTCTATGCCCATCTGTCCTGAGCCTGCAAACAAGTCAAGGAACATTCTGTCAGGTATCTGAAACTGTATCACGGAAAATACAGACTCCTTCACCTTATCTGTTGTGGGACGCACATCATCACCTGATAAGGTCTCGAGCCGTCTGCCTCGGGCTGTACCTGTGATTACTCTCATATATGTTTTACCTCATTTCTGATTACTGGTCTGACTCCTCGCCTTTGGGGTGGAAGTATCTGTATACCGCAAGGGCTGATTGCCCTGTCATTTTGGGAGCATTTTCAAGCTCCTCAAGCTCTGCTTCTTTTATATTCTTCAGGGTTTTGAAGTAGCGGAGCAGTGCCTTTGCACGCTCCTCACCTATACCCTCTATATCTGTCAGTGAGCTTTTAAGGGTTGCTCCCCGTCTGCTACGCTGATATCCGATAGCAAAGCGGTGCACCTCGTCCTGTATTGTAGTCACAAAGTGAAACACCCGTCTGTTGATATTGATTGCAATCTCGCCCTCATATCCCACCATAGCACGGGTGCGGTGGCGGTCATCCTTAACCATACCAAACAAGGGTATCTGCAGGTTGAGCTCCTCAAGCAGAGGCTTTACTGCCGACACCTGACCCGCACCGCCATCAAGGAGTATCAGGTCGGGCAGCCTGCCGAAACCCTCTGTCTCATCCTTATGAGCCAGATACTCCTCAAATCTTCTTCTGAGCACCTCGTTCATAGATGCATAGTCATCCTGTCCCACAAAGGATTTTATCTTAAACTTGCGGTACGCCTTCTTGAGAGGTTTGCCGTTTTCAAAAACCACCATACCTGCTACATTCTCTGTACCTGAAAGATTTGAGATATCGTAGGACTCTATATAATAAGGAAGCTGTGAAAGTCCCAGAAGCTGCGCGAGCTCCTGAAGCACCGACAGCTCTCTGCCTGTTGTGCCTGAAAGCTGTGCCACACGCTCAGCCGCATTCTGCCTGCACATATCTGCAAGCCTTCGCTGGTCGCCAATCACAGGTACTGTGATATAGACTCTTTTTCCTGCCTTCTCTGTGAGCCAACGCTCTAAAAGCTCTGTATTCTCAGCCTCGCCGTCAAGGGTAATATGCTGAGGGATATCAACCTTCGAGGCATAAAAGCTCATAATAAACTCCTCACGGGCAGAGCTTTCATCCCCCATTACATCCACAGGGAAGTCCTGTCTGTCACAGAGCCTGCCGCCTTCAAAGCGGAACACCTCAAAGCAAGCTTTATTTCCATCAGAGAAATATGCAATTATATCCTGATCCTTAACCTTGGATTGGATAACCTTCTGTTTATCTGCAAGACGCTTAATTGCGTTTATGCTGTCGCGGAGTGCCGCCGCACGCTCAAACTCCAGATTCTCTGCCGCCTCATTCATCTGAGCAGTAAGCTTCCGCAGTGACTCGGAGCTTCCTCCCGAGAGGAAGTCCAGTGCCTGCTCCACCCTCTCGTTATACGCCGAGAGCTTCACCTTGCCTGTGCAGGGTGCACAGCACTTCTTGATGTGAAAGTTGAGGCAGGGTCTGCCCTTACCGAAGTCCTCAGGGAATCGGCGTGAACAGGTAGGAAGCATAAACACGGTGTTTGCCTCCTCCACCGCCTGCTTTACAAGGTAGCCTGAGTTATAAGGGCCAATGTATCTGGCGCTGTCATCATCCTTCTGCAATGCACAGGATATCCGTCGCCACTTATCCCCTGTGACCTTGATATAGCTGTAGCCCTTGTCATCCTTCAGCAGGATGTTGTACTTTGGTCGGTGCTGTTTGATAAGACTGCACTCAAGTATGAGGGCTTCAAACTCGCTATCGGTGATGATATACTCAAAGTCCTCAACATTCTCAACCATAGCACGGACCTTCTCAGCGTGGTTATTCTGAGAACCGAAGTACTGGCTGACGCGGTTTTTCAGCTTCTTTGCCTTACCGATGTAGATGATATCACGGCTTTTGTTCTTCATTATATAAACACCGGGCTGAAGGGGCAAAGCCATAGCCTTCTGCCGAAGCCGTTTTAATCTTTCAGACATATCATCACCACCTTTCAGAACATCTGTCAAAAAACAAATTGTAGGCTCCCTCCTTGAGGGAGCTGGATTTCGGCAAAGCCGAAAGACTGAGGGAGTATTGTAAACCTGAATTCAACTCCCTTCGTCATTTGCTATCGCAAATGACACCTCCCTCAAAGAGGGAGGCTATTAAAAACAAAAAGGGCGGAGGTATGAACTCCGCCCATAAACGCACAAAATGATTACTCAGAAAAACCGGACTCAACAAGAGCAACAAGACCCTCAACAGCCTCTGTCTCGTCAGCACCGTCAGCAAAAATCTTGATAGTTGTGCCGCCGAGGATACCCAAGGACAGAACACCCAGAAGACTCTTGGCGTTTACTCTTCTTTCTTCCTTCTCAACCCAGATGGTGGACTTATACTCGTTTGCCTTCTGAATGAAGAAAGTTGCAGGACGAGCGTGTAAACCTGTTTTGTTCTGAACTAAAACATCCTTACCGTACATGGAAATACCCTCTCTTATCTTATCGTGGAATTTGTCTTAACCGATTGCCTGCAGACTCCTCTGCACACTATCGGAATTGTTCATTTTTTGTTATTATATCCACAAAAAACCCGAAGGTCAACATAATAAAATCATTTTTGTTTTGATACACTACTAAGCACAAAAAGGAGCTGACTTTCTTGTGCAAAATAACAACATAGATTCAGACGCCTTACTGATCCTGATTCTCCGTCTGCATAATCTCTGCAACAAAAGCCCTTTCCTTATCACTGAGGGGGGCATTCTCCAGCATATCAGGGCGTCTGCGTGCGGTCTCACATATGGCCTGCTCACGGCGCCACTTCTCGATATTTGCGTGGTGACCGCTCATGAGCACCTGAGGCACCGCCTCCTCACGCCACACCTCAGGTCGGGTATACTGAGGGTACTCCAGAAGTCCGCCGTAGTGACTTTCAAGCTCAAAGCACTCGTCGCTTGAGAGCACTCCCGGCAACATTCTGCACAATGCATCTGCCAGTACAACTGCAGGCAACTCACCGCCTGTCAATACATAATCGCCAATAGAAAGCTCCTCGTCAATGAGCCTGTCAAGCACCCGCTGGTCAACACCCTCGTAGTGACCGCAGAGAATACATATATTCTCATACTCCCCAGTAAGCTCTCTGACAACCTGCTGGTTTACCACCCTGCCCTTTGGAGACATATAGATAAAGTGAGGTCTTGTACCCACCTGCTCGCATATATTCTCAAAGCATAAAGCAATGGGCTCTGCCATCATAAGCATACCCATACCGCCACCGTAGGGAGCATCATCCACACGGCGGTGCTTATCGAAAGCAAAGTCACGGAGCTGATGACAGTGAATCTCCACCGCATCGTTTTTTCTCGCTCTGCCGATAATGCTCTCTGACAGCACTGCCTCGCACATTTCGGGAAACAGTGTTATTATATCAATCCTCATCGTCAAATATACCTTTCATAGGTGTGATAAGCACATAGCCCTTCTTAGGGTCAACCTTCTTCACAACATCGGGGATAACAGGCAGATAGTAAGCTTTACCCTGTGCATCCTTCAGCTCGTATACATCGTTGGCACCTGTTTTGATAACATCTGTCAGTGTGCCGTAAACCTCATCGGTATCTGCATCCTTGATTTCAAGCCCTACCAAATCCTGTACAAAGTACACACCCTTGGGAAGCTTTGCATCCTTGCGATGCATATACAGCACTTTACCGCGGAGCATATCTGCTTTCTCCACAGTATCCACACCCTTGATTTTTACAAGAGCTATATTCTTGTGTGGACGGGATTTGACCTCTAACTTCTCCTTGCCTGCATCAAAATAAAGGGTTTTGAACTGTGCCACAAACTGAGGTGTGTCACACCAGCACTCAACTCTGCACTCACCCATAACTCCGTGAGTACCTACGATTTTTCCTATTTCAAGATATTCTTTCAGCATAGTATCACTTATCCTGTATATTAATTACTTCTTGTTGTGGTTGTTTTTGCTTTCTGCCTTAGCCTTTTTATCTTTCTTCTCCTTAATAGTGAAGTAGAGGTATAAACCGCCTACAATACCTGAGCAGGAAAGCACAATGATAACAAGAGTTATAACGGAATTTGAGTTACCAATCCACGCGGTCTTGCCCTTGTCGGGATTTTCCAGCTCCTTGGCGGTACACTGCTCTGCCTCGGGGAGCTCATCCATAGTCGGCTGATACTCAAACGACTTGCATTCAATGCCGTACTCCTTGGCATAATCAGCAGGCAGAGTGTCGTCATTTGCATAAATAACAAAGCCCTCTGTCATATCATCCTCTCCGCTTTCGGTGAGAGTCTTATAGCCGAAGGAGTAAGCACCCATATAGTAGATGCTGTCAGGCAAAGACACAGACTTCAGGTTATCACAGCCGAAGAATGCATAATCACCGACAAACAGCATTGTGTCGGGGATATGTACATAGGTCAGGTTCTTTTTATCCTGAAATGCATTGCCGCTGATTGCGGTTACGCCTGTGGGGATGTTGACAACCTGAGCATCACCCAGATATTTATACAGAATTCTGCCGCCCAGAATAATAGATGTGTTATCCTCAAAGCGGGTAATCCAAGGAGTATTATCAAAAGCAAAGGAGCCTACATAGATAAGGTCAGCAGGGATATTTATCTCTCTGAGGCTTGTACAATCGCAGAATGCAGCTGATGCAATCTCAACCACTGTATCGGGAAGTGCGATTGATGTAAGGGATGAGCAGCCCTGAAAGGCTCTTGCCCCGATATACTCAAGACTTGAGGGCATTGACACTGCGGTGATATCCTTGCAGTACCAGAACGCCTCCTCACCTATAGCAACAACAGTCTGGTCCTCAATCATATTGGGAATGAAAACATCTCCGCCTTCGCCTGTAAAGCCTGTGATGCAGACCTCTCCGTCGTAAATCTCGTACTCAAAGTGACCGAAGGTACCTGTTACAACCTCGTCCTCTGCAGAAGCAGAAAGGCACGCAACAGACAACATACAGAATGTAAGCACTGCCACTGTCAGCAGAGCAATCAATTTTTTAAAAGTCACTGTTTTCTTAAAAGTTGTCATAAGAACACCTCTTCTCAATATAACAGTATATAAAAAAAGCCCCTGATTGTCAAATCACACAAACACAAAAGGCATATAGCAATACAAAGTCTGAACCCTTGCAATGCTATATGCCTTTATATGCTGTGTTTAAAGCCAGGAGAAATCAGTCGATTTCAACCTGAACCTTAACATCCTTGCGGATAGCGGCGGAACGGGCAACGGTGCGGATAGCCTTAGCTATTCTGCCCTGCTTGCCGATGATTCTGCCCATATCGTCCTCTGCCACATGAATGTGGTAAACGGTTGTGCCATCCTCAAGGGGCTCGTCTGCTGTAACCTCGACCTGATCGGGAGCTTCAACAAGACCCTTCGCAATAATTGTGAGTAAGTCTTTCATCAGTGTTTGCTCCTGTTATCAGATAACGCCGTTGCTCTTGAGCAGAGCCTTAACCTTATCAGTGGGCTGTGCGCCGTTAGCAATCCACTTCTTAGCTGCCTCAGCGTCAACCTTTACCTGTACAGGCTCAGTGAGGGGATTGTAAGTACCGATCTCCTCGATGAAACGGCCATCTCTGGGATAACGGGAATCAGCAACAACAATACGATAGAAGGGGTTCTTCTTAGCACCCATTCTGCGAAGTCTGATCTTAACTGCCATGGTGTGTACCTCCATTAAATAAAATTTATATTTTTATATTATAAGCCTTTTTGGCAATATAACCTTTGATTAATCTGTCTGATATTAAAATCCGCCGAAGCTGCCTGTGCCGCCACCGCCGAAGGGTGCGCCACCAAGTCCGGGGAGTCCGCCTCTGCGCTTGCCTTTTTTGCCTTTAGAGTTCATCTGCTTCATAAGCTTCTGCATCTGCTCAAGCTGTTTGATAAGACGGTTGACCTCCTCAACGCTTCGACCACTGCCTGCGGCGATTCTGCGTTTACGGGAGGGATTCATAAGCGAGGGCTTCTTTCTCTCCTCAGGTGTCATAGACAGGATGATTGCTCTGCACCAATCAATCTGACGCTCCTCAATGTTAGCCTCGTCAAGCTTCTGCTGATTCATGCCCGGGAGCTTTGAGAGGATACCCTTGATGGGGCCCATCTTCTGAATCTGGTCAAACTGGTCAAGCAAGTCGTTGAAGTCCATCTTATTGGACATCATTTTCTGAGCAAGCTCCTCTGCCTTCTTCTGGTCAAGCTTTGACTCTGCTTCCTCAATGAGGGTGAGCACATCGCCCATACCGAGAATACGGCTTGCCATACGCTCAGGATGGAAAACCTCCAAATCCTCAAGCTTTTCGCCTGTACCTGCAAACTTGATAGGCTTACCTGTAACAGCTTTGACAGAAAGTGCCGCACCGCCTCGGGTGTCGCCGTCAAGCTTTGTAAGGATAACGCCTGTGATGTCAAGCAAATCGTTGAAGCTCTTTGCTACATTTACAGCGTCCTGACCTGTCATAGAGTCGATAACAAGGAGAATCTCTGAGGGATTTACTGCGTTCTTGACACGCTCAAGCTCACCCATGAGCTCCTCGTCAATATGGAGTCGGCCTGCGGTATCAAGGATAACGATATCGTTACCGTAGTCTCTTGCGTGGCGGATTGCAGACTCTGCAATCTTCACAGGGTCTTCCTTGCCCATTTCAAACACAGGCACATCTGCACCCTTGCCCACTACCTTGAGCTGCTCAATAGCAGCAGGACGGTAGATATCACAGGCAACAAGCAGAGGTCTGTGATTCTTTGCCTTGAGCATCTTTGCAAGCTTACCTGAATGGGTAGTCTTACCTGAACCCTGCAGACCGCACATCATAATAACTGTGGGAGGCTTGGATGCAAACTCCAGACGGGTGGATTCACCGCCCATTAAGCTTACAAGCTCCTCGTTTACAATCTTAACCACCATCTGTGCAGGAGTCAGGCTCTCCATTACGCTCTCGCCTACTGCACGCTCGGTAATGCGGTTTGTGAAGTCCTTGGCAACCTTGTAGTTAACATCAGCCTCTAAAAGTGCAAGACGCACCTCTCGCATAGCGGACTTAACATCACTCTCTGTAAGCTTACCTTTATTTTTAAGGCGTTTGAATACACCGGTTATCTTATCTGATAAACTCTCAAATGCCATACTCAGGCCTCCTCGCTGTAAAGCTTATCTGCCAAAGCCGAAATCTCCTGAGCAGTTTTAACTATCACAGGGTCTGAGCTTTCGCAGAGAATGTCAGAGAGTCTGCGGATATTCGCCGCATACTCGCCGACTTGCTCGAATCTTTTGTATAGACCAAGCTTTTGTTCATATTCATACAGCTCCGCCTCACTACGCTTCACAAGGTCACGCACACCCTGACGGGTAATACCCATAACCTCTGCAGTCTCAGACAGCGACAGGTCATCGTTGTAATAAAGCGACACTGCCTGCTGCTGCTTGAGGCTTAAAAGCTGTCCGTAAAAATCGTACAAAAGGGAGATTTCTATATTCTTATCCATAGCATCCTCCCTGAATTTATGCAGAGAAATCACCGTGTACCCCCTGCCGCCTGTAAAGTTATTTTCTTTACACCTGAGAAATTATACTACTATGATGCCCGTTTGTCAATAGTAAAAATCCGCACTTTGCACAAATAACAAAAAATTATTTGTGCATATATTCAAAATTCACCCACATTCTCAGCAAGTTTTACAAAATCTCTTATATTTTGCACAAATTTTCAAAATTGTGGTGATTTTATTATAGATTTATGATATACTTATATGGACTAAATACATTAGTATTGGAGTAATTCATTACGGAACAGATAATCAACATTGACAGAATGGAACAGGCAGTTGCTCTGTTCGGCAGTTTTGATGAAAACATCAAGCTGATTGAGCGTGAGTACAGTGTTTCCGTTGTAGGCCGCGAAAGCGAGCTGAAGGTTAGCGGAGACGCAGAGAATGTAGACAAAGCTTGCAGGGTTATCCACAGCCTGCTTATGCTTGTAAACCGAGGCGAGGTGCTCTCTGAGCAGAACATCCGCTACTGCATCTCCCTCATAAACGAAGGCTCGAACGAAAAAATAGAAAGTCTTGTAGGCGACTGCATCTGCATCACATCTAAGGGCAAGCCCATCAAACCCAAGACTCTGGGTCAGAAGCGGTACTGCAAATGCATAGCTGACAACACCATCACCATCGGCGTAGGCCCTGCCGGCACAGGTAAGACATACCTTGCGGTTGCAATGGCGGTGACGGCATTCAGAGCAAAACAGATAAACCGTATCATACTCACCCGTCCTGCAGTTGAAGCAGGAGAGAAGTTAGGCTTCCTGCCCGGAGATTTGCAGAGTAAGGTTGACCCGTACCTGCGGCCTCTGTACGATGCACTCTTTGATATGCTGGGTGCAGAGACATACCAAAAATATGTGGAGCGTGGCAACATTGAGGTTGCTCCCCTTGCATATATGCGAGGCAGGACGCTGGACGACAGCTTCATCATTCTTGACGAAGCACAGAACACCACCACGGAACAGATGAAGATGTTCCTCACCCGTCTTGGCTTTAACTCCAAGATGGTTATCACAGGCGACATTACCCAGATTGACTTGCCCAATGGGGCTCGGTCAGGACTCAAGGAATGTATCAAGGTCCTCAAGGGTATTGACGATATAGCAAGCTGTACATTCAGCGAAAAGGATGTAGTCAGACACAGACTCGTTCAGGATATTATCAAAGCATACGAAAAGCTCGACGAAAGCAGGAATAAATATGACAAAAGACAAAATTAAAGTAATCATCACAAACAGACAGAAGGATGTAGCAATCCCCACAGGACTCAGAATGCTGGTCAGACGCTGCTGCACAGCAGTGCTTCAGCTTGAACAGTTCAAGGGCCCTGCAGAGATAAGCGTGTCCTTCGTAAACAATGAGCAGATCAAGGAGCTCAACGCTCAGTACAGAAACAAGGATATCGAGACAGATGTACTCTCCTTCGGTATGTGCAGTGAGGACGGCACCTATGACATCGACCCCCAGACAGGTGCACAGATTCTGGGCGATGTAGTCATCTCTATGGAAAAGGCAGTGGAACAGGCTGACATCTACGGTCACTCCCTCCAAAGAGAGGTAGGCTACCTGACCTGTCACAGCGTGCTTCACCTTTTAGGCTATGACCACGAGGACAACAACCTTGAGCGTATCCGTATGCGCGAGAAGGAAGAAGCAGTTATGGATATGTTGGGTCTGCCTGCATCCTCCAGCTACATTGCACCTGAGGAATAATATGAAAAAGCAAATACGCAGTTTCGGCTTTGCTCTGTCAGGCTTATGGAATGCAATCCGCACTGAAGCCCACCTGAGGTTTCACCTTGTGGCAGGGGTATGGGTATTTATCTTTGCATTTCTGGGTGAGTTTTCTCTTACTCAGTGGGCAGTGCTGTGTCTGACAGTCAGCGCAGTTATTTCTGCTGAGCTTGTAAACACAGCAGCAGAGGACTTGTGCGACCTGTACACCCGCGAACAAAAGCCCGAGATTAAGCGTATCAAGGACATATCGGCTGCAGCTGTGCTTGTGTTTGCTTTAGGTGCAGTCTGCGTAGCAGTGGTGCTGTTTATACTTACAGGCAACCTTCAGGCAGGCTTTGAAAAGCTCATAAACAATCCTGTATGGTTTATTCCCTTAGGGTTTCTGGCAGTGCTCAGCGTACTGTTTGTACTCTTTGGCGGAAAGCAAAAGAACAAAATATAAAACAAACCTCTGCGTCACATCACATCCGTGGTGTGGCGTTGTAGATTAACAGGCTTTTTATGCCGAAAGGAATTATATATGAACACAAATGACCGCTCTGCCTTTATAGCTATTGTAGGCAGACCTAATGTAGGCAAATCCTCTCTGCTCAACTGTATGCTGGGCGAGAAGATTGCAATTGTTACCAACAAGCCCCAGACCACCCGCACACGCATTATGGGTGTGCTGACTCAGGGTGAGTATCAGCTTGTATTCACCGATACTCCAGGTATGCACAAGGCACGCACCTCCCTTGGCAAATATATGGTCCGCTCTGTTACAGAAAGTGTATCAGGTGCAGATGCCTGCCTGCTGGTTGTGGATGCAACCGAGGAAATTTCCGACACAGAGAGAGAGCTTGTAGAGCGTATGAAGACCCTCTCCCTCCCCTGTGTCCTTGCTATCAACAAGACCGACATTGTAAAAGAAAAAAGCTCCATAATGAAGGTTATCCTCGACTACACAGCCCTGTACGACTTTGAGGCTGTAGTGCCTGTCAGTGCTAAAAAAGGCGAGGGTGTAGAGGAGCTTGTTGAGGAGCTTAAAAAGCTCACAAGCGAAGGCGGTCACTTCTTTGAGGCTGATACACTCACCGACCAGCCCGAGCGTCAGCTTGCATCCGAAATGATAAGAGAAAAGCTTCTGTTGTGCCTTGATAAAGAGATACCCCACGGCACAGCGGTTGTTATCGAGAAAATGCGTCAGCGTGATGACGGAATCCTTGATATTGAAGCAACCATCTATTGCGAGAGGGACTCCCACAAGGGCATCATCATCGGCAAGGGCGGAAGTATGCTCAAGAAGGTATCCTCAAAGGCAAGAGCCGATATGGAGGCATTCTTTGACTGCAAGGTGAACCTGCAAACTTGGGTCAAGGTCAAAGAGGACTGGAGAAACCGGGACGGACTGCTCCGCAACTTCGGCTTTGACAGCTCTGATTTTGAGTAAAATCACCGCGTAGGGACGACCATTGGTCGTCTGTAAAATCCACCACCGCGTAGGGACATTCCTTCGCAGGAACGGCAACCCTTTTGTCTGCTTTGCAGACATTTCCCCTATCAGGGGAATTTCATTGGTCGTCCGAATCCTCTTAAATCACCATATTGAGGAAAACACGGACGTGCACTGCACATCCCTACATTGTTAATTTTTAACATCTACAAATTCCCCTCTATATCACCCTGTGTTTTCGGTATACTTTATTTGCGGGCGATTCTTGAGTCGCCCCTATGAAGGGACTTGTCGGATTTACCGACAAATTTACGGGGTGATTATATGAACGAATTTGACGCATGGAATGCTTTTATAAAAACAGGAAGTATACAGGATTATCTTAACTACAAGGCGGTGCAGAATACCGCAAAACCACAGGACAACACCGATGAAGATTCAGACAGACGGACTAATAATCAAACAACAGAATATCGGTGAACAGGATAAGCTTGTTACTGCACTGACCCGTGACGCAGGCGTAGTGCGCGCCTTTGTCAGAGGGGGCAAGAATATCAAAAACTCCAAAAGCTCCCCCACCTCACTGCTGTGCTACTCTGCACTTTCTCTATACAAGAGCAAGGATGCATACATAATCGACGATGCATCCGTGAAGGAAATGTTCTTTGCACTCCGCAATGATGTGGCGGATTTAGCCCTTGCACAGTATTTCTGCGAGCTTGCGGCATATATCTGCCCCAGTGAACAGCGTGCTGACAGCCAACTGTCCCTGATACTCAACGCTCTTTTCCTGCTTGTATCAAAGAAAAAGCCCCGTGACCTTGTCAAGGCTTGTGTGGAGTTGAGGCTTGCTTCTCTTGCAGGATTTATGCCTGACCTGATAATGTGCAGAGAATGCGGTCTGTACGAGGCTGAGCAGATGTACTTTTCTCTGCAGACAGGTGCCATTGAATGCAAGGACTGCTTTATGAGCAAACCCTTCCCCTCAGCAGTTTGTGCAGATGCTGGGGTACTTATGGCAATGAGGCACATTGTTTTTTCCGAGGATAAGAAGGTATTTGCCTTTTCTCTGTCAGAAGAAGGACTGGACAAGCTGAATTATATTACAGAATCATACATCTGCCGTGTGTTGGAGCACGACTTCGGCACACTGCATTTTTACAAGACTATGAAGTCATAAAGGATAAACACTATGAACAAACATCACAAGGCATTGGAACTTGATAAAATACTTCTTATGCTGTCAAAGGAGGCTACCTGCGAGGACGCAAGACAGCGAGCCCTTGAGATAACTCCCCTGACAGGCAAGTTTGAGATTGAAGAAGCCCTCAGGCAGACCGACGACGCCTTTGTGCTTTCAGGCAGATTCGGTGCACCTTCCTTTGGCGGTGTGAAGAATATGCAGAACGCCTTCCGCCGTGCCGAAGCAGGAGGACTGCTCAGCGCAAAAGAGCTGTTAGGCATCGCAGAAACTTTGCGAATCACCCGCGGCGTACGCCAGTGGAGAAGCAAAAGTGCAGGTATGGAGACATCCCTCGACCTGCTGTTTCAGAGGCTTTCTGAGAACAAATACCTTGAGGATAAGATAACCTCCTGCATTTTAAGCGAGGAGGAAATTGCCGACAACGCCTCCCCTGAGCTTTACGATATAAGACGGAAGATGCGTCAGGCATCCTCAAAGGCAAGAGAAATATTAGAGAAAATCGTCCGCTCAAGTACATATCAGAAGTACCTGCAGGACACAATCATCACTCAGCGAAGCGGCAGATTTGTTGTACCTGTCAAGGCTGAGTGCAGAGGACAGGTCCCCGGACTTGTACACGATACCTCCTCCAGCGGTGCAACAGTTTTCATTGAGCCGATGGGCGTTGTACAGGCTAACAACGACATCCGCGTGCTGGAGTCCAAGGAATCGGCTGAAATTGAACGCATACTCTTTGACCTCTCAGCTCAGGCAGGTGCCCACGCAGACTCTGCATCTGAGAGCTACGAGGCATTAGTTGAATTGAGCCTTATATTTGCAAAGGCAAGCCTTGGCTATAAAATGAAGGCTACTATGCCTGTAATTAATGATAACGGTCAGATAGAATTAAAGGAAGCCCGTCATCCGCTCCTTGACCCAAAGACCGCTGTCCCCACCAATATCAACTTAGGCATGGACTTTGACACTCTTGTTATCACAGGTCCCAACACAGGCGGTAAGACGGTATCTATCAAGACAATCGGTCTGCTGACATTGATGGCAATGTGCGGACTTATGATTCCCTGTGCCGAGGGCAGTGAAGTGTCAATCTTCCGCAAGGTGTTGGTTGATATAGGCGACGAGCAGAGCATTGAGCAATCCCTTTCCACCTTCTCTGCTCATATGACAAACATTGTATCTATACTCAGAGAAGCTGACAGAAGCTCTCTGGTGCTTATAGACGAATTAGGAGCAGGCACCGACCCTGTAGAGGGTGCGGCACTTGCAGTAGCGATTCTTGAGCGTCTGCGTAAAAAGGGTGCAAGGATAGCCTCCACCACCCACTATGCAGAGCTGAAGGAATTTGCACTGAAAACACAGGGTGTTGAAAACGGCTGCTGTGAATTTGATGTAGCTACACTCAGACCCACTTACAAGCTTCTTATCGGTGTACCGGGTCGAAGCAATGCTTTTGCAATTTCCACAAGACTGGGTATTGAGCAAAGCATTGTAGAGAGAGCCTCAGAGCTAGTATCTGAAGAAAGCCGTCAGTTTGAGGATGTAGTCAAAAACCTTGACACACGCCGACAGGAGCTGGACGAGGAGCTTAAATCCGCCCGTGAGCTTGCAAGAAAAGCTCAGGAGGACAAAAAGCGTGCAGAGGATGAGCTTGCAAAGGTCCGCAAGCAGGCAGAGCGTGAGCTTGAGAGAGCAAAGCAGGAGGCATCCCGTCTGCTTGCCCGTACAAAGGCACAGGCTGATGCACTTATTGAGGAGCTTGAAAAAGCAAAGAAGCAGGGCAACCTCTCTGCAGAGGATAAATCAAAGCTCAGACAGAGCATCAGAAAAATGGAGGACGACGCAGACCCAATCAAGGAGAAGTCTTCAAACGAGGATTATGTACTCCCCCGTCCCTTAAAGGCAGGCGACACCGTCCTTGTCTGCGATATTGACAAGGAGGCAACCGTGCTGGAAACTCCTGCTCCAAACGCCGCATCGGTGCTTGTGCAGGCAGGAATCATCAAGACAAGAACGCCCATTAAGAATCTGCGTCTTTTAGAAAAAAGCAAGGTCACTGTATCAGGCAAGCCGTTGCAAAGAGGAAGCCGCAGAAGCCGTATTGATGCACGCCCTGTCACAGAGGTTGATGTACGCGGTTACACCGCAGACGAGGCTGTGATGGAGGTTGACCGAGTGCTTGACAACGCAGTGCTCACCAATGTGGGCAGTCTCACTGTTATACACGGCAAAGGCACAGGAGTACTCAGGAAGGAAATCCACGCATTTCTGCGACACCACAAGGCGGTCAAGAGCTTCCGTCTGGGCACCTTCGGCGAAGGCGAAGCCGGCGTCACCATCATCGAGCTGAAATAAAACCAAAGCCAATCACAAACACAAAATTAAATATTCCATAGAAAAACAGGACAGCTTTACACTGCCCTGTTTTTTGTTTTCAGAGTAATGACAACAGGTCGGAGGTATCGATGTCACTATGCAGTGCCATATTAATGGAAAGGGACAAAAGCCGTGATGCACGCTCTATGAGCAGGTCTATCTCCTTGGGGGTTACCACCATTGTACTGCCTCGGGGAGACACCTTTTCTCTAAGGTCTTTTTGCTGTGCCTCGTCCTCTATGCACACAAGGTCAGACACCAAGGTTACTGCATCCACCACCGTGGGAACTCCCAAAGCTATAACAGGCACACCCAGTGTAGCCTCACAGATTTTTGTTCTGTGGTTGCCTACTCCTGCACCGGGTGCAATGCCTGTGTCGGATATCTGCAGTGTACACCCCAGACGCTCAAGCCGTCTGGATGCAAGGGCATCAATGACAATAACTGCCGAGGGCTTTATCCGCTTGACAACGCTCAGTATCAGCTCCCCTGTCTCGATACCTGTCTGCCCTGTGACACCTGTTCTGAGCACTGCCACAGCACGGAGTCTGTCAAGCCCTGTGCTCCGTGCAATCTCCCCTGTTATGTGCCGTGTAGCAAGCACCTTTGACACACACATAGGTCCCAGTGCATCGGGGGTAATCTCCGGATTGCCGAGCCCCACCACCATTACCAAGCCGTTCACAGGCAGAAGTCTGCGTATCTCCTGTGCAATAACAGGAAGCCGCTCATCCGTATCCCGAATATTATCAGTCAGCGGCGGCAGATTCACCGTCACATATCTGCCTGCATCCTTGCCCATAAGCTGACCTGCACGCTTTGTTTTTACATCCAGCCTTTCTATGAACAACCCCTGTGTCTCCTCAGAGCGATAATCCACATCCTTTAAATCCTCCTGCGCAAGCTCTCTTGCTTCTACAGCCAAGTCTGTACGAAGTTCCATATTCCTGCTGCCTCCTTGTCTTTTTCATAGTATCGGCAGGTACAGGTATATTATTCTTTACAAAGAGTTTAAGGCTATGATATAATAATTATATATTTTATTCTGCAAAGGAGACCTGAACAGTGAAGAACTACCGCAGATTAACTGCTTTTTTACTGGCGTTATCACTTTGTATCGGAGCTATGCTCTGCACCTATGCCGCACACAAGGATTTGGCAGAGGTTTCTGCCAGAACAGGACTTGAGCCTGTAGGCACATTCCGCTCAAACGCTGAGCTTGTATCAAGCAGTGAGGCACTGCCTGCTTACTACAGCAGCAAAGACGCAGGGCTGACACTTCAGGTAAGGCAACAACATCAGAACACCTGCTGGGCGTTTGGTACTCTGTCAAGCTTTGAGACTCTGCTTCTGAATAATTCAGAGGAGAATATAGAGATTTTTGCCCCTCAGCACGCTAACTACTGGGGTATTACTCGCTCTGACGGCACAGGCTGGCAGAGAAGCTTCTCAGATGCAGGCTATGCTTTCATTCCCCTTGGATACCTTACAAGCTGGGCAGGACCTCTGAATGAGGCAGACTTCCCCGAGCAAACAAGTACTCAGGAGGATTACAACAGCCTGACTCTCAGCCCTAAATACGGACTCACTGAGGCTGTATATATCAACAACAGCACCGACCGCAATGTTATCAAGGAGCTTATCCTCAGCTACGGCTCTGTAGTTGCAAGCTTCAACTCTGACTTTAGCTATCTGTCAGGAAGCACCTCCTTTTACTGTGGCGACTCAACCCTTGGTGTAAGTCAGCTTATGGGACACTGTGTCAGCGTTGTGGGCTGGGACGATAATTACTCAAAGGACAACTTCAGCGAAAGCAAATCCGGCACTCCTGCAAATAACGGTGCATGGCTTGTAAAGAACAGCTGGGGTACAAATATCAACGACCTTGGAGGCTACTACTGGATATCCTACGAGGATGTCTGGATATTTGATGATATCTTCGGTCCCTCCTATGCACTCACAGACTACGAGACTCTGTGTGAGGATGTAAAGCTATACCAGAACGAGATTGACGGTGCAACCTACGAGTTCTCATACTTCTCATATTCAGAAAACAGAACTGTCACCTACATAAACGCTTTTGATTTTTCCAACGAGCACCGCACTCTTGATAAGGTAGTGTTTGAGTCTACTGCCCTTGGCTGTGACTATTCTGTATATTACATTCCCTTTGACGGAAGCACCCCCTCTGCAGATACTGATGTCTGGGAGGAGCTGTACACCTCAGTTGTTGACTACACAGGCTATATCTGTGTAGATATCGAGGATACAAAGCTCCCTGCAGGCAAGGGTGCTATAGGCGTCAAAATAAGCAACACAAGAGTCAACAAAGAAAACCCTTCAGCTGATGTTCTGAACTCTATCGGCGTATGCGAGTGGCTTGAAAGCGGCAAGGGTATGATATTTCTGCCACAAGCAGAGGCAGGTCTCAGCTACTATATGGATATGGACAGACCTAACTCAGAAGTCAGGGATGTAATGGACTTTTACGCTGACAGTCTTTATGACGATATAGGCGGCACTTTTGTAATCAAGGCTATAACACGAAACGAGTGTGTCGCTCCTCATCCCACCGAGCCTGCACAGACCACCCCTGTGACTACTGAAACTGCCACTGCTACTGAGTCCACAGTAACAGACCCCACAGAGACTACAACCCTCCCTGTTGTCACCACAACCAAACCTATAGAGACAACTGTTCCTGTTACAACTGTGACTTCTCCCACAGCTGCATCCGACCCTACAGAGTCAACAGCTGAAATCACCACTATGGCTACAACTGCCCCTGCAACCACGGTGACTACCTCCCCTGTCACAAGCCTTACATTCCCCACTGAGACCACCACAGGCTTTGATATTGCAGAGCCCTTTGTATACATACTGGGGGATGCAGACCTGTCAGGTCAGGTCAACATCAAGGATGCAACATTGATTCAGAAGTCTGCCGCAAGCCTTGCAACTCTTACAAGCCGTGAATTTATGGCTGCTGATGTGAACAAAAACAAAGATGCAAACATTGTAGATGCAACATATATTCAGAAGTTTGCCGCAAGCATCAAGACCGACATAGCCGTAGGTCAGGAATGTGTCTTCTTTGAATAATCAGGATATAGTTTATAGCACAAAACGCAGAAAATCCCCTAATTGTTACTGTATAAGACAATACTACCCGAAGAGGAGAAAGCAAAACTCTTTTTCGGGTAGTATTTTTATAGTGATATTCTGTACTAAGCGCACAGAGTGATATTTCCCTTTTTCGGGAAGTGATATTGAAACCGTACGGTTTCAGTGATATTTTATTCGTCCCAAACTGCCGAAGGCAATATCACTTGTCCGGGGACAAATATAACTGCAAAGCAATATCACTCGCCATAAGGCGAATAAAACCGGCCAAGTGTCCTTAAGAACACTTGGCCAATGTAACAGGGATTTTTAACATTCAGTTTTTATCTGATGCTGCCTACTGTACGGGGATAAAGAATAACATCGCGGATGTTGCTGATACCTGTAACATACATCAGAATACGCTCAAAGCCAAGTCCGAAACCGGAGTGAGGCACAGAGCCGAAGCGTCTCAGGTCAAGGTAATCTGCGTAGTCATCCTCGTTCATACCGCGGACACGCATAGCCTCCAAGAGTTTGTCAAGGTCTGCCTCACGCTCAGAGCAACCGATAATCTCGCCTACGCCGGGCACCAGCAGGTCTGTTGCGGCAACTGTCTTTCCGTCGGGATTCTGCTTCATATAGAAGGACTTGATATCCTTGGGATAGTTGATAACAAACACAGGCTTCTTGAACACTTCCTCAGTAATGTAGCGCTCGTGCTCTGTCTGGAGATCTGAGCCCCACTCAACTGGGTATACAAAGTCCTTGCCGCTTTCCTTGAGAATCTCGATTGCCTTTGTATAATCAAGAATCTCAAACTTATTCTCAATAATACTGTTGAGCTTACCGATAAGACCATTCTCAAAGTGCTTGTCAAAAAACGCAAGCTCTGCAGGGCACTTGTCCATAACCTCTTTGATGATAGTCTTAATCATATCCTCAGCAATGCCGATAATGTCAAACAAATCTGCAAAAGCTACCTCAGGCTCAACATGCCAGAACTCTGCCACATGTCTGGGGGTATTGCTGTTCTCTGCACGGAAGGAGGGACCGAAGGTGTAAATCTTACCGAATGCCATTGCGGCAACCTCACCCTCAAGCTGAGCAGAAACAGAGAGTCCTGCCTTCTTGCCGAAGAAGTCATCTGCGTAATATTCTTCTTCGGTCTTATACTCAGGGTTATATCCGATGGTTGTAACCTTGAACATCTCGCCTGCACCCTCACAGTCAGAACCTGTAATAAGAGGAGGCTGTACATAGGTATAGTTTCTGCTCTGGAAGTAGTTATGGATTGCACCTGCCATTACAGAGCGAACTCTGAACACTGCATTAAAGGTATTGGTACGGACACGCAGGTGAGGCATTGTACGGAGGAACTCCAGAGTGTGACGCTTCTTCTGCAGAGGATACTCGGGAGGACACTCGCCCAGAATCTCAATGCTCTGTACATTAATCTCAACAGAGCCCTGTCGTGCCTCTACTACCTCGCCTACAACCCTGAGGGCTGTACCAAGTCGAAGTGCAGAAGCAGGATACTCAGTATTTGCTCTGTCAATAACTATCTGAATATGTGTAAGTGATGTGCCGTCGTTAAGCTCGGCAAAAGCCATATTCTTGGATTCTCTGGAGGTTCTTACCCATCCGCAGACGGTAACCTCTTTGCCCAGATACTGTGCATCCTCAAGGATGCATTTGATATCGGTATGCTGCATATTAATCTCAACCTTTCCTATTGAAATGTCCCATCAAGGGGAACTTTATATCCTTATATTATTCTGTGTCAGACGATTGCTGCCAGATATTTCTGTATGTATGTGGCGTCAGAAATTGTAACCTTTCCGTCGCCATCAATATCCGCCTTATCGGTTAAAATCTCGACTTTAATTCCTGCCAGATTCTTCTGCAGTGCAGTAGCGTCAGTGATAGTCACCTTGCCGTCACCGTCCAAATCCGCAAGGTCAACGGGCTTCTCCACAGGGTCTGCAGGCAGTGAAGGAGCAGGTGCAAACAGCGGAGGCTCGTCCATTGTGGCTGAGGACTCAGGAATTGTAGTCTCCGGTACTGTAGTCTCTGTAACTGTTGTCTCAGGAATTGTAGTCTCGGGAACTACAGGCTGAGTCTCCACAGGCTTCTTATAAATCAGCTCACAGAAGTCAAGCACACACCAGCCTGTATATCCGGCGTAGGTGGTCTTGCCCCATGTGTAGCCGTTTGCCTTTTTGGTGGCAGTCACAACAATCTCTGTATCGTCGGGGATTGCAGTGAGGACAGAGTAGCTTGTCCCTGCACCCTTACGCATATTCAGACCATTGTTGGAGTCAACTCTATAGACATCTCCCTCGGGCTCTTTGACGCCGTCAAGAATGTAGATATATCCCAGAAAAGTCCAACCGTAGCTGTAAACGCCTGCGTTAGCCTCGCCAATCTCAGCGTGAGTAAGATAGAAGGTCTTGTAGCCGTAGCCTGAGTTTGAGAAGGTGATGGTTGTGGAGGAGATATCCTCAACAACAGCAACATGACCTCCTGAGGGATTATTCCAGCAGGCAATAGCGCCCAGTTTGGGAGTCTTGCCATATGGATAGTAATTATTGGTTTTATTGTAATTGTACCAGCCGTCAGCATTATTCAGTGAAAGCTTAGGCTGAGTACCAAGAATCTCGTAGGCTCTGCCCCATGCATAAGCTGTGCAGTTAGGCATACCGTAGCCTGCGGCATAAAGAATGTTAAGGTTACTATAATAATATTTGTTTGATGATGAAGGCGCTGTGAGTCTGGGAGTAAACTCAACGGCACACTGAGATATGCCGTAATCCTCCGCATTGCCGCCTGCAAAGACACAGACAGAGGCAACAGGCACAACTGTGAGAAGCACCAAAAGTACCATAGCTATAATTCGTTTCACAATAAAAGCTCCTTTATTCAACCGTCTTAATGTTAAAAATACGCAAATTCATAAATATTATACCACAACCGATAGCGATTTGACAACCTTTTACAGAAATAAAGTAGATTTAACAAGATTCATATTTTTCACAGCCTGCACCTTATCCTGTAACTGGGAGTTTTTATTCTGAAGCTGTCCCCCATAATTCTTTCAGCAAACTCAAAAAAACTGACTCCGAAAAACACGGAGTCAGCATAAAACATTATTTAATCAAAAGCCGTCGTTGTAATCGTCGCTGACCTTAGGCTCTGTTCTTCTGGATGCAGGTCTGCCTGATGAAGCAGAGGCTACAGCCTTCTTTGCACCTGTCTTGGGCTTATAAAGAATTACAAAGGTCAGACAGGAAAGTGCCAGACACCAGAAAACAATACAGAGTATCAGGAGCAGAGGTGACTTTTCGTCGCCCTTTGAGGTGTTGTTCTTGATAGATGAGAAGTCGCCAACTCCTGCGGAATTAGGGTCATTCGCCTTGATATCAAGCTCAATCTCCTCCCAATCATTCTTCTGAAAATCCTGGTCAGAGGGAGTATAGATGGGAGCAGGGCTTACATAATCAGAGTAGGTATTAGGCTGATTATCATCGTCATACTCTGTGGGACGGGTAAACTCTGTCACAGGCTCGGTATAGATACTTGAGGGCTCTGTAACACCTGATGGATCAGTAGGGTCTGCTACATCGGTGGAGCCTGTTGCAGGGATAGACTCTGTAGGTATTACAGGGTCAGTCACAGGGTCTGTTACAACATCTGTGGGTACAGGTGTAACAGGGTCTGTGGGAGTAAGAGGCTGAGTCTCTGCAAATGCAGTGAACACACCCATGGATATTACTGTCAGCATCAGAAATACCGACAGCAGAATACTAAACTTTTTCACTGATAAAACCTCCTTGAGTTTTACAGCTGTATCTGATGAAAAGGAATGGATTGATTACTTCTTGAGCTCTGCCTCGAAAATTGCAGGGTTGAAATCTGCAATGACAGACTCGTTCTTTGTGCACTGTACTTCTTCTGTAAGGCCGTCGATGTAATCGAGGAACTCGTCACCCTTCATCTCCTGAAGCAGGGCGTCGTAGTTTGCCTCTGTTGCAACATAGGTCTTGGTCTCCTGAGTGATGGGCTTTTTATACAGGAAGTATGCAACTGTAGTGTCGGTCTGGCCAACATAGATAACCTTTGCTTCGCCGTCCTTCATACCCTTGAGAGCAGTTGCAACCTCAGTACCAAGAGAGGTGTTGTCCAGATCTTCGATGTTGCTGATAGCAGGGTTTGCAGAAAGCTCTGCAGCAGCGGTATGCATCTTGGATACATCCTCAAAAGAAGTACCCTGTGCTATCATCTTCACATACAGCTCCAGGTCTTCCTTAGCCTTCTTCTGATCCTCCTCAGAGAGAGCCTTGTTCACGGTCTCGCCTGTAGTAGCATCAGTTGTTGTCTCGTACAGGTTTGCTGTAAAGTAGGAGTAGCTTGTGTAGTTATCCTCAAAGTAATCCTTCATCTCTGACTCGGCAACCTCTTTGGTGCCACCCTTGGAGTAGAAATAATCGAAGATTGCGTTCTGCTTTACGCTTGCAAGGTAAGATGACTGATAGAAGCTCTCAAAGGAAACGCCGTAGGGCTCAAGCATAGTCTTGTAGGGAGTTGCCGCATAACCGTATGCCATATACTCCTCATAGTAAGAGCCAAGGTGCCAATCCTTACGAGCCTGCTCATATGCTGCAGCCTCAAGCTCTGCGTCAAGCTCAATGCCATTTTCAGCAATAACCTGATCCAAAGCAATAAGGTTCTTTGTGATATAGTCTGCTTCAGCAAGTACCCAATCAAGGCAGAGCTGGTCGCCCACAGCCTCATCAAAGGTGCTCTCGATATCGAGGATAGAAGCCTCCTGGTCGAAGTCCTCACCCTGTGCTGCGGAAACAGTAGAGTATGCCTGATTATATGCAGAGAAAAGTGAGTAAATGTAAACGCCGATGGGATACTCCTGAGCGTCTGTCTTGTAGCCCCACTCAGCCTTTGAGCTTTTGGGCATAGAGGAACAGGCACACAGGCTTGCAACCATAAGTACAGCCAGAATCAAGGCTGTGATTTTTCTTATATTCTTCATACAAAAAACCGTCCTTTTCTAATAATAAAAAGCGTACTTTGTAATTATACACAATTATTCGCAAAATTTCAACATTTATCGCAAAATAAACAGAATCTTCACGAAACTGTCATATTGACACTGTGCTTATTTGCCTCAGAATATTTATCCGAAGAACTCCTTGAGGGCTGACAAGGGGTCACTCTTTGACACAGAACGCAAGGCAATGTAAGGCTTTTTGCCTGCAGACAGCAGTGCCCTGCCGCGAGCTTTGCTCACAAGGGATATGAGCTCAGGATTCTTCATATCGTTAATATACAGCAGAAGTGTAGTATCGTTCTGCTTGATTTCGTAGATTCCAAGGGATGCCGCACGGTTTCTGATAAGTGCCACATCAACGAGTCCCATAACAGACTTGGGAATATCACCGAAGCGGTCGATGAGCTCATCCACCACATCAGATGCCTGCTCCTGAGTGCGGATATCAGCAATGAGCTTATACACATCAAGTCTGAGATTGAGGCTTTCAATGTAGGACTCGGGGATGTGTGCCACAATGGCAATATCAATGAGGCAATCCTTTTCTTCTCTGTCCTCGGGGATTTCACCCAGCTCCTCTTTAACTGCAGTATCGAGAATTTTCAGGTACATATCGTAACCTACATCCTCCATATGTCCGTGCTGATTTGCACCCAGCACAGAGCCTGCACCGCGAAGCTCCAAATCTCGCATTGCAATCTTCATACCTGAGCCGAACTCGGTAAACTCACGGATTGCGTTAAGTCGTTTCTGAGATATATCGCTGAGTGATGCACCTCTCGGGAATGTAAGATACGCCCATGCACGGCGGGTGCTTCTGCCTACTCTGCCTCGTATCTGATGAAGCTGAGAAAGTCCGAATTTGTGAGCATCCTCGATAATCAGCGTGTTGGCATTTGGCAGGTCAACACCTGTTTCAATAATAGTGGTGCACACAAGGACATTAATCTTCTGCTCCAGCATATCACGCCAGACGCCTGACAACTCCTGCTCGCTCATTTTGCCGTGACCTACGCCAACAGACGCCTCGGGAATAACCTGCTGAATATATGCCGCTTTGGTCTCGATATCCTCCACCTTATTATGAAGGTAGAACACCTGACCGCCGCGGCGAAGCTCCTTGCGGATAGCCTCGTGGATAACACCGCCGTCATACTCAAGCACATAGGTCTGGACAGGGTAACGGTTTGTGGGAGCCTCCTCAAGTACTGACAAGTCTCGGATTCCGCTCAGTGCCATATTGAGAGTTCTGGGGATAGGAGTAGCAGACAAGGTTAGCACATCCACATTCTTGTAAAGCTCCTTGAACTTCTCCTTGTGAGCAACGCCGAATCGTTGTTCCTCGTCGATAATTGCAAGTCCTAAATCACGGAACTTAACATCCTTCTGAACAAGTCGATGAGTACCCACTATCATATCAATCTCGCCTCGACGGAGCATCTCGATAATCTTCTCCTGCTCCTTGGGCTTGCGGAATCTTGACAGCAGCTCCACACGGATGGGATAACCCTCAAACCTCTTGAGCACGGTCTGGTAGTGCTGCCACGCAAGGATAGTGGTGGGACAAAGCAGTGCACACTGCTTGCCGTCTGTAATGCACTTGAAGGCAGCTCTCAGTGCAACCTCTGTCTTACCGAAGCCTACATCACCGCACAGGAGTCTGTCCATGGGAGCAGTCCGCTCCATATCGTCCTTAATCTCCTGAGCACATCTGAGCTGGTCGGGGGTCTCCTCATATTCAAACATTGCCTCAAAGTCCCTCTGCCACTCTCCGTCAGGAGAGAAAGCATAACCGGGGGCACTCATTCTGGCACTGTACAGGGCTATTAGCTCCTTAGCCATATCCTTGACGGCGGTCTTGACTCTGCTCTTAGCCTTCTGCCACTCGGTGCCTCCAAGCCTGTGAAGCTTCACAGCGGAGTTTTCTTTTGGGCCTATATATTTTGCCACAAGGTCAAGCTGTGTAACAGGTACATACAGCACATCCCTTTTGGCGTAGCTTATTTTGATGTAATCCTTGATGATACCGTGGGTATCAAGCTTTGTAACTCCCTCAAAGATACCGATACCGTGGACTGTGTGTACCACATAATCACCGATACTTAAATCAGACAGGCTGTATATCTCCTGTCCGTTCTTGGGGAGCTTGCGTTTTTTCTTCTCCTGCACACTATCACGCTTGCCCTGAGCATAAAGATAGAAGTTCTCCTTTGTATACTCAAAGCCTGAGGACAGAGTGCCCTTCATTATATATATCCTGCCCTTTTCAAGGGTCTGAGAGTAGGTAGCATAGGACGCCTTGTAGCCTCGCTCAGACAAGGCCTGGCTCAGATTCTGAGCACCCTTGTCTGTACCTGCAAGGATAACGATGGTGCTCTTGTCCTTTTCTATAGGGTCTATCTCCTCGCAAAGCTCCGACACAGTTCCTGCAAGGAAGGGCAGAGTCTTGGCACTGAAGCTTACAAGCTCTGAAACCGGCAGAGTGTGACTGCCCTGTGCAAAGTTATCCAGATAACATACACCACGGACAGAGAGCTCATCACATATTTCCTTATAATCCAGAGAGAACTTATCAAGTCCTCTGCACAGTACTCCCTCCTCAAAGAAGTCCAGCACATCCTCCTTGAAGCGGAACTCCACATTTGCCATTCTGTCCTTGACGGCAGACTCCTCACTGAGAAAGCACAGGAAGCTGTCGTCGATATAATCAAACAGCGTGGCACTGCCGCCGTAGATAAGAGTAATGAATTTATCAAGGTTTGAAATGTGCAGACCCTTACGGATATTGTCCGCTTCTTGTCTTAGAACCTCCTTGGCTTTCAGAGATTTTTCCGCTCTCAGGTATGATGCCTTCTTCTCAATCTGAGTTGCTAAATCCTCTCTGTCAGATATAAAAACCTCTGCCGAGGGTGCCAGAGTAATTTCATCCACAGGCTCCTCTCGCCTCTGAGTCTCCAAATTAAAGTAGTTCAGTGAGTCAATCTCGTCTCCCCAGAACTCCGCTCTGATAGGAGCCTCACTGTCGGGGGAATAAAAATCAAGGATACCGCCTCTGACAGAAAACTGACCCACGCCCTCAATCTGGTCGCATCTTTCATAACCCAGAAGTGACAGGGCACTGACACATTTTTCAAGGGAGACCTCCTCCCCTGCACGCAGATAAAGGGTTGCATCAGCAAGGCACGAGGGCGGTATTGTATACTGAGACGCCGCATCCGCACAGGCTATGACACAATCGCAATCCTCAGAGAGAATCCGCAGAAGCACAGACATACGCTGATGCTCATACTCACGGGACTTACCTGCCAAATCCCTGAAGGTGAAGTCCCTGTATGGATACACCATTGCCTTGAGTCCCATATTACACAGGTCATCACAGAGTGTAGCCGCCTCCTGCTCAGAGGATGCAACACAAAAAGCCCTGCTTTTCTTTTCATAGCAGAGCGAATAAATCATATTTGCTTTGTGTACTCCGGAGAGTCCCGATACCGCCAGACTCCTGCCCCCACCACAGGCGGCACTCACCTTGCGGTAATCAGATGACGCACTCAGCACATCATAGAGAAATTTCATATCTCCTCCATATATAATCTGTATACTGCGGCTCAGTTGAACTTCTGCATAGCATCTGTGGCTTTATCCTGCACCATAAGCTCCACTGCCTCCACAGCCTTGTCAAAAACCTCTGACATAGTCTTTGAATCCTGAGTTGAGAACCTGCCCAGCACCCAGTCCTTCAGGTCATACTCGGGATGAGGCTTTTTGCCCACACCTAATTTGATTCTGGGGAAAGCATCTGACCCTGTCAGATAAATAATATTCTTCATTCCGTTGTGACCGCCGTCACTGCCCTTGAGTCGGATACGCATCTTGCCCACATCAAGGGATATGTCATCGTAAATCACAATAACCTGAGAAGGCTGTACCTTGTAAAAATTCATAGCCTGTACTACCGCTTCACCTGAAAGGTTCATATAAGTAGAGGGCTTCATTATAAGGCACTTGGCACCATTTATACGGCACTCGCCTGTGGTACTCTTGAAGCGAATCTTCTTCATCTGGCAGTTGTGCTTGTCACACAGTCTGTCCACTGCCTCGAATCCGCAGTTGTGTCGTGTACCCTCGTACTGTCTGCCCGGGTTACCCAGACCTACAATAATGAAGTCCACCGCTGAATTTCCATTACCTTTAGACTTAAAAAACATAAAATCACTCCTGTGAAAATAAAGTAAAGTCCTGCAAAGCTTCATACACACCTTGCTATATCCTATGCAAAAAAGGGAAAAATCATTATGGATAAACGCAAAACACAGGGAACAGCGTAGTGCTGCCCCCTGTTAACTTAGCATTATGAAGCTTGCTGATTACTGACCGATAGTAGAAACAGGCTTGTCTGCGTAGATTCTCTCGATAGCATCTGCAAATACAGGTGCAACGGGAAGAATAGTGAACTTATCAAGCATATTCTCCTCAGGAATCGGAACTGTATCAAGAAGGATAAGCTCCTTGATAACGCTATTTTCGATTCTGTCAATAGCAGGACCGGAGAGAACAGCGTGAGTAGCACAAGCATAAACCTCTGTGCTGCCTGCATCAACAATAGCCTTTGCAGCGTTGCACAGTGTGCCTGCAGTATCAATCATATCGTCAAGAAGAATTGCCTTCTTGCCTGCAACATCACCGATAATGTTCATAACCTCAGACACATTAGCCTTGGGTCTTCTCTTATCAATGATAGCAATGGGACAACCAAGCTTAGCAGCGAAGTTTCTTGCTCTTGTAACTGAGCCAAGGTCAGGAGAAACAACTACATAATCATCGGCGTTCTTGCCAATCTTTTTCTTCATATGGTTGGCAAGCATAGGAGCACCCACCAGATGGTCA
>JAFUJH010000007.1 GCA_017473775.1 Ruminococcus sp.
AGAGGGAGCTGGATTTCGGCAAAGCCGAAAGACTGAGGGAGTGATTCTAGTATCTTTCTTCGTATTATCAAAAAGCCCCGACTTGTAAAAAGTCGGGACTCGTTTGTTAATAATTATTTCTCAGGTTTGATAAGTCCTACTGCTTTGCACAGTTCCATCAGGATTGTGGGCACAAGGATAAGTCCCAGAGCGATAAGGTACAGCTCCCAAGGCAGATATACAAGTCCGAATGCAATCTGCACAGGTGTAAAGAGTACAAGCAGTACAAGTGCCAGGGAAGCAAGCACTGCAAGGTTTAAGTTCTTGTTGGTGAAGAATCCAACCTTAAACAGAGATTTGTCAGAACGCATATTGAATGACTGGAGAATCTGTGACATTGCAAGAGTCATAAACGCCATTGTCTGACCGCCTGCTTCAGTTCCTGTCCAGTTTTCACCGATAGCATAACCGATAAGTGTCAGCACACCAAAGAGTATACCCTGCAGGATAATTCTGATACCTAAGCCGTTAGCGAAGATTCCCTCGTTTTTGGGCTTGGGCTTTCTGTTCATAATGTCTTTTTCTACAGGCTCCATACCAAGTGCAATTGCAGGCAGTGAGTCTGTAACAAGGTTTATCCACAAAAGCTGCATAGAAAGCAGGGGAGAACGGTGCCACAGAAGCATTGCAATGAATACTGCAACAACCTCGCCGATGTTTGTACCAAGCAGGAATCCTACAACTTTCTTGATGTTTGCATAGATTCCTCTGCCTTCTCTTACAGCCTCAACAATGGTTGCAAAGTTATCGTCTGTCAGTGTCATATCAGCCGCACCCTTTGCTACATCTGTGCCTGTGATTCCCATTGCACATCCGATGTCGGCGGCTTTCAGTGCAGGTGCATCGTTTACACCGTCACCTGTCATAGATACAACCTGGCCTTTTCTCTGCCAGGCTTTTACTATGCGGATTTTATTTTCAGGAGAAACTCGTGCGTAAACAGAGATTTTTTCAACCTGCTCGTCAAGCTCTCTGTCGGTCATGGCATCAAGCTGAGCACCTGTAATAGCCAGGTCACCCTCAAGTAAAATTCCAAGTTCCCTTGCAATTGCAGAGGCAGTAACAACATGGTCGCCTGTAATCATAACAGGCTTGATGCCTGCCTGTCTGCAGGTGGCAACTGCCGCCTTGGCTTCTTCTCTTGGCGGGTCAATCATACCCACAAGACCCATAAAGGTTAAGCCGTTTTCCAAATCTTCAGAGGTGAGTTCCTCGGGTATGCTGTCAATTACCTTGTAGCCAACTGCCAGTACTCGCAGAGCATTTTCGCTCATTGCCTCAGTGATGACTTTTGCAGTATCAAGGTCACCCTCAATACATCTTTCAGCCATCATATCAAATGCACCCTTGACGATAACTACATACTTGCCGTCAATTTCATTGATGGTGCTCATAAGTTTTCTGTCAGAGTCAAAGGGGATACCGCCCAGTCTGGGGTATTTGCCGTTCAGCTCCTCCTTGGGCATACCGCTTTTGTGTGCGGCATATACAATGGCTGTCTCTGTAGGGTCACCGATGTGTTGCTCCTTGTCCTCAGTAAATACCACTGAGCCGTCACAGCACAGTGTGCCGTACATAAGAAGTTTCTTAACATCATCAGCATTGTTATCAGATATATCAACAGTGTCCTTTGCTCCGTCAATAAAAGCCTTAACAAGGGTCATTCTGTTCTGTGTCAGTGTGCCTGTCTTATCAGAGCAGATGATTGACGCACTGCCCAAGGTTTCAACAGCAGGCAGACGGCGGATAAGTGCGTTGCGCTTAACCATTCTCTGCACACCGATAGAAAGAACAATGGTAACAATAGCAGGCAGTCCCTCGGGAATTGCAGAAACCGCAAGGGAAACTGCTGTCATAAATATTTCAAGCACAGGGATACCGTTTGCAATGCCTACAATGAAGATAATTCCGCAAGCGGCAAGTGCCACAAAACCTAAGTATTTACCCAGGTTTGCAAGCTTCTTCTGCAGGGGAGTCTGTGTGTCGCCCTCACCTGACAGAAGGTTTGCAATCTTGCCCATCTCTGTGTCCATACCTGTAGCAGTAACAACCGCCACTGCTGTGCCGTAAGTAACACTACAGCCTGAAAATACCATATTTGAGCGGTCACCCAGAGGTGCTTTCTCATCAACTATAGCTTCGGCGTCCTTCTCAGAGGGGACAGATTCACCTGTGAGGGCTGATTCCTCACACTTGAGGCTTGTGCTCAATATAAGCCTTGCGTCAGCAGGAATAAAGTCGCCTGCTTCAAGCTTAATGATGTCACCGGGAACAAGCTCAGATGCATCAATGACCTTTTCCTCACCGTCACGGATAACTCTTGCGTGGGGAGCAGACATATTTTTCAGTGCGTCCAGTGCCTTTTCAGCCTTGCTCTCCTGTACTACTCCCATTATGGCATTGAGTATTACAATGAGAACAATGAGCGCCGGCTCAAACAGCTCACCCCAGTTCCTCTCAACGCAGACAACTACAAAAGATACTATTGCCGCCGCAATGAGTATGAGTATCATTACATCCTTGAACTGGTCAAGGAATCTTTGAAATGTAGTTTTTTTCTTTTTCTCGCTGAGTTTGTTGGGACCAAACTTTTCCTGCAGACTCATTACTTTGTCTGCAGTCAGACCTTTTTGGGCATCAGTGTTTAGTCTGCTGATAATCTCTTCTTTTGATAAATCGTGTGAAGTCAATTACTGTACCTCCTAATAAATCCGCAAAATATGCAGTTTATCTGATTATAATATAAGGTCGCAGGGTGTGTAATTATTCATCGGTTTTGTTTTTTGTCTCTATACAGCAAAAAAGACGAAACTCATCTGTGGTTACAGATAAGTCTCGTCATTTAAGATGAAGCCAGGATAAATATCCAGGATGTTGACAATCATCACACAGAAAGCGTTGACTACTCCCTTATTTACGAGGCTATTATATCAGAAAGAAAAAATTTTTTCAATATACACAATGTTAAGTGTTTGTTAAATATTGTAGGATTACAATAGATGTGTTACAAACAGAATAAAAAAGATGACGACTGAAAGAACCTGTGTTATAGTTAAGTTGCTCAAACAAAACAAACAGGAGGTTCAATCAATCGTCATGAATAAGATAACACAAGATATGCA
>JAFUJH010000004.1 GCA_017473775.1 Ruminococcus sp.
GAGCTGGCGGCGAAGCCGACTGAGGGGTAGTGATTTGTAGTTTTTCTCTCCCTCCGTCTTTTGCTTCGCAAAATCCACCTCTTCTGCGAAGACGGCAACCCTTTTGTCTGCTTCGCAGACATTTCCCCTAACAGGGGAATTCCCTCGTCAGAGGGAGGTAAGAGCTTTGTTCTAAAGACTTTAAGACTTAACTTTCTCAAAGGAGACATAGATTATGGAACAGACAGTAAATCAGGAGAAAAAGAAGATAGTTTACAGTGCTATTCAGCCCTCAGGTACTATTACTCTGGGCAACTACCTGGGTGCACTGAGAAACTGGGTAATTATGCAGAACGAGGATGACAAAAAGTGCATCTACACTCTGGCTGACCTGCACACAATCACCGTCCGTCAGGAGCCTGCCGCAATGAGAAAGAATGTGCTGGATGCATATGCATCTATCCTTGCCTGCGGTATTTCTGCAGATAAGAGCATTTTCTTCATTCAGAGCCATGTACCTGCTCACGCACAGATGGCTTGGATTCTCAACTGCTACACACAGTTCGGCGAGCTTTCCCGTATGACACAGTTTAAGGATAAGTCTGCAAAGCACGCAGACAACATCAACGCAGGTCTCTTTACATATCCTGCACTTATGGCGGCTGATATCCTGCTTTATCAGGCAGACCTTGTTCCCGTTGGCGCAGACCAGAAGCAGCATCTGGAGCTTGCACGCGACATTGCAGAGCGATTCAACGGCAGATACTCAAATGTATTCACTGTTCCCGAGGGCTTCATTCCTACAAACGGTGCCCGAGTTATGAGCCTGCAGGACCCCACAAGAAAGATGAGCAAGTCCGACGAGAATGTAAACGCCTGCGTATCACTTCTGGATGCTCCCGATGTTATTATGCGTAAGTTCAAGCGTGCAGTGACAGACTCTGAGGCAAGAGTCTGCATCGGTGAGGGCAAGGACGGCGTCAACAACCTTATCGGTATTTACTCTGCAATCACAGGCAGAACTGCAGATCAGATTACTGCTGAGTTTGAGGGCAGAGGCTACGGCGATTTTAAGGCAGCCGTCGGCGAGGCTGTAGTTGAGGAGCTCAGACCTATCCGTGAGGAGTACGAGCGACTCATTGCAGATAAGTCTTATCTTGAGCAGAGTTACCGTGCCGCCGCCGAGGTTGCAGAGAGAATTGCTCAGCGCACCCTTGACAAAGCTATGAAAAAGATTGGTTTTATACACAGATGATGTTACAGCCCTCCTCTTTGAGGAAATTCCCCTGTTAGGGGAAATGTCTGCGAAGCAGACAAAAGGGTTGCCGCTTTCGCAGAAAGGGTGGATGTGCGTAAGCACAGACGGGAGGAGTAAGAGGAAATATTTGTTACTCCCTCAGTCTTTGCCTACGTCAAATCCAGCTCCCTCACAGAGGGAGCCTTTTGTAAGCCCTCCTTGTGTAAAGGAGGGTGGCACAGCGTAAGCTGTGACGGGAGGATTGTAAAGATTTGATTTGTATCTGGTTGTTATGGCTGAAAATACAGGTCGCTGTTACAATCCCTCAGTCTTTCGGCACAGCCGAAATCCAGCTCCCTTTACACAAGGGAGCCTTTTTGTTTTAATTTTGAAAACTTTTTCAAAAAATTTCCAAAACAGGTGTGAGGTTTTTTGCATCCTCTGCGTCTAAGAGGTGTAAAAGGGGAAATTTGCTTTCAGAAAGGAGCATTCATCATGGATAACGGTGCTGTTTGCTACCGCCGTTTTCTTGATGGGGATGACAACGGCTTTGTAGAAATTATCAGAGACTACAAGGACGGACTGATACTCTATCTTTGCGGCATTACAGGTAATGTACATCTGGCAGAGGACTTAACTGAGGATACCTTTGTCAAGATTATTACCAGAAAACCAAAATTTGCAGGAAAATCTGCCTTTAAGACCTGGCTCTATGCTATTGCACGGAATGTGGCCTTTGATTACTTGCGTAAAAATAAAGGTGTACAGCAAGTATCCACAGAGGAGCTCCACTCCTTGCAAAGTGACGAGGAAACCCTTGAGAGAGCCTACATAAAGGAAGAAGAAAGGATTCAGCTCCACAAGGCTATGGATAAGCTTTTGCCTGATTACAAGCAGGCATTGTGGCTTACATACTTTGAGGAGTTTTCCGCAAAGGATGTGGCGGTTGTTATGCACAGGTCCGTCCACAGCGTGGAGACGCTCCTGTACAGGGCACGACGCTCACTGAAAGCAGAGCTTGAAAGGGAAGGTTTTGTCTATGAAGGATTATAATGAAATGGCAGATGCTGTCTTTCGCCGACGAGACGAATATCTGGCAGCAAAGAAAAAGCATGCCGCAATATTGCTGAAAGCAGGTGCATCTGTGTGTGCACTGCTTCTGGTAGCGGTTGTGGGTATAAGCGTGTGGCGTGCATTGCCGCAGATTCCGTCACAAAAGCCCACTGAACCTACTGTTACAGCTTCGATTAATGTAACAGAAACAAAGGATAATATTACAACCGAGCCTGAGACCGCAACTGCTCAGGAGGATACAAAGGCAAACAGCGAGGCAACAAAGAAGCCTGTAGTTGCTACCGACCCTGTAGAGTCAACTCCTGCAGGAAATACCGATAAACCTCAGACGGAAACCACCTTGCCTCCTGACCCCACAGAGCCAAGCACGGAGTACAAGGGCGATAAACCGGCAACAGATGGAAGTGTTGACCCCACATCGGCAACCGAGGGGCCCAACGCTCCGGGCATGGACTCGTTCCCCGGCTGGACTCCCGGCACTATGCCTCAGACACCGGCAACTCAAGCTCCCACAGCAGGGGACGACAGACCTGTGACTACAGAAGCTCCTTGTACAACAGCGGTTTGCTGTACTATCCCTGGGTTGGACGAAACACTGCCCGGTTATACAGATGGCGTGGAGACTACAACCACAGAGCCCACAGAGCCCCCCACAGGTCCCCTGTATTTAGAATGTGACGGCAAGACCTACGAGGCACAGGTTGGCGATATGGTGACCCTCACCGTAGAACTTCAGGCTGATGAGCTTATAAAATCAGCCAATGTTATTGCAAAGTATGATTATTATTACGGCAGACTTGAGGTTGTGAACCTTAAGGAGCTTGGCTTTACTGAAAAACAGTTTCGTAATGTACACGCCCCGAATATGGGAGATGCGCTTACCCTTGTAAGCTATAATTCGGGTACTTACGGCAGATACAGAGCTGTCAAACTGGATTTTGTCGCTACAGAAAATGAATTTGCGGTAGATTTTACTGAGCCTAAGGTGCTACTTACTTTCTCTTTTATAGTGAAAAAAACCGGCAACACCAAGGTTGAGCTTGTACCAAACAAGATTGTTTCAGTAAATGATACTGAGTATTACAGAAACGGCAATCAGGTTGTCGACGAGGGAGTAGAACTTGATGCATACCTGACAATTACCCCTGCTTCCGAGGTTGTGCTTCCTACACCGCCTGCAGAAGAAGTAAAGCCTGAGGAGATTCCATTTACCTATCCTCAGGAAAGCACCGACGGAGAACTTATTATTAACTGCGACGGCAGGATCTACAGTGCAAATGTGGGGGATACTGTGACCTTTGTTACAGAGCTGAAAGCAGACGAGATGTTTATTAATATTCATGTTGCACTTGATTATCCTGAGGAATACTTGAACTTTAATGTCCCCCAAAAAGGAAAGCAGGCTTTCCCGAATATGTATGGAATGACATATAATTTTGAGGGCTACAAGGATTCCGCCACAGGTGAAGTTATAAATCCTGCGGTAATAATGGTTGCAACTGATATTTACGGATTTGATTTCACAAGCAGACAGGTGCTCTCACAACTTGAGTTTGAAGTTATCAAGGCGGGAGAGATAGATCTTGACCTGCATTTTGAGGATATGTTTAAATACGCAGAGCGTGGTAAAGAGGAGCCTTACTTTGAATTAGGAGTGCAAAAATCCTTTGACGATATTTATATTTATGACTATGTTCTTGTAGAGGATAAGTCCTCTCAGTGATAAAGTGCCATACAGCAAAGGGGTGCAGGATTTTTAGTATCCCGCACCCCCTTGGACTATTAAAATGATAATACCGCAAGTTGAGTATAAGATTTCCCCACGAAAACGGGCAGATACACTTAGTGTACCTGCCCGTTTTCCCTTGTATATATTATTTTGTGTTTATCAGATGTCTGCCTTCCACAGTCCGTGGAGGTTGCAGTATTCGTATACAGCCAGAGGCTTCTCATCAGAGAGAGCAAAGGCTGCCTTGGGCTCTTCGCCTGCACTCAGATATTTAATCTGACCGCCCTTGTCTGTCAGCAGATATATCCACTGGATGTAGTGCTCCTCAACCATAGGATGGGCGACTTCGCCTACCTCTACATTAACTGTGTTGCCGTCTATTGTTACTACAGGGATGTGCTTCTCAAGACTTGCGTCAACTGTACCGGGGACAAGCTCTGTCATCTTCTGACCGCAACACATAACAGGAACTCTTTTATCGCGGATTTTTGTGATGATGTTACCGCAGTGCTCGCAGATGTAAAACTTTACTTCATTCATAATGATACCTCCGTATATATTTTATTGGTGTAATTTAGATTTATTCTGTAATTTCTTCAAAATCAGATGCTCCATGCTTGCACAGGGGACAGATGAAGTCCTCGGGCAGGGGATGACCCTCGTAGATGTATCCGCAGATTTTGCATACATAGCCTTTCTTGCCCTGGGTTTCGGGCTTGGGCTTAACATTCTGCTGATAGTAGGTGTAGGTCATGGTCTCTTTGTCGGAAATGACTCTTGCCTCTGTAATCTCACAGATAAACATTCCGTGAGTGTCAAGGTCTACATACTGCTCAACCTTCAGTGACATAAAGGAGTTGATGTATCTTGGCAAAAATACCAGTCCGTTATCCGAGCGGAGGGGCTCGCAGTTTGCGAATTTGTCGGTGTTTCTGCCGCTTACAAAGCCGAATGCCTCAAATACTGAGAAAGGTGCCTCAGTGGTCAGACAGTTTACATTCATAACGCCTGTCTGCTTGATAACATGGTGAGAGTAGTTTTCCTTGTTGATTGTAACGGCGATTTTGTTGGGTGTGTTTGTAACCTGAGTAACAGTGTTTACGATAAGTCCGTTGTCCTTTTTGCCGTCGTTGCAGGTTACAACATACAGGCCGTAGCCGATGTTAAACAGTGCACTCAGGTCGTTTTTGTTGGCAGTGTCTGAGCTTTGTGCAAGGTAATCTCTGCACAGCTCGTCAGAGAGAGCCTCAAGCTGGTTACTGCTGTCTTCATTAAGAGCAGAGCGGATGCTGACAGTTGTATCAGTGAAGGTCAGGTTCTTGCTGCCTTCAAGCATCTTTCTCATAACCTTAGCCGCCATAGGAGCCCAGCTCCCGTTTTCTACAAGGGCAACTGTTCTGTTCCGGAAGTTACGCTCTGTCAGGTGATTGATAAACTCCCTCATAAAGGGGAAAATCTCTGAGTTGTAGGTTGTGGTAGCAAGGACAAGCTTTGAGTAGCGGAACGCATCCTCAACTGCCTCTGCCATATCGCATCGTGCAAGGTCGTTTACTACAACTTTGGGGCAACCCTTGGCACGGAGCTTCTCTGCAAGCTGATTTACAGCTTTCTTTGTGTTGCCGTATACAGAGGTGTAGGCAATCATAATGCCCTCCTCCTCGGGTGTGTAGCTTGACCAGATATCGTAGAGGTTAATATAATAACCCAGATTCTCTGTGAGCACAGGGCCGTGGAGAGGAGCGATTATTTCAATGTCAAGGTTTGCGGCTTTCTTCAACAGATTCTGCACCTGAACGCCGTATTTGCCTACGATGCCGATGTAGTAGCGTCTTGCCTCGCAAGCCCAATCTTCCTCTACATCCAGAGCACCGAACTTGCCGAAGCCGTCAGCAGAGAATAGCACCTTGTCAGTAGAATCGTAGGTAACGATAACCTCAGGCCAGTGTACCATGGGAGCTGTTACAAAGGTGAGCGTATGTGTGCCTAAGTTCAGTGTGTCGCCCTCGCCTACAACAATGCGTCTGTCCTCAAAATCTGTGCCGAAGAAGTTCTTCATCATCTGGAATGCCTTCTGGGAGGACACGATAACCGCATCGGGATAAGCCTTGAGGAAGGTTACGATGTTTGCAGAATGGTCAGGCTCCATATGCTGAACGATAAGGTAGTCGGGCTTTCTGCCCTCAAGTGCATTCTGGATGTTATCAAGCCACTCGTGAGTAAAGCCTGCATCCACAGTATCCATAATTGCAATCTTCTCGTCCATAATTGCATAGGAGTTGTAAGCCATACCATTGGGTACAATGTACTGTCCCTCAAACAAATCAACCTTGTGGTCGTTGACACCGATGTATCTGATATCTTTTGTTATATTCATATTAAGCACCTCTTATTTGTTTTCTTTTATTATATCACAAATGTGAAGAATTCAAGTATTTATAAAAAATTATTCAAGAATTTTTCCGTCAGTGGTAATTGTGACTACCTGCCAGGGTATGAACTTTCCGCTTGCCTGCAGTGCACGCTTTACAGCGTTTTCGATTCCGCCGCAACAGGGAACTTCCATTCTCACAACTTTCACACTTTTGATGTTGTTGTTTGCGATTATCTGTGTGAGTTTTTCTGCATAGTCGCCCTCGTCAAGTTTGGGACAGCCGATGAGTGTGATGTGGTTTCGGATAAAGTCATTATGGAAATTACCGTAGGCATAAGCTGTGCAGTCTGCGGCAATGAGCAGGTTTGCATTTTCAAAGTAGGGGGCGTTCACGGGTACAAGCTTAATCTGGCAGGGCCACTGAGAAAGCTGGCTCTGTACCTCTGCACTTCTTGCGGCAGCTGTGGGCTCACGCTTGATAGCTTTGCTTGCAGTTCCCGGACAGCCGCAGGGAAGCTTTACGCCGAATTTCTTCATTTTAGCCTGACGGACGGCCTCCTCGTTGTAGGCAGGAGCCTCTCGTTCTTCAAAGGAGATTGCATCCGTAGGGCAGGCAGGTAAGCAGTCGCCCAAGCCGTCGCAGTAATCCTCACGGGTGAGGACTGCCTTGCCGTTTATCATCTCGATTGCACCCTCGTGACAAGCGCTTGCACAAGCACCGCAACCGTTACATTTTTCTTCATCTATCTTGATTATTTTTCTCAGCATTTTTCATTCCTCCTTGATTTTGTGGTTTTATTATAATATAATGGGGATAATAAATATGTTGAATTTTCAACAAAAGGTGATTTTTATGAAAAAATATTTCGATGTGCTCAGGAAGTGTCCTCTTTTTATAGGCATTGCAGACGAGCATATTTTCAAGATGCTTAACTGTCTGGGTGCAAAAAGCGAGAGCTTTGACAAGAAGTATACCATTATAGGCGAGGGAAACCCTGCAAAATTCATCGGGATTCTGCTGTCGGGCTCTGCACAGATAGAGCAGATGGATTACTACGGAAATCGGACAATCGTAGGCAGAGTTGAGCCCTCACAGCTTTTTTCTGAGGCGTTTGCCTGTGCACAGGTGGATGCAGTGCCTGTGTCGGTAATTGCAAACGAGCCTTGCGATGTGTTCCTTATAGATTGCTCCCACATTCTGCATACCTGCCAGAATAACTGCTCCTTTCATCAGCAGATGATTTTTAATCTGATGAAGAATCTGGCTGTGAAGATTATTGTTTTCCACCAGAAGATAGAGATTACCTCCAAACGCACCACAAGGGAAAAGCTTATGTCGTACCTGATGTTCTGTGCAAAGGAGGTTGGCAGTAACAGCTTTGACATACCCTACGACAGGCAGGAGCTGGCAGATTTTCTGGAGGTGGACAGAAGCGGTCTGTCTGCAGAGATAAGCAAGCTGAGAAAAGAAGGCGTCCTCACCAGCACCAAAAAACATTTTGAACTTCTGTAAATATTAAAAGCACCGCTTGGATGGTTGGTGTTTTTAGCGGAGAATTTGCCCTTTGACAAAAGAGCAGGCGTTGTATTAATCAATATATAAGTAAAAGAGCAAGAGTAAAAGGACGATATCCTTTCTATTCTTGCTCTGTTTGTTTTCTATATGAATTGATGCTTATACATCATGAATTGGCTACGCCATGAATTTTCACTTCGTTCTATGAATTGAATTGCAACCAATGTGCCGTTAGGCACAATTCATGCCACAGGCAATTCGAGAAGGCTTTGCTTTCATATAATGCAACCGCAAGGGTGCAATTCATTGGGTGTTATCCTAACGGATAACACGCTAACCGAGAGGTGCTTTCGTTCTTATATGTGTTAAGCTTTCAGCAGACTATGTCTGCAAGGTCAAAGGGGATTACCTTTTTAAGCTCGGTGAGGGTGGTTTCTACCTGATAGCCGATTTTGCCTGCACTGAACAGGATAGTGTCAAAGTTTTCGGCTGATATATCAATGGTTGTTCTGAACTGCTTTTTCATTCCCACAGGGGAACAGCCTCCATGGATATAGCCTGTAAGGGGGAGAAGCTCTTTCGCCTTAATCATTGCAATGCTTTTTTCGCCTACTGCCTTTGCCGCCTTCTTCAGGTCAAGCTCACGGTGTACAGGCACCAAAAATACAAAGTAATTCTTTGATGCTCCTTGTGTCACCAGTGTTTTGAACACCTGATTGGGGTCCTCGCCTAAAACTTCTGCTACCTCAACACCGCTTATAGCATCTGTGTCTGCGTAGCAGTGGCTTGTGTAGATTGCCTTCTTCTGCTCAAGAATCCTCATAACATTTGTTTTGTCGTTGTGCTTTGCCATAATGTCACCTTCGCTTTTTACTACTGACTATTATATCCCTCACAGAGTGTAAAATCAATGGGATAAAAAGTTTATCTCAGGGGAAGATATTGAGTATGAAAGGTGTGGTTGTATGTGCACTGCGGTATCGTTTAAGACAGAGGACTTTTACTTTGGCAGGACTCTGGATTATGAGTCCCTGTACCCCTCGCAGGTTGTGATAACTCCAAGGAGATTCCCGCTCAGGTTTCGGTTTATGGAAGAATCAAGGACTCACTACGCCATAATCGGGATGGCGTATGTGCATAGGGGATATCCCTTGTATTATGACGGAATGAATGAACAGGGGCTTTGTATGGCAGGGCTCAACTTTGTGGGGAATGCAGTGTACGGACGGTATAAGGAAAACTGCCTGAGTGTGGCACAGTTTGAGCTGATACCCCTTATACTCTCAAGGTGTAAAAATGTGAGAGAAGCCGTGAGCCTGCTTGAAAAAACAAACATCACAGACACCCCCTTTTCTGAGGACTTGCCTACTGCACAGCTTCATTGGATGCTTGCAGACAGGCAGGAGTGTATCACCCTTGAAGCGACAGACTTGGGAATTAATATATACCGAAACCCCGTGGGAGTGCTGACAAACAATCCGCCCTTTCCGTTTCAGATGTTGAACCTGTCGGGTTATATGAATCTGTCTGCAAAGCCTGCGGAAAACAGGTTTTCGGACAAAACAGAGCTTTCGCACTACAGCCGCGGTATGGGTGCAATAGGTCTGCCGGGGGATTTGTCCTCTGCCTCACGATTTGTCCGTGCCGCCTTTATGAAGCTCAACTCTGCTTTGCCCAAGGATAATACAGAAAGCGTCAGTCAGTTTTTTCATATTATGGATACTGTCAATCAGGTGGAGGGGTGTTGCGTGCTTGATGATGGCAGTTGTGAAAAGACCCTCTACACCTGCTGTATGAATGGGGATAAGGGTATATATTATTACACTACCTACAAAAACAGAAGCATCACCGCTGTTTGTATGAAAGAGGAAAACCTTGATTCGGACAGACTTGTAGCCTATCCGCTTACAGATAAAGAGCGGATAGAGTATCGGAACAAAAAAAGCATAAAAAGAAGAACAGACCCTTCCGAAGAAGGGCCTGTCCTTGCCAAAAGAAAGGAGTAAAAAATGAAAAAACAACAACACAAAAGTGAGGAAAAAGCTAATCAGTTATGCACAGTTGAAGTCCTTTAACAACTCTGCAAAGGGTGTGCACATTGAGGCGGTGGTCTCTGCATCACTGCATACATAGTAGGGGCTCAGCTGAAGCTCGTCCCCCTCACGCTCCATTTTTGCAAAGAGGAGAGCAGTGTTGCGGGCATCCACCAGTGCATCGTGGGCACCGTCCTGAAGGTCGATATCTGCAATGATAAGCGCCTCAGACAGGCGGTACACCTTGGGTGCATCCATAAGCTCGCTGAAGGTGTCCTGACAGTCTATCCAACTGTCCAAGTACTTCTGAAGCTCAGGGATGTGTATCTCCTTGTGCTCAACCTCCTTGCGAATCTGCATCTCGTCAGATTTGCTCCAGGATACCAGTACAGCATCCTCGGGAAGCCAAGCAAGGAACAGCTCCAGTGCGTCCTGTATGTCAGGAGCACCCTCCAAGTCCTTCTGAGAGATACCCGTAAGCTCGTGGATGAACTTATCTATCTCTCCGAATCTGGGAGCAACAAAGGTTACAAAGGAATCGATGATTTCAAGGTTATCGTCAAGCAGTACAGCACCAATCTGTATCAGCTCGTTACGGTAAGGGCAGATGTATCGCTTGATTCTTTTGGGAACCATACACATCTCTAAATCCACAACAGCGTATGTACTCATTGATAAGGAATCTCTCTTTCTTTAAACAAGTGAATGTAGATGTCTTTCTGTTATGAATATATTATATCGCCTGCAATCACATAAATAAATAACATTATCTGCAAAAACCGAGGCTTTAATTCTCAAAAAGTGCAAAATAAAAGCCTGCCCTCGGCAGAATAGTTTGTCACGAGTCTTCTCTTTGTTTTTTGTATGTACAGAGTGATATGCTGACTTTTGTCAGCGTGATGTTTTCGCATTGCGAAAGCGATGTGAAACCCCATGAGTTCCGTGATATTCTATTCGCACATAATTTGCGAAGCAAAAACACTCGGTTGAAAGCCGAATAGCACTGCAGAGCAATATCACTCACCGCAAGGCGAATAGAGTTGTCGTAATGTCCGTAACGGACATTACGACTTGTGCCTTACCTTGTTTGTTGTTTATTCCTGAGAATTTCTCAGGCGGTTGTATTCCTGTGTGTCAATTCTGCCCTGTGCAATCATCTGCCTGCACCAAAGGCGCAATGCCTCTGCGGTGGAGGATATCTGCTCCAAATCCCGCTGTATCTGTACAAACTCTGAAAGCTCACAGGTGTCGATGTTGCCGTCAGCAGTGATGCTGACGAGTGAGTCTTGCTTGTTCTGCATACTATTCAGCGAGGAAAGGAGCCTCAGCACAATGGAGGACAGCTCCTCCTCTTTGAGTCTGGGTATGTACTCCTGTCCTATGGGACACTGGCAGGAGCAGAAGTAGTTGCACAGGTGAGGTGCTTTGTAGCCCTGTGCCATAATCAGCACATCATCTGCATGGGGGAGCTGACGCTCGTTCTCGATACGCTCTATTCTCTCAGGTGACATAAGTCGGAGCAGTTCGCTTGCCTCGTCACGGGTGAGCGAAAGGGATTCCCTTGTAAGCTGATAGATGTTCTTGTTCTTTTTGACAGATGCTTTGCCCATGGTGAAACCTCCTGCTTGTCTGTGAATACAGTATATCATATATCACAGAAATTAGTAAATAATTCTACGAAAATTCCCTTAATATGTGAGATTGTTTTTGCTTTTATTTGGTGTATAATGTAGGAAGATATTTATGCGAGGTTTTGCCTATGAAGAAAATGAAGCTGTTTAACCTTGCCTGGCCTATATTTATAGAGACGATGCTGTTTATGCTTCTGGGGTTTGTGGATGTGTTTGTCCTGAGCCGTTATGATGATTTGGCGGCATCCTCTGTAAATACGGCAAATCAGGCGGTTTCCATAGCAACTATAGTTTTTACGGTTATTTCCACAGCCAGCGCGGTGCTTATATCCCAGTATCTTGGTGCAGGCAAGAAGGAGTCTGCCTCACGCATCGGGGCACTGTCTATTACCTTTCACCTGATTTTCGGTGTTGTTATCAGCGGAGTGTTCCTGCTCTTTAACAAGCCTATACTTGAGTTTATCGGAGCAAAGGGGGATGTGCTCAGGTTTTCCTCTGAGTATCTGTCCATTGTGGGAGGATTCATATTCCTGCAGGCGTTGATGAGCTCTATGTCGGTTATCATCAGAAACCACGGTATGACAAAGGTGTCGATGTTTGTTACTGTGGGTATGAATGTGATGAACACAGCTCTTGATGTGGTGTTTGTACTGGGACTTTTCGGATTTCCGAAGCTTGGCGTCAAGGGTGTGGCAATTGCCACTACAATGAGCAGGTTTTTCGGTGTATGTGTGTTGGCGGCAGTGCTGTTCACAAAGATTGAGAAGCTCTCAATTTTCAGGCTTCTGAAGCCCTTCCCCACAGGGGATGTAAAGAATATAGTAAAAATCGGTGTTCCATCGGCACTGGAGACTTTTCTATATAATGTGTCTCAGGTGGTTATAACTTCCATAGTCCTCAACTGCCTTACAGATACAGAGCTTATCACCAAGACCTATGTGCAGAATATCAGTATGTTCTTCTACATATTTGCAGTGTCTATCGGACAGGCGTCCCAGATACTCATAGGTCATCTGATAGGTGCTCAGAAGTTTGAACAAGCAAACAAGCAGGCATACAAGTCCCACAGGACAGCCCTTGCTATTACAATGTCCGCCTGTCTGGTGGGAGTGCTGCTTCGCAACAGACTTCTGGGGATATTTACTCAGGATACGGCGGTAATCGCTTTGGGTGCAAATATTATCCTCATCAATGTGGCTCTTGAGTTCGGACGGACTACAAATCTGGTGGTTATTGCCTGCCTGCGCGGTACGGGTGATGTGCTGTATCCTACGCTGTGTGCCATATTCTCTATGATTTTTATAAGCACACTGGGCTCCTATATCTTTGCGGTAGTGCTTGATATGGGCATTTACGGCTTGTGGATAGCAAACGCCGCGGATGAAATCTTCCGTGGAATACTGATGCTCATCCGCTGGAAAAGCGGCAAATGGCGTACAAAACGAATTGCATAGTATTATCAGGGACTTTCCGCTTTGGAGAGTCCCTTTTAATTTGTGATGTTTTCAAGGTTAAAAATCGGAAAGATTATTCGGTTTTTTTGAAAAATATACTTTTATATGGGCATTTGTTGTGGTATAATGACTCTGTATAGTACCACGATTGTCTTAAAGGAAGATTTATATAATGACGGACAGATTGTTTCTTGACATCCTGAAAACTGCCCTGAGGGGAGAAAATGTGCCTTCTGATACCCGGATAAGCTGTGAGCAGATGAACGAAATCATCAGGCTTGCGGAGCTTCACAGGGTGCTTCCTATGATTTATGATTGTGTGTATTCTGTCTGTCCCTATGAGCAGGCACAGCAGGAGGAGCTCAGACGCCGTATAAGGCTGATGGTACTGCAGCAGACGGTGAGGACTGAGGCTTTTCTTGAGCTTTACAGGAAGCTTCAGGAGCAGGGAATGGAGCCTGTAGTTGTAAAGGGCATTATCTGTCGGAGTCTTTACCCCAAGGGTGACCTGAGGTTTTCTGCTGATGAGGATTTGCTTATTACTGCAGATGAGTCGCAGATATATCACAAGGTGCTGACAGACCTTGGCTTGCGTCAGCAGGTAAAGCGTAGCGAGGATTACTACGAGACCTCCTACTTCAGCGATGACGGCCTGCACCTTGAGGTGCATACATCCTTGTTTTCCACAGAAATTGAGTATTTTGATGAGTTCAACAGCATATTTGACTGTGCATCGGACAGCAGAGAATATACAGAAATCAACTGTGTCAGAGTGCGGACACTTTCCCCTACAGACCACCTGATATTCCTTATATTGCACGCGCTCAAGCACTTTGTCCACAGCGGTGTGGGCATCCGTCAGGTCTGCGACATCATAATGTTTGCACAGCAAAGCAGTGGTGTTGACTGGACTCGGGTGGTTTCTGTTATGAGACGCCTTAATGCAGAGGGCTTTGCGGCAGGGATATTTGCCATAGGCAATGAGTATCTGGGCTTTGACTATGATGCAGTGGGATATCCCAAGGAGTTAAGCGACCTTTCAATAGACACAAAGCTTTTGCTCAGGGATATACTGTGTGCAGGTGTGTACGGAGGCTCAAGTATGTCACGAAGGCACAGCGCAGGTGTCACCCTTGATGCAGTGCAGGGACAGAAGCACAGCCTTGCTCACAGGTTGTTTCCTGTGGGGGATATGCTTGATTCAAGCTATAATTACGCAAAGAAGAATCCGATGCTCCTGCCTGCGGCGTGGGTGCACAGGATAGTTAAATATATGGCAGAGGTGGGAGCTCAGGACGATAACACTCCCTCTGAGTCCCTCAGAACAGGCAAAGAGCGGATAGAACTGCTCAGGAAACTGGGGCTTCTGCCTGAGTGATAGAGCTTTTTGATGAAAGAGGTATACAGATGAAGAAACGAACTATTTATTGTCTGATATTACTCATATTGTCACTGGTGTGCTTTGTGGGCTATAAGCAGTACAGGAAGGCAACGGACGATGTCATCCCTCCCAGACTTACCTGTGAAAGCGACACCATCACCGCAAGTGTAGCGGTTACTGACGAGGAGCTTCTGGCAGGAGTCACTGCCTTTGACGATGTATCAGGAGATGTAACCGATTCTATCGTTATTGAGGATATATCTGATTTTATCAAGGAAAATACAAGAATCATCACCTATGCCGCCGTTGACGGCAGTAGAAATGTAGGCAGGTTGGAGCGTACCCTTGTGTACACAGATTATAAAGCTCCTGTGTTTTCTTTGTCTGCACCATTGAGCTACGCTGTAGGCTCTAAGGTAAATATACTGGGCAATATAAGTGCCACAAGCACGCTGGACGGCGATATGAACAACAAACTGAGATACGGTCTCAACGGCGTTATCGATAACCTTGTACCCGGTAACTATGCTGTTGAGTACAGGGTTACAGACAGTTGTGGAAAGACCACATACCTTAATACAGAGATTGAGGTGTATGACAATATTTACTCAGGAATCAAGGTTGAGCTGAAAAAATACCTTGTATATGTGGCAAAGGGCAAGAAGTTCAACGCAGACTCATATTTCAAAGGCTCCAATATTGAGGGTGAGCTTACCGTTGTATCTAATGTGAACACCAAGGAAGAAGGCGTTTACTATGTGGATTACTTTGTAAACGGTGTTAATGCAAGCGGAAAGAGCCGACTTGTGGTAGTAGTCAACTAATTATTTCAGGAAGTGTTCGTTTATGGAGACTAACAATAAACCCCGACATCTTGATACCGTATACATTATTATCAGGGATGTGCTGAAGAACTGGCTGCCGATACTTTGTATTGCGTTGTCAGCTATGATGATTTCCTATATCGTTGTGGATTTTACATATAAGCCCGTGTATACATCCCGCTGTACCATGGTAATATCTGCAAAGGCAAACAGTACAGGTATCTATGCCGATACAACAGAAACAGAGAAGCTGACAGATACCATCACGGCGGTTATGGAGAGCACAGTGCTGAAGAAGCGGATTGCTGAGGAGTTGGGATTGCCTGCTTTCTCAGGCGGTATATATACCAAGGTGGTAACAGGCACAAATCTGATGGAGGTAAGAGCCCACAGCTATAATCCTGCAATATCATTCAATGTGCTTAACACCCTCATTGACATGTATCCCGAGTTTACTCAGGATATTCTGGGCGATATTGTAATCGATGTGTTTGAGGAACCGAACTTCCCCTCGTCTCCCTCCAATTCTTTACAGTACAAGAACATAACGGGTCTGGCGTTTTTGATTGGTGCTGCTGCTGTGATTCTTATTATTGCAGTGCATTCTTTCCTTCTGGAGACAGTGAAGAACGAGTGGGATGCATCGGACAAGTTGGATTCAAAGCTGTTGGGAGTTGTGTATCATGAGTCTCCGTACCGCAATCTGAAGGCACGGATTCTGAGACAAAGGAAGCGTCTGCTTGCAGGTGCGGCATCGGTGAGCTTCGGATTCAGCGAAACAATCAAGAAAATACGCACCAATGTAGGTTATTTTCAGGAGAAAAACGGTGGCAAGGCAGTGCTTGTAACCTCATATGACAAGGACGAGGGTAAAACCGTCATTGCGGCTAATCTGGCATATACACTCACATTAAAGAAACAGAGAGTTCTTGTAATATCAGGTGTTGAGGATGTGTCCTCACTGCTTGCGTTGCTGAATGTGGAGCTGCCTGCCGATTTCAAGGAAAAGGAGAAGCTCAGCATTGAGGACCGTGTATTCACTAAGGAGGACGGACTGCTGAGCATCCTTGCAGATACAAATACCAACTCTGACTTTGCAGGTTACACTGATATGGTGGCATCCTCTGATTTTACTCAGTTTATCAGCAGAGCTAAGGAGGAGTATGATTGTATCATCGTTGACGGTCCTTGTGTGAACAAGAACGCGGCAACTGAGGTGTTTGCGCAGCTGTGCGATTTCTCTGTACTGGTTGTGAAACAGAATTACACCAAGGTGCCTTTCATCAACGATACTATTGATATGCTGAACAGATACAATCTGGGTCTGGCAGGCTATGTATTCAATGATGTTTACTCCTCGGCAACTGTTATCAATGTAGGCTACGGCTACGGTTACGGCGGCTACAGCTATGGCAGCTACGGCAAATATGCAGGCTATGGCAAATACGGCAAATACGGACGATACGGCAAGTATGGCGGATATGGCGGCTACGGAGCATACACTGCTTCCAAGCACAGCGAGGAGTCACACCCGCGCCGTAAGAAGCACGAGGCAAAGAGGTATAAGAATGAGCACTAAGGAAAAAGACAGAGCCGAAAATTTTGATACTATTGACCAGTTAGCTGTTATAGTGGATTTTCTGCGTGTTATCCCCAGAATGTGGGTGTGGATACTGATTCTTGTTGTAGGCTGCGGCGGTTTCTTTTATGTCAAGGCGTATATGGATTATGTACCTGTATATACAGCGGAGGCTACATTTACTATCAATATTACAAGAGAGCAGAGTATCAGCGGCTCCAATGCATATTATGACAACGCGGCGGCAGAGCATCTGGCGCTTACCTTCCCCAGAATCCTCACAGGCGATGTACTGCTGAGAATGGTTGCGGAGGATTTAGGCGAGCCTGTAACAGGTTCAATCAACGCAACCCAGACTCCCGACACCAACCTGCTGACACTGTCGGTTACAGACAGAGACCCGCAGAGGGCATACGATACACTGGAGAGTGTAATCAAAAACTACCCTGTGGTGTCTGAGCGTATAGTGGGTAAGGTCAATATGAATATTCTGGACGAAACAGGGGTTCCCACAAAGCCGGATAATAAAAAGGTCTTTACATCAGATGCCGTGAAGGGTGCAGGCGTGGGACTTATTATTGGTCTTGTGTGGACATTGCTTGTGTTCCTCATAAACAGAACTGTTCAGTGTGAGGCAGATATTAAGAAAAAGCTGAGCATAAACTGCCTTGGCGTTGTGCCTAAGCTTAACAATAAAAAGCGAAGCAGAAGCACAGCACAGTATTACCTGCTGTCTGACCCTAAGGCTAAGGAGGTTCTTCAGGAGCCCCTCCGAATGATAAAGAATAAGGTTGAGTATCAGGCTCAGAAGCTTAATCTGAAAACTATTCTGGTTACCAGTGCTACTGCAGGTGAAGGTAAGAGCTTATTTGCGGCTAATCTGTCTCTGTCACTTGTGGCATCAGGCAAGAAGGTGGTGCTTATTGACTGTGACCTGCGTCACCCCACAGGACGACTTGTGTTTAATATGAACGATAATGTAGGTCTGGGCGAATATCTGAAGGACGAGCTGAGTCTGCTTGACTATCTGGCTTTTGCCAAGGAGGACAACAACCACGGCTTCCCCAACTTCCTGTTTTTGCCCGGCGGCGCGCCTGTTGCTGACGGCTCCAATCTGCTCTCAAGCCACAGGATGAAGGAGCTGATTATGTGTATGGAGTCAAAGGCTGACTACATAATTCTGGACAGCGCTCCCACAGGACTTCTGACGGACTCCGCTGTGCTTGCTAAGTACGCCGACGGTGCAATTATGGTTGTCAGAAAAGAAGTTGCACGAGTTGATTTTATTATGGATGCGCTGGGACATCTGTCAGAAAGCGACATTCAGATTGTGGGCGGCGTGCTCAACGATGTGTAAGGTGCTTGTATGAGGGTTATGGATACAGACAGCTTCCTGACGGTGCTGTGCGAGCTTGCCCGGGAGGGTAAGCGGGTCTGTACCGTAGTGTCAGGGGGCAGTATGCTTCCCTTTTTGTCTGCAGGCAGGGACTATGTGTACCTTGAAAAGCCTGAAGGAAAGCTGAGAAAAGGCGATTTGGTACTTTTCAGACGGACAAACGGAGAATTTGTCCTGCACAGGATAAAGCGGATAAAGGGTGATGAATTCTACCTTATAGGTGACCGCCAGTATATTGTGGAGGGTCCTGTAAGGGGCGAGCAGATTCTCGCTGTTGCAGTAGGTGCTAAGCGAAAGGGCAAGGAACTGACAACAAAGAGTCCTCTGTGGGTTTTTTACAGCAAAGTCTGGATTAACACAGTTTTTCTGAGACCTTTTTTGTTCAGACTTATAGGGGTTTTACACAAGAACAAAAAGGCTTGAATCTGAATTAGGAGTATCCTTATGGTTGATATTCACTGTCATATACTGCCCGGCTTTGATGACGGAGCAAGAGATATTTATGATACACTGGAGATGGCGTCTCTGGCACATATGAGCGGCACCAAGGTGATAGTTGCAACTCCTCACTGCAATGTGCCGGGAGAGCCAAGCAATTACTACGACTCTCGCTATAGAGAGGCGTTTCGCAGTGCGTGCAAGGCGCTGGAGCAGGAGCGGATTCCTGTAAGGCTTTTGCCGGGCATGGAGGTTTTTGCAACCTACGACCTGCCCGAGCTTGTCAGAGAAAAGCAGATACTCACCATAAATCAGAGCGATTATCTGCTTATGGAGTTTGCTTTTGACGAGGACCCTGAGTTTGTGGAGATTATGGTGGATAGAGTCAAATCGGTAAACCTGAAACCCATTATAGCTCACCCCGAGCGGTACGAGTTTATCAAGGATGACCTTGAATTCGCAAGACGCCTTGTCCGCAGCGGTGCAATACTGCAGGCAAACAAGGGAAGCTTTATGGGCAGATACGGCAGACGGTCAGAGAGCACTGTGTATCAGTTGCTCAAGGATGGATTGCTGAGCGTTGTAGCAAGTGACGCCCACAGTGCAGAAATTCGCACTCCTGATATGAGGCGTGCCCGCTCTGCGGCAGAGAGCATCTGCGATGTAAAGAAGCTCTTTGAGGATAATCCTATGAGGATATGCACAAATCAGCCTTTGTGATTTTTAGTCCATATATAAATTAAGCGGCATACACCACTTAAAGGTGTATGCCGCTTTTGTGTGTGTTAAGCTCTGGGTTTAATATCAGAAAGCCTCAATCAAACCTGCAACAAATTTCTGAATATCTGTTGCGTCGCTGATAGATATTTCTGTATCCTTGGTTACATCTGCAAGGGGGAGTCCCTTATCGCTGATGGTCTCAAGCTTTGCAATATGCTTCTGAATCAGGGTTGCGTCCTTGATTGTTATAATACCGTCAAGGTCTGCGTCGCCCATAAGTCCTTCGCTTTCTACAGGATTACCTGTGATGATTATGTTGTTGATAACAAGCTCGCCGCCTGTGGGGTCGTCTGCTGTAGTACCGCCGTTTATTGTGGCGGTGGAAACTGCGTACAGTCTGAGGATAACAGAGTCTTTATCAGCCACCTCCTCGGGCAGGGGAAGGTTGTCAAAGTAAGCGATGGGAGTCTTTCTGTCCTTAAGAGCGATGGTGTAGGAAGCTCCCTCAATATCGATAAAGTTCTCGCCGTCAAGGCTGTAAGCAAGCTGCCAGGAGGCGGGACACTTCTTGGAGCCTGCGCTTGTGAGGGATATTGCGATATCCTTGCTGCCTTTTGTGCTGAGAGTTACCTGCACATAGGGATTTTCGCCCCAGGGGTTCTTGCTGCCTGCCGACATAATGGGAACCATATCCTCGTTCTCGCCGTACTCTGCGGCAGACCACTCAAGTGCTCTGTAGCCGTCGGAGTTCACACTTGCCACTAAGGTGCCGTTGCCTGTTGTGGCGGCGTAACCTGATTTGGAGCCGTATTCCTCAAGCTTGTCGCCCTCGGCTTTGCCGGTAGAGTCAAATACAAAGGCGGAGATTGTATTCTCAGGGAGTGCAGGATTTGCCGGCACAGTGGTCTCCTCTGTGGGAGCAGTTGATGTTTCTGTTGGTGCAGTGGTAGTTGTTGTGGGGACGGTTTGATCAGGAGTAGTTGCAGGCTCTGTGGGCTTTTCAGGCTCAATGTATGCCATAGAGTCCGCATTGTAGTAGGGCATACCTGCTTCGTTATCTATTCCGGAGGGGTCGGTGGTGTAGTAGAGCAGGCCGTTTGTAGCATCAAGGGATACTGTCTGAGCGCCTGTACTTCCGTTGTTAAAGATGATTTTGTTTACCTTGCCGTCGGTGAATACTGCCTTGTAGATATTCTGGCCATATTCGTTTGTGCCTACAAGCTCGGCCTCCTCGCCGGGCCAACGCATAGGAATGTGTCCTGTGCCCCAGAGGTAGTAGTGAACATCTGTCCAGCCAAGGTCAGTGGTAAAGTATATGGTGCGCTGGTCACCGTTTGCAGGGGGATCAACAGGCTCTTCCTCACCGTTGAAGTAAGCGGTCATCCACTCGGACCTTGCCTTTACCCAATCCTTCAGGTATGCAAGCTCACCTGCTACATCCTCTGTGTAATTGCCGGAGAGGCTGTTGTTCTTTTCCTGACACAGCCACATAAAGTCCCACATAATGTAGTTGATGTAGGTGGACTTCTCAATGGATGCGGCGTAATCGTCGATGCTCTTGATTTTGTCGTCAGCATCAGGCTCAGCCTTGCCAAGGAGAACATCAATCTTAGGCACAAATCGTTCGTTCCATATCTGAGCACAAACCTCCTCAAAGGTCTTGCCTGAAGCGGTTGTACCCTCTACATAAAATGCCTGACCGTAGGGGTTAACAGTGCCCTCGTACTTTGCAGTACGGGTAGTCCAGCCTTTGTGGTCGCTTGTGGAGGTGGAGCAACTGTCACGCCATACATCAACTGCACCAAGGTGTGAGTCGCAGTCCCAGATGGGAGCAGCATAGAACTTACCCGTTGATGCGTTGTAGGTGAAGAAGGTGCTGGTGTAGCCGCCGTCACAGTTTTTGCCGAAGTCCTGCAACAGGTATTGCTCGGCAAGGCTCTCTATGTCACAGATTGCTTCGATATCAGCCAGAGTACCCTCGTACAGGGCGTCCTCCAGCTCCTGATATTTGTTCTTGATGTAATCATAGCGTACCTGCCATGCGTCGCTGTTTGTCTCAAAATCCTCCAAATCAGGAGTCTTCAGTACAACATGGTAGCCTTTGTCGGATACAAAGTAGGTATCAGCCGCATAGTTCCATACATCAACCTCAACAAGGAAGTTGAAGTCTGTCTCCTTATCCTCGGACTCGTCCTTCAGAGATACAACGGAATTTTTGCCCAGGTCAATTTTCTGACAGGCAATGTAAGAGCCGCGGTAAACGCCGTTTACGAAAAAGTCGATGAAGCTCTGGTCTGAGGAGTAGGGATTGCCGATGTCGTTGGCAAAGTCATACATCACAGCGTTTCTGAGCAGGGTGGGGTCTTTGGCGTTTGACACCAGAGAGAATTTCTTGCTGGTGGTGGAGCCGATGGTGGTCATATCAGAGAAGTTGATGTTAAAGGGCTTTTTGTCGGTTTCTTTCCAGTTTGTGTTACCTCTGCCCTTGATTTTCTTCAGGTCGCCGTCCTCAACACCATCCTTGCTTACGATGGAATACTGAGCAGTGGACACAGAGTTTTCCTTATTCTGAATCAGGAATGACCACAGGTCTGTCTCCTGAATGTTACCCTCGTGGTCCTCGTAGGAGTTGGTCACATCGTTGATGTACAGGGATGCCTCAGCGTCACTCTTGTACACCTTGAAGGTGTAGGTTCTGCTCTCGCCTACAGTTACATCGATTGCCTCACCCTCGGTGTAGTCAATGAGTGCACTGGTGTGGGTGGGAACCTGCACACCGCCGATGACTGCGTCCTCGTGGTAGCCGTTGTAAATCTCAATGCAATTGTCGCTTGAGGATGCAGGCAGGAAGAAGTACCGTACGCCTTCCTCGGCATAAATGCCTGAGTAATCCTTCATCCATTTCTGCCATGCCTCGGTGCTGTCGTCACCTGCAATTGCGTGGGCAAAGAGTGCCTCCCAGTTATCCATGGCGAAGCTGGGATAAGCATCGGGGTTGGGTGTGATTTCTGTTTCTGTATCTGCCGCAAACGCAAAGGGGAAGGCTGTGAGCAGTAAGCACAGAATCATCAGAATACTTATGAGCTTTTTCATTGTTTCATCTCCTAAATAAGTTTTTTTGAAAAGCCGATTTTCATCCAATTAAATCATAGCACAGGGGATAATCAATTGCAACCAAAATGATTGAGTTCGATGAAAAATTTGTCGGATGATATTTGTGGAATTTTGCTGACAGCCTTGTATAAATATCACAAATAAAAATGCACCTTACAAGCAAAATGCTGAAGGTGCATGGAATTATTCACTTTTATTATCAGTTGAGCTTTCTGCAATACGGGCGATTGCCTCTCTGTATGCCTTGTTAAGCCTGCACATATACTCAGGCTTGCCGTCAAACCTGCCTGTCTCTGCAAAGGTCACAGCAGCACAGTTCATACAGGACTTCTGCTCAGGGCAGGCGATGCACTCAGGACACAGGCGGATACCCTTGCATACAGCCTTCAGCTCCTCCCAGGCAGGTAGGAATCCTTCCTGAGAAAGACTGATGTTTGGTGTGCTGAGCATACCGCAGGGGGTAAGCTGTCCGTGCCATGTAAGCCAGAACTGAGACCTGCCTGCCATACATTGTATAGGGTCGCCTACATCCAGCTCACAACTGCGCTGTACGGGGGTGCTCAGATTCTTTGCACGATTTTGTACAGATTCAATACCCTCTCTGTACAGGATATCCAGTGCCATCAGCTCTCCTGCCTCGTGGGGCTCAAGCCTTGCAAAGTCGGCGCAGGCAGAGCAGTCAGTGCGTCTTGTGGGCGGGAAGCAGTAGCTTGTCATCCTGAGCTCACAGCCGCGGCTTTCGGCAAATTCCTCAAGCTGTACCCACTTTTTGAAGTTGGTGGGGGTCATGGTGGTATTCAGGTGAACAAGGATGCCCTCCCTTTGCAGCCACTCAAGGTTTTCAATTACCTTATCATATGCAGAGCCGTCACCGCACAGTGCCTCATAGTCAGCTTCACTAACACCGTAAAGGGTGATGTTGACCTGAGCAGGAGGCAGTCGATGCCACAGCTCTTTGAGTTTGTCTGTAATGAGAGTTCCGTTAGTGTTGATGCTGATGGAAAGTCCCATCTGCACAAGAGCCTCGTAAATATCGGGGAAGTCGGGCCGCAGTGTGGGCTCACCGCCTGTAAGCAGCAGGAACACAAGTCCTGCATCCTTGCACTGCTTGCCAAGATTTATCCACTCCTGTGCTGTCAGCTCTTTCCCTATGGGTGCCATCTGCTCAGGGGTCAGACGGACATAGCACATCTTGCATCGCAGGTTGCATCTGGGAGTCAGCTCAAAAATTCCGCTGACGGGAATTCCCAAATCCGCACACTGACGGGACAGGGTGCGTTTTATCTGAGCACTGGATGTGGGTGTCATATAGTAATCTCCTTTGAAAAAAGAGTTTTGTAGGCAAGCTCAACAGCTTCTTTATCAGCTCTGCAGCTGAGCTCCCACACGGGAACACTGCACAGCATATCCTGCAGATTGCCTGTGACCTTGGTCATAAATTCCTCGTCCCAGGTGTTGAGGGTTATCTGGCTGTAAAGCTCAGAGAATGCCTGAATTCCTAATCTTCTGACAGAGTTTTCTGCCGATTTTTTTAGTGTAAAGATGCCTGCTATCGGGGCTTGCTTCGGACTGTAAATCTCCGATGTACCGCTCCAGATGGAGCCGCCTCCAAGGAATACGCCGTCCTTGTTTGTAATTAAACAGCGGTCGCCGTTAATGATTTCTGCTTTTGCGTAGGTCTGCCACAGCTTTGCCTGTGTAGATTTGCCGGCACCTGACTGTCCGCAGAACAGCACCACCTTGTTGTTTACAAGGACTACCGAGCTGTGAAGAAGAAAGGCGTCAAGCTGCATCAGGAGCATCTCGCCCCAGAGCAGGTGGTTGCAGTGCCAGTACTGACGGTAATGGTCCCACCTTGATGCAGGATAATATAGTGTATGTTTGCCGTTTTGGCGTAAAAGACAGGCCACCTGACATCCATTCTTCTCTGTAAGAGGAGAATAAACACGCAGACGGCCTTGAGTGAGTCTATATATTTGAGAGTTGCCGTCGGTGTATACAGGGGGAGCAGATAACTGCAGTGGCTCGTTGATAAGAGTCACCGTGTACTCAGCATCTGCGTAATCGCAGGGCGAGCACATAAGCTCTGTGATACACTCTGGCAGATTCAGGGATGTTGGCAGAATAAACCTGATTGTAATTCCTGAAAAAAAGATACAGCAAGAGTATTCGCCGGACATATCAGGAGGTGAAAGCGGCACTTACCTGTGTGTGATAACAGATAGAGTCGTTATTCTGAATATATGCGGCGTTGGTTGTGCAGTCTACACTGAAGTACTCGGGATACAGGTATGCAATACTTCGCATCTCGGGGGGAGAGTCCACATCCTTTACAACGCAGGCGTTGTCAAGAGAGTTAATCTTGATGGAGCAAGCGGCAATGGACTGACTCAGCTTGTAGTGTTCTACTGCAACCATAGGCTTCTGATATTCCATTTTCATTATATCAACCTACCTTTCAGGGGACAGGAAGTTAATCTGCTGTCCTCTCTGTTAAAAACAATCTCCACTCATTCTTCTATGAGAATTCCGTTTGTACGGAGGATGTCAAGAAACTCTGCCACATCCGCCTGTGCGGTGGCAGAATCTACATCGAAGTTATCAAGGAGGGCTTGCACAAGGCTTTCTGCTGTCTGCTCGGTTTTGAGCAGTTCAAACAGGAACTTACCGCTTCCGCCCAGAGCAACCAAGCCTGACAGCTCCTTTGCGGCTTCGCCTGTGGGGATAGCAACGGTCTCGCCTGCAACCTCACGGATAATAAAGCCTGACGGAATGTGCATAATTATCCTCCTAAAACAATGCGGAAAAGGGAAAAACCCATACCGCGACAAATACTCATCCTTATTATAGCGAGTGAATTTCTAAATTGCAATAGTTTTTTTCATAATTTTTTGACTTTTTTATTCCAAAAATTGTTGACGGCAGGAAATAGGGGTGATATAATTTATGATGTATTTTAATAGGTAAAATAGGATTAAAGCCTTTATTTTTTGGAGGTGATAGGATGACGGGTAAAAACAGAATAGCGTTCTGCAGCTCCCAAAGAGGCTATCTGCAAATAGTCTCACTGTTGATTGCAGTGCTTGTGCTGTGTGCTTTGCTGTGCGGATGCAGTGATGAGCCTACAGATAGTACAAAGCCCTACTATGGCGAGCCGTCCACTCTGTACAACGCAACATCGGCTGACCTGTATTGTATGGAGATTACCCGTTACAGCGGACCCTTCGTAGAGGATGGCACCAACGAGCCTGTGGAGGATGTTGCCGCCATATTGGTGGAGAACGGCTCCAAGCAGTTTTTGGACAGAGCCACGGTCACTTACGATGTAGGGGGCAAGACGGCAACCTTTGTGGTGACGGGACTTCCTGCAGGAGGCAAGGCGTGGGTGCTTGAGTCAAACAGGATGCAGCTTGAGGAGCAGCTTGAGTTTGAGTTCCTTGATTGTGAGAGCTCCTTCCGAAAGGATGCAGTCACCGACACAAAGCTTCTTGATGTGTCTGCTGTGGATAACCTGATTACGGTCAAGAATGTATCCGACGACACTCTTAATAATGTATGTATCTATTATAAGAATGTAAACTCTGACGGCAATTACTTAGGCGGTATATCATATATGATAGCCTTTGATACCCTTGATGCGAATGAGTCGACAGAGAAGGCATCGGCACATTATACTGATAATTCACGGATTGTTCGTTACAGCTATCAGACTGAATAATCTTCTCTCAAAGAGCCCTCCTCACAGAGGAGGGTGGCACAGCGTAAGCTGTGACGGGAGGAGTGAGCTTCCCTCAGGGAGGGAAGTGGCATTGGCTGAAAGCCAATGACGATAGGAGTAAACAGATAGATTCTTGACTCCCTCAGTCTTTCGGCGGTGCCGAAATCCAGCTCCCTCAGGGAGGGAGCCTTAAGAGCCCTCCTCACAGAGGAGGGTGGCACAGCGTAAGCTGTGACGGGAGGAGTGAGCTTCCCTCAGGGAGGGAGCCTTACGGGAGGAGTGAAAGCAAAGAGGTGGTTGTTTTGTCACTTAAGTATAACGGAAAGAATATTCCTTTAGCAAAAACACTGCGAAAAAACGCCACTCGCCAAGAAAAACATTTATGGTATGATTTTTTATCAAAATATGACATTCGTTTTCAAAGGCAAAAAGCAATAGACAATTTTATTGCTGACTTTTATTGTCATAAGGCAAAGCTTGTTATTGAAATTGACGGCTCTCAGCACTACTCTGAACAAGGAAAAGCCAAAGATGATTTCAGAACAGAAATTCTCGAGGGCTATGATTTGAAAGTTATCAGAATTACAAACAGACAAATCAAGGAAAATTTCCGAGGAGTATGCGAGTATATTGATATGATTGTCAAAATCAGCGAGGTGCTGGAAAGCGATGTTGACAGCGTGCTTTACGGTGCAAAGGATGACGGCAGAAAAACAGAGTACATAAAGCTTGCGGTTGGTGCGGTGCTGACGGTTTTTATTATTGCTTTATATATGTATCTTGAGCCTGTTACTCTGCAGATAAGACGCGAACATTACATTATATCCTTTAACTTTCTATGTGGTTTTACTTTAGCACCATTAATATGGATATTTACAGGCTGGACAGTTATGCAGCTGGCCTCCATTGCTTTTAAAACAAGATTGCCTGCACCAGAATGGACAAAATATATAAGACGTGCGTTGATTGTATTTGTAATAATATTTTTCTTATTTGTCGCCTTTGCCCTTTTTCCGGTAATAATAGATGATACAATTTATCTTTGGGGAATTTCAAAAGGACAAACAGTTTCCTACAACATACATTTTTCCGATGTATTTCTTGATTTACGTGACTGGGCACTTATGAATGTACTGTACAAATTTATTTATCCCGCTGACATACGCATACCTGTATTCCTGACTGTTGGTATCATTCTTTGGCTGTGCGGCTTCCCTCAAAGCAGAAAACTGAAAAACACCAATGACAATACAGCAGCAAAGTAAATATTAAAATGTATAACAGCGTTTTTATAAATCCATACCTGAAATATATTTAATCATTACCGCCCTTTTGCTTATAAAGGGTGGTTTTGTTTTGGCAAAAATGATACAATATATCCATCAATTATTTTACGAGGTTTTACTATGGCTAAAAAAGTATCCCGTACCTGCCAGCTTACCACTCCTTTTGAGGAAAACGCTGTACTTAACTGGCAGGAATATCCCCGCCCGCAATTCAAACGCGACAGCTATCTTTCCCTTTGCGGTGCATGGCAGCTTGCAGTAAAAAATGCAGATGTCGTAACCTCTTTGGGCGATATTATAGTGCCTTATCCTCCTGAAAGCAGAATTTCGGGCATAAACCGCAATCTTGTACAGGGTGAACAGTACATATATACCAAAGCATTTGTGCTTGACGGCAAATTCAATGCAGGCAAGGTGTTGCTGCACTTTGGCGCAGTTGACCAGCTGGCAAAGGTGTGGGTTAACGGAAGTTTTGCAGGTGAACATATCGGCGGTTATCTGCCGTTCAGTTTTGATGTAA
>JAFUJH010000045.1 GCA_017473775.1 Ruminococcus sp.
ATATATCATCAATACAATCCTTACAATAAGGTGTGTGTCCTACGCCCTTGTTAAGTGCTGAATAGTTCACTGGGAAAAAGCCTTTGTATCGGCTATATTCTTTGCCGCACTTAAAACACTGGGCTTTAGCAGAACTAACATCGAGAGCCATTGTTACTCACCATCCTTATCAGAGGGGGAGTCAAGCAATGACAGCTCATATAATTTAGCGGCGAGCTTTAAGTTGTTGCCAGATACAAATTTTGGTACATATCTTGCTTGAATATCTACCCACTCATCCGTTCCAATTTTCTTGGTTTTACGAGCAGCGCGATGGTGCAAACCTAATGTACCAAATCCGTGTAGTGTAACTTCTTCGCCGTGTTTAATAGCGTCTTCAACAACCAGTAAACACGCATCTAAAATAAAAGCGACATCGCTCGAATTGAAGGACACTTCCTTATCTGTTTTGCGGACAACAAAATCTTTTTGATTGCCCTCGTCATCAGAGATATGGAAAACCTGTTTAGGCGTTGAAATCTTCTTGGATACGCCATTGTTCTGTAATACAGAAACAACGCGTCCGATTAAATCCTTTTTAGTCATAAGCACTCCTTTTCTCCACGCAAATTAAAGGTCGGTGAGGCTCTTCTTGTCAGGAGCAGAAATATCTCCGTTCTTGAAGTACATTCCGATTTCTTCATCTGCGTCAATATCTTTATAAAGTCGCACCATATCACCGCTTTCCCAATTCACGATGCTTTGGATAACACCGTCGGGAATACCAGCCTTGGATAAACTTGTGGTGAAATAGTGTCGGAGTGAGTGCAAATAGGCTTCTTTACCCGAAAGCCTACTATATGTATTTGAAAAACTATTCGCGGTAGAAATTTGCATAGGCTCATTCGGCTTGGTTTTGTTCGGGAATAGCCACTCACTCTCAATTCCAAGTCTTTTTCTTTCTTCCATCCACATATCGAGGTATGGCTTAAATTTCTTAGCGAGCGTATAGCAGTTTATATACTTGCCAAGACCGCGACCTTTTGTTTTCAACGGAGCACTTTTGTATAATGCACCGTCACAAACGAGCTTATCATCATCAAAGTCTGAAACCTTAAAGATACAGAGTTCCGCCTTACGACGACCGCTATACATACCTAAAGCAAGGTAGCAAGCCTGCTCGTATTTTTTCTTCTTAACCAATACATCGAGGAGGTTCTCAAGTTCCTCGTCTTCCCAAACCGTCTTTTCTCTGACGGGTCGGTTTACGGGGTTCTCAACCTTGTTAACGATGTTTCTGAAATTGGGATACTCGTCATCCAAAACATTGCAGATATAGTTACTTAAAGACGACAAAGCCGCCTTGAGTCTACGAATTCGTGCGGGGCTATTCTCGTTGTTGTTAAGAAGCCAGTTTTGATATGCAACGATATTACGCTTTGTCCAATGAACGAAATATGCGTTATTGTTATGCTCTAAGCACCATACAAACGCAATTTGAATATCGTTATCGTATCCGTGTATGGTTGTTTCACTACGCTGCACAGAACGCAGGTAGTCTAAAAAATCGTTGAGAAGTCTCATATTTTCTGGATTTACGCGAGCCAATAATTCAGGTGATGTTATAGAATTTGTTTTAGTCGTTCTTCCCATAATTAACACCTCCGTAGTTATTCTCAATATATCTCCAGATATATCCACCAGCGTGTTTTCTCTCACCTCTGCAACACGCCGAAATATGACTGTTGCTTATATTATTTTGTCTTCCAGCCTCACGTAGCGACGGATATGTGTTTAGTAAGGCTCCGTCAGTGGTGAGCATAGCCACACTCTTTTTGTGGGCTGAGTTTTGAATTTTAAGACGCTGTTCTTCTGATATATTTGTTCCAAGTCTTGCAAGCGACATCTTTTTTCTCGTGGCTTCAGACGGGCGTAAACCAAGCGAACCCTCTCCGCCACTGGTTAGATTGTATCCAAATCTATCGTCTCTCAAGTTCCAGTCTGCGATATACTGTCTTTCTAACCTACAAGCTTCATCGTGAGATATATGGCTATGTAACACAATGTGTTCAAAACCGTCCCAACCGTATTTTTTAATTGCAGAATTTAGATGCTGATTGTTTTTATAAGCAAATCCGTTTTTCCATCTAACTTCTGGTTCGCGAGATGTTATGCCAACATAGCGCTTACCATTAGTCTTGTTCGTGTGAACATAAACACAATAAGAATTGTCCATATAGCACACATCTCCTTTCGCAACTTATATTAAAAAGGGAGTTAGACTCATCCAACTCCCTTTGGCGTAGTCCGCAGACATCCGCCGCAATTCCTATATTTAATTATGTATTATTCTAAAACTATCACTCTTGACTTCTCGTGCAAGAGATTGCCTTCTTTATCTTGACAGATGAAAGCAAAACCAGACTGTTGAGGAGCCATAAGTCTGCCATCAACATAGTCCATTTTCTTTACATCAGCAAAAGCGCCCTGTTCAAACAGTTTAATATATCCTTTTTTGGAATAACCAACCTTATGGGTGTGCGCCATTACAACACAATCGAAAGGCTCTTTTACCGTGTCTTGCAGATAATCTTTTGCTTTATCTGCGGTTGCTAACATACCAGAACGATATGCTAACGGATGGGCAAAAATTGTTTTGCCAATCTTAGATTTCCAGTCATCGACATACTCGATTTCGATGTCCTCAAACACATTACACAGTGGTTCATACCACACCTTTGATTTGCTTCTCTTGTCGTAATGACGGAAGCCGTCAACAAAGATAAGTTCAAGTGATGTGTCTGGCATTAACTCCAATATATCGGAGTCTAAATTCTTAGCGAAATAAGCAGCGAAACGCTTATCGTGATTACCATAGTTACACACAACCTTTTTAGGATGTATATACTCGATAAGGTCAATCAAATATTGTCTGCCTTGGATAATCTCTTCCATAGGCGAGATGCGGTATTGTTTACTGAATTTGGACAGAGCCTGACAGTCAACAACATCGCCGTTTATCTGCAATATATCGACATTCCTATAGTCTTTGAGTAGTGTGTAATCAAGCTGAAAGGGGATGTGTAAATCAGAGATTGAAAGAATTTTGGTTGCAACACCGTCCGTCTTTTCAGCCTCAATGATTTCAATAAGTCGTTTCATACCATACATTCGTTTTCGTACCTCGGACTCATTGAAACAATTTCCCTCGCCAAACAGCAACTCACTTAATTCCTCGTAGGGTGTGTCATCTGTTTTATAGACGAGCTTGTTATCAACTAACTCTTTGACTGCTCTATATGTAATATCTATTGTTTTCCACCCCTCTTACTGTGACCACGAGTCTCCTCTAAGTACCGCATTACGCCCTTAGACTCCTCACAGTAATAGTGGTGTCTTTTGGATTTCTGCTTCATTGTTCTCACAATGTGAACATTCGGGAAACGCTTTACAATAGCCTCTTTTTCTTGTTTACTGATAGCAACCATTATTTAATTCAATCCTTTACTTCATTTATTTATGCGACTTCGCATACAAATCTTAAACTTAATGTGCCCGTATAATTACCCGCGGTTACAAGGTCTCCGTTCAACGAGTTGGGTGCACCAAGCTCAAAATAACAAATCTCTGTTGGGTCTTCCAAGCCCATTGTACTGCGGAACTTATATAACAGTTTTGTCTCTCCGCTTATTGCACCGCTGCCAACATTTGAAACCAGTACGGAAACTGCGTTACCTGTAGTATTGTAATTATCTGCGTATAGTGTGATACGACCATTGTCGTCTGCATTGGTAACATAACAACTCAGTGCATAATTTGAGTCAAAGTTGGACATATCAGCATAAATTTGTCCTTGCTGATAAGTCATAACATATACTGGCACGGTAACACTGTATGTGCTATAGGCATAATGCCCAACACCAACATCAACAAGATAAGGTTCATCGCCTGCGACATTTTGCAAACCACTATCAACCTGAGCGCTCGCTGAGATGGTCATAGGTACAATAAGCAGTACCATACACAATAAAATTGCTAATAACTTTTTCATAAGTTACACTCCTTTTTATTCTGCTAACGACCTAATCTCTATCGGGAACTCATATCTCGTTAGAGGGGTGTGTTGGTCGTCCATTGTGCAACAGGTATATACCATTAAGGCATCCCTATACACTCCAGATTTCAAGGCTGTGTTGAGCCATACATTCGTAACCGTATCCGACGGATAAATGTAATCTGATGTATAGAGCTTTGTGCCATCGCCGAGATATATCTCGACAATAAATACATACTTGTTGTTTGACGGGTTGGAGATATCCAGTTTCTGCGATAGCGTGTCGCTCTTAACTACGATACCTGTAACTGCGGGAATTTTCACGCTATTATCCTGTGAATTAGGTGAGTATCCCTTGTCATTATTAAACTGTATATCTGGTAAGTTGGGTTTGCTGTAATTACCGTCAGAATTACTGCATCCCTTTAATGCAAAAATCGCTATGATAGCCATTATTAAAAGTGTAAAAACCACGATAGCTACCTTGATTTTCGGGTTGCGGAAAAACATTTTTGATATATTTCCTTTCATTATAGTATCTCATCAAGTGGGGTAAAAACCGTTGCAGTACAACGGTTTTTAACACCCTATTTTTTTCAACAAATTCAGTTTTGAAGCCTATCCTTAAAGCGTTGCCGCATAACGAAATTTACCTTTTGTTGCGTCTGTATTTCAATCGCGCACTCAGGACAATACTTTAACTTGCGCCCTGCCGATGTATTTTGCTTAATAACAAGACCACAATTAGCACATTCAAAATACGGCTCGCCGTGATATTTAAGATATTGGTATCCAAGATTACGGAAGTCGGTAATGGTCATTATGGTGTCGCCGTCTTCGATGAAACACACCTTAACATTGGTGTTATCTACGCGACGGGAGAACTGCACCATACCGAGTTCATTCAGGGTATAGTACATAAGGCTCTGGCGTTTAATTGATGTGTTGATATTCGCCATACGCATAATCTCGCTATCCTTGTTGTTTACCCAACTGTCACAATTAGGATTAACAAGGTTCCAATACTTAGCGAGACACAGAAGCGTAAAAGCGAGACGCCGAATTTGTTTACCCTCTAACGCATCAATCCTCGCCATTTCGGGCGCGGTAATGCCTATACCGTCAATTTGTATCGCGTCATACTTTAACGCCCGAGTAAGAGCAAGTTCGAGAGTGTCAGCCCACTTTGGAATAGACGCGGTGGGTTCACATTGTAAGAGAAATTGCTCTGTCGCTTTTCTGGCTTCCTTTTTACCGTAACCATAATCTAAGTAATATTTAGAAACTCTGGATAATGTTTCAAAAGGCTTCTTACCGAGAGTGCGAGTATCTATTCTTTCTTTCGCCCAGTCGTGTTCATTTAAAACGATAGTCATTCACTCACCTCGATTTTGATAGTCTCGACAACAAATTTATTTTCGCAAAACTCTATGTCGCCATCGCTATCGAGCGTAGGATATGAAATCTGGTTGTCGTTTTTAAGTAATAAGTTATGTATAATTTCAGAGCCACACATACTCCAAGCAAATCTCTTGGTCGAGTTTCTCGTGTAGCAAATATCAAGAATAATGTTACAAAGAGCACTCTTGTTGGGACAGATTTTGTAACACTCCTTACGGAACTCGTCATTCATTACAGATAGCGTAGCGAACGAGTCACAATCATCAATGCGCTCATAGTCCGCAAAAATCGCATAACTGGCAAGACGCTTGTTGTAATCATCATACAGACGCTTAATAGCGTTAAACTGTTTTGTTGTGTACTCTTCGTCATTACGCATAATTGAATAATCAAATTTAACCCTCGAGTTGTGTTTGCCGATATGACCGTCAAATTCGCCCTCGAACCTGCGACAGATTTTGTTCATCACACAATCGTTCATACCGACAGGCATACGGAAGTTGTAATACTTTAAGAATTCCTCTTGGCGTTCAGTACGGTCTTCCTTTGGAATTGCCGACAACTCTGATACGGTCATTTGGAATTCTCGCAAAGCGTTCTTTTCGATATTCTTAATATAGGTGTTGTACTGCTTCATTAACGCAGGATAAATGTATCGCATAAAATACGGTTTCTTATCAGCAACAATAGAGCGTTGTAATTTTACATCATCCTCACTCTTGTTAGCAGCGTGTCTATCGTGCCAGTATCGAGGCATCGGCTTGCACACTATGCCTTTCGCTTTATCAATCGTATTTTGCTGATACAACTGACCGCACCTAATTCTGTAAGAAAGCACATCATATTCACGAGTTCCTTTTTCAAAACCCGCACGGACTTCAAACATAGAAGTAATCCAGTTTGTAGTCTGACCAATATCGTTACCGAAGCTCTCGATATTGGAACGAATGAAATCTTCCTCGGTCGGCACTTTCTTGGTGGCTCGTCTTTGAGCACACATCAACGCAGGTAACGGCTTTAGTTTATTGACCAATACGCTGTTATCGGTAAGCATTACAAGGTCTCCGTCAAAGTCGCAACCGTTTAATGCACTCGCGGCGGTATCCCACGAATTGAAGATAGTACAAGTCTTCATATACTGATACCAATAGCGCACGGTGTCGTTGTTCGCGGGACTAACCAAACGAATGTTGTTATGGCAAGTCATCGGTGCTCTAAAACAAGCGAGCTTTTCGGCTCCGTGGTCAGCCCAATATTGATTGTAGATTTCGCCACTCTTGAGAAGTCCAGTAATCTCTAACCCGAAGATACTCTGGCATAAAGAGTATGGGTCTCCCGAAACAATGGAGTAGTTTCCGTGAACTTTAAGTACGCCCACCTTGGCTTCGTTGATGCGGTTACGGATTAACTGATAGACTGTGTTCTGCACAAACGGGTCATCAACCATTTTAGGTTCAATCATAATTGCCTTGATGAAGTCATCATCGATGCGCTCAATGTTATCTGCGTTCAGACCGGCACCCTTTAAGAAAAGAACTGTCTTTCTCCAGTCACCGCCGAGTACATCTTTAATCTCGTTCATCGTGGGAGCAATAAGTTCTTCAATATCCTCGTCTTCCAAATCGTAACTTTGAATGAACTGATAGTTGAGGTTTCGCTCTGTCTCCAGTTCCTTGGGACAGGTCTTTGCAATGCCAAATGTGTATCCGTTCTCTATGGATTTATTTATGTATTCATCACAACTCTCGTAGGAGTCCCAAAGTTTCACCATTGAGGTTGTAAGGATAAGTTCGACTTCTCGTACATCTGCTTCTTTACCCCAAGCATCCTTTACAATATACTTGCCTGCGACCTTATCCGCGAAGTCAATGAAGTCAAATGTAAACACCATACCTTTCTCAAAGGAGAAGCGTGTGTTCACACCACTTACCATATAGTCGAGTCCAAGTTCTTCGCTCCAGCGTTGAGCGAGACTCGGGAGCATAATTCCGTAACCGTCAGACGCGCCCATTTTGATAGTTTCATCTTTACGCATCTCCATTACAGGCTCGCCGTCACCCTCATCTGTAAGGTAGATAATATCGGATAAGAATTCCGTCTCACAATCATCGACCACCAACACGCCCTTGGGTAAGGATACTGGCGTTGATGCACTACAGGTTAATGCCTTATATGCTTCCAACTTTGCGGGTACGAGTTCGGACTCGGGATTACGACCGTTGTCAATTCTGCGTCGTAACTCATCGGCGTGTTTCTCGCTTACAAACACGATGGTACTGTTCTTGATACCACCATTGGTTCCGAGCAGCCGCTTATACTTAATACCGTTAATACTGAAACCTCGGCACGCACGGTAGTAGTCTTTCTCTTTATCAATAATCAAACACATATAGTCTGGTTTGTATTGAAGTTTATCGAGTTTTGTATATAACTGCTTGATAACTCTACGGTTTTGGATATTATTTGGCTCTTTTCTTACACGCTTTATTTCCTGCTTAATCTCACGAGCTTGTTTGTCTGCGTCGGTAATACCGTTAAGTTCGTCAATCCATCTAAGCACTTGGCTATCTGCCAGAGATATTACTTCATCATTGCGTCTGGCTTCCTCGATTGGTAGTGTGAGCTTCCAACGCTCTTTTCGCAATCGGCTACTGTGTATCTTATAGATATACTTCTGACACACCAACTGTTTCGATATAACAGTCACCTCATTTCATATAGATTATATAATTTGCTTGACCGAACATAAATTAAAACTCGCGGTCTTCTATGTATTCAAAAAAATCTTTGCGGAATTCTTTGCGTCCTTGTTCAATCAATTCATCGATAGCGGTATCTTCCGCAACATCGCCGATAGGAGCGTAGTTATCACAAACTTCGTCTTCTGAACAGAAATCATTATAATAGCAGTATCTGCAACTCTTATCACTCAACGGTATTTCCTCCTTTACTTGTTGTTTCAATCCAATTTATGAGTATCGTTCTCATACGCTTACTCGGTATGTATAGGTTAACTTTCTCTCCATCACGGATGGCACTTCGCCATATCCACTGAACCATAATTGAGAGAGCATAAATATCTTCATCAACTTCAATTCCGTGTTTTTGATAAAACTTCTTCTCGTTGACATTCATAAAGATATTAACTAAATACACGAGACAATCTCGACTCTTGTATTTATTTGTGGCTTTAGAGTTAAAGGTTAAAAACCCTTTAGTGTATCCTTTGCCTTTTACTTTGCTAAAAGCTCCATTGTATGTCGCCCACAATCTTCTGTCGGCAGGAATATCACGGTATATATTATTGTAATAGTTGTTCACATTTTTCTTCAGCTTATCAGCATTGCCCTTATCTTTGTCATACCAATTCTTTGATAAGGCGTAGTAATTATCGCCGATGCCGTTAATCTTTGGATTATCCAAAATGTTCAGCATATCACCAAGATGAGATACATATTCAGGAATATACCCCGGTGGCTCGCAAAATCTAAACCCCGTACCACCTTCTGTCTTTTCGATGCCGATATATTCATAAGGTATCTTATACATCTCCATAAAGTGATGTAGACTCTGACCCTCAAACAAATATGTTAAGATGAATACATCTTTAAAAGAAGTAAGCAAGTCTTGTGGCAAAGCCCAGTAGAATAGGTTTTCATTACCGTCATCAATACGCATCAGCTCTCTGGATTTCATAAAATAAAATAACTCTGTGAAAGCCTTGCCCGTATAATCTTTTTCGGTCATTGAATAAATGCCATCTTTTTCGGTTATGTACCCACCGTCTAATGCTACTTGTAAGTCACCGGGTGAGAAATCGCAGACTTCCAGCACATCAACATTTTCATCGATTATCAGTGTGTATCCCTGCTTACGAATATTCTCCAAAACCGCAGGTGTGTAATTTTTAAATGCCTGATGCGTAGTAGTAATGTTACGACCTTCTTCAATAAGGGCGGCAGTATGAACACATTTTTTATGCTGGTACTTATCCAACTTGTTACTTGGTTCTACAAACCTTAACCGAGGGCACCCCTGCTTGATGCGAGCTGCCTCATCCAAATAAGGTGTTATATAGATGAAC
>JAFUJH010000046.1 GCA_017473775.1 Ruminococcus sp.
AGTCAAGCTGTAATTCAATAGATACAAATCCACAGTGCTTGTACTGATTATAACGCAGGTAGCTACTCCTGCGAAACAATCTTTTGAAGGAAGGAGAAATAATAAAAACCACCCCTTTCGAGATGGTTTTTATTATACGTGCTATAAATGACTGCTAAGGAAGAGTTTATTAAAATATTTACAGAGAATGTTCAGCGTCCCGGTGCAAAGGAGCTCCTTAACTGGCTTCAGAATACAGACTTTTTCACTGCTCCTGCCAGTACCAAATATCATTGTGCTTGCGAGAACGGACTTGTAATGCACTCTGTAAGTGTGTTCAATACTATGATGGAAAAGCACTTTGAAGAAGGTGTTGACTCTGTAGAGAGCTTTGCAATCTCTGCACTTCTTCATGATGTTTGCAAGGCAGAGTTCTACAAGATTTCTACAAGAAATGTGAAGAACGAGCTTACAGGTCAGTGGGAGAAACAGCCTTTCTATTCAATTGAGGACAAGTTCCCCTTTGGTCATGGAGAGAAGTCAGTGTTTCTGATTGAACGCTTTATGCGTCTGCATCTTGATGAAGCAATGGCTATTCGCTGGCATATGGGTAGCTTTGATGACAGTCAGGGGTTCACTCTCAGTCAGGCATTTGAAAAATATCCTCTGGCAGTTAAACTGCATTTAGCAGACCTTGAGTCTACATATCTGCGTGAAAGAGGTACTTCTGCAGTAAATAAGTAATCAGCGAGGTTATCATATGCTATTAATTGAGGCGGCATCCCGAGCACAGGAGCTAAGACAGCTTATCGAGTATCATAATGACAGGTATTATAATAAGGATAATCCCGAGATATCTGACTTTGAATATGATATGCTCTTGCGTGAGCTTGAGAATATTGAGGATGAGTTTCCTGAACTGAAAACTGCGGACTCTCCAACTGCTCATGTAGGCGGTAATCGTTCTCAGAAGTTTTCTCCTGTAGTGCATCAAGTGCCCATGGAAAGTTTGCACGATTCCTTCTCACATGATGAGCTCAGGGACTTTGATCGCAAGGTCAGAGAGGTTGTGGAATATCCCACATATATTGTAGAGCCCAAGTTTGACGGACTTTCTGTCTCCTGTGAGTACAGAAACGGTGCTTTCTATCGTGGCTCAACCCGTGGTGATGGTACAACGGGTGAGGATGTTACAGAAAACCTGATGACAATTAAATCTTTACCAAAGTATATCGAAAATGCACCTGAGTTTCTTGAGGTAAGAGGCGAGGTATATATGTCCTTTGCTACCTTTGAGCGTCTGTGTAACGAACAGCTTGATAACGGCGAAAAGCCTTTCAAGAATCCCCGTAATGCGGCGGCAGGCTCACTCAGACAGAAAGATAGTGCTATCACTGCCAAGCGTACACTTGATATTTTTATCTTCAATATTCAGCAGGTGACAGGTGTTGAGCTTAATTCTCATAAGCAATCACTTGATTACCTGGCAGAGCTTGGATTCCCTACAGCGCCCTTTTACAATACCTTTGACAGTATGGAGGAGGTTATAGCTGAGATTGAGCGTATAGGTAATCTCAGAGGTGAACTCCCATATGGTATTGACGGTGCCGTAGTCAAGATGGATAATTTTGAGCACAGAAAGCTTCTTGGAAGTACAGCTAAATTTCCCAAGTGGGCTGAAGCCTATAAGTATCCTCCTGAAGAAAAAGAGACAGTGCTTTTGAATGTGGAACTTAATGTAGGCAGGACAGGTGCAGTGACCCCTGTCGGAATATTTGAGCCCGTGCTTATTGCAGGCTCAACTGTATCCCGTGCTACTCTGAATAATGAGGATTATATCAGAGATAAGGATATCAGAATAGGTGATACAGTCATAATCAGAAAAGCCGGCGAAATTATCCCCGAGGTTGTTTCTGTTGTGAGTCATGACGAGGATTCAACTCCCTACACTTTCCCTGATGTTTGTCCCTCTTGCGGCAGTCCTATTTCCAAAGAGGACGGAGAGGCGGTATACCGCTGTACAAACACTGATTGTCCTGCACAGCTTATGCGTCATCTTATACATTTTGTATCCCGTGATGCTATGGATATTGAAGGCATGGGACCTGCGGTGCTTGAACAACTTGTGGATAATGGATTAATAAAATCTCCTGCAGATATATACCGACTCAAGGCAGATGATATATCAGCCCTCGACAGAAAGGGAGAGAAGTCAGCTCAAAATCTGATTGACGCTATTGAAAAATCTAAGTCAAGAGAATTGCATCGTTTTGTATTTGCACTGGGTATACGCCATATAGGTGTCAAGATTGCAAAGGTATTGTGTGAGCATTTTGGCTCTATTGAAGCTATCCTGCAGGCAAGTGTCGATGATATACTGCAGATTGAAGGTTTCGGCGATATTATGGCTCAGGGGGCTGCTGCGTATTTCTCCCTTGAGAGCACCCGTGCTCTAATTGATGAGTTCCGTTCCCTTGGAATTGAGATGAAAGGTGAGAAGAAGGAACTAAACTCTTCACTTTTTGCAGGCAAGACATTTGTTCTTACAGGTACACTGCCTACTTTTACCCGTAGTGATGCATCAGCCCTTATTGAGCAAAACGGCGGTAAAACATCCTCTTCCGTTTCCAAGAAAACTTCCTATGTACTTGCAGGTGAGGATGCAGGCAGTAAGCTTACAAAAGCTCAGACTCTAGGTGTCACCGTAATTTCAGAAGAACAGTTGCTTTCTATGATAGAAAGCGGAGAATTAATATAGAGGTTTTATTATGAGTGAAAAAAGATTTGAGAAAATCTACTCCCAAGGAATGGGTACAATAGAAATTTTGGTCGATAAGGAAACAGGAGTTAATTACCTGTACCGCTCATCCGGTTACGGCGGAGGACTTACTGTTCTTCTTGACAGTGACGGCAAACCTGTAGTCACTCCTGTGCCTAAAGATTGATTGAATATTTAAATTTTGCCTGAGGTTTATTAGCCTCAGGCTTTTTCTTTTGTTACCTATAGCTTGTCATAACTTTGGACTTGCTTTCATATAGGTTAATGAAAGGATGATGAAAATGCAAGACACCAAATCTACAGCAATCATTTGGGCTCTGAAGGTGCTGCCGCACTCTCTGCGTTCAAAGATTAGCTCTGCTATTGAGCCTGTTAGCGATAAAGTTCAGGACATAGTGCTCAGGTGCAACAGGCCTGTATGTGTTTATTCAAGGGGCAAACAGCTTTATTTGACACAGACAGGTTGTCTGACAGATTCGCTTAAATCTCAGGAGCTTGTTATTTCAACACAGCAGGAGGTGCTTGAGTGCTTTAATATAGCCTGCGGATACTCTGTGTATTCTCATATAAGTGAAATCAAAGAAGGATTTATAACTATAAAAGGAGGACATAGAGTCGGTATTGCAGGTACAGCGGTTATGTCATCAGGAGCGATACATAATATACGGGATATTTCTACAATATCAATACGAATATCCCGCCAGATTATAGGTTGTGCAGAAGCTGTAACTCAAGAGTATATAAGAGCAAGAGGCGGATTACTTATCTGTGGCAGTCCTTGTAGCGGCAAGACAACTCTTATCAGAGACATGGCGCGATTGTTGTCAACATTGTACGCAGGCAGAGTTGCACTTGTTGATACAAGAGGTGAGCTTGCAAGTGTATGTCAGGGAGTAGCACAGAACGATGTGGGTCTTTGCGATGTCCTTGACGGATATCCCAGAGCAGAGGCAATTGAGCAAGCTGTCCGTTCATTGTCACCTGAACATATAATCTGCGATGAGATTGGAAGTTTACAGGATGCTACGGCGATTATGAGGGGAATCAACAGTGGCGTCAGGTTTGTTGCAACCATCCACGCACATAACAAACAGGAGCTTATAGCACGGGAGAATATAAGACAAATTCTTGATACAGGTGCATTTAAAAAGGTAGTATTCCTGTCGGATAGAGATAAGCCGTGCCAAATCACTGAGCAGTTATCTGTAGAGGAGCTTTGTTGTGTTTAAGGTTATCTTATCGTTTGTGCTTATTGCTGCTACCACTTTGTATGGATTTATAATTTCACGCAGGCTTACAATTCGCAGGCAGGCGTTGGAGAGTATAGTTGATTCAATCGTCAGAATGAGGTCGCTCATAGGTTTTGGCGGTTATGAGATTTCCCGTGTTATCAAATCGTCTTTCGGATGTTCAAAGGGATTTGAAAGCTTTGATTATTCATCCTTTGATGAAGATAACCTTCCAACTCTATGGATTAATCTTGTGAATACGATCTCAGGAGAGCTTTGTCTGAATAGTGAGGACAAAGAACTTCTTGTGAAGTTTTCTGAAGGAATCGGAATTACTGATACAGACGGACAGCTCGCTAACTGTGATTTATATTGTGAACTGTTCAAAGAGCGGATTGCAGATGCTAAAGAAAAAGAGAAAGCATCAGGTAGATTATATAAGATTATTGGATTTTCCTTTGGCTGTGTAATAACTTTGATGATTGTATGAGGTACATATGGATGTTGATATGATTTTTAAGATTGCCGCCGTGGGCATCATTGTGGCTGTGCTTAATCAGCTTCTTATCAGAAGCGGCAGGGAAGACCAGGCACTGCTTACCACAATTGCAGGTCTTGTTGTTGCATTGATGATGATAATTAACGAGATAAGCGACCTCTTTGATACCATTAAGCAGGTGTTCGGATTTTGAACATCATAAGTATTTGTGTAGCGGCAATTGTAACATCTGTGCTTGCTGTGTTGCTCAAGAAGCACAACGCAGAGTATTCGCTTATACTTACGGTTTGCTGTGTCACCTTAATTCTGATGTATCTGATTTCATCTGTGGTTTTTGCAGTCAGCGGCATAGAGGATATTTTTGCAAATTCTTCTATTGATATCACATATATGGAAACACTTCTCAAATGTGTGGGGATTTGCTTTGTTACAGAGTTTACCTGCGATTGTTGTAAGGATGCGTCACAGAATGCACTGTCCTCTGTAGTGCTTATGTCAGGCAGAATATGCGTGCTGATTACTGCATTTCCGTTGTTCAAGGAGTTTCTGTCACTATCTCTTGATTTGACAGGAGGTGGAGGATGAAGCGTTTTATATATTGTTTGACTGTATGTTGTGTGTTGCTGACTGTGACAGGAATGATAAATGTGAGCAGCGCTGAACAAAGAATCACAGAGATATCCCAAACAGCAGAGAGCTTGGAGGATGTGTTGGAGCTTGACTCCTTGTATGATAGTCTGCCACAGAGTGCCAAAGATTCTTTAACTGCAATGGGTATTGAGCAAATAGGTGAGGGGACTCTTGACTCTGTTACATTCTCATCAATTATGAACAGCATTGTTTCTGTTGTATCAGAGCAAAGCACAGGAGTGTTTACATCTCTCTGCACAGTTGTAGCGGTAATATTGATATACGCCTTGTTCGAGGGTTTTGCACAAAGCATAACCGGTGATACTCTCAGAGAAATTTTATCTGTTGTGTGTGCATTATGCCTTGCCTGTGCACTTGTAGTCCCTGCGACAGAGGTAATAGATGATGCCGTAGTTGCAGTGAGCACTGCCTCCGATTTTATGTTAGCTTTTGTGCCTATTATGGCAGCAGTGCTCATATCCTGTGGCAGAAGTATTACAAGTTCAGGTTATTACGCATTGATGGTTGCGGCGGCAGAGGGAATATCACAACTCTGTGACAAAACAATAACACCTATGCTTAATGTATTTCTTGGTGTGAGTTTGTGCGGTACTATTGTGCCGCAGGTAAATTTAAGCGGCATAACGGGATTCTTTGCTAAAACGGTCAAATGGCTTCTGTCTTTTACTTTCACTATATTTTCTGCACTGCTTACCTTTAAGACGCTGATTTCTACATCAATTGATACTGTGTCTACAAGAGCGGTCAGGTATACAGTATCATCCTTCATACCTGTTGTGGGTACTGCTTTGGCTGAAGCCTACAAAACTGTTCAGGGGAGTGTTAATATCCTCAAGAATGGTATGGGGGTTTTTGTAATATTTGCAGTTGGCGCTGTATTTTTACCTGTTGTCATCAGACTTCTTCTCTGGCTTTTTTCAGTGAATATGTGCAAGACCTTTGCTCAGATAATAAACTTGAGTTTGCCAGCACAAATGCTCTCCGGAGTATCTACTGTGTTGAGTGTTTTGCTGGCAGTTATCATCTGTATTATGGCTTTGTACATTATTTCTACAGCATTGATTATAACAGTAGGAGGTGGTGCCACCTGAGTGAATCACTGTATGTTTGTGCAGGGTCACTTTGTTGTTGTCTTGTTGTCTGTGCTTTAGTCAGACTTATTGCTCCATCGGGAAGTACAACAAAGATAATGTCACTTGTTATAGGAATATTTGCTCTGTGTTGTCTGATTTCTCCTGTGGTTAGTCTGATAAAGAATCTTGATGCAGATATGATTCCTACTGAGCACAGTATCAGCAGTAGTGATATTACTGAGCTTTATGATGAAAGGGTCCTAAAAGCCACCGGCGATTATATTAACAGTTATATTGATACATTGCTTATTCAGGCAGAGATTGATGCCGAAAACATTGTAACTGTCCTTGGAGTAGACGAAAACAACGGCATATATATAAAAGAACTGAATATATATATTAATAAAAAGGATACAGTCAAAGCAGACAGCATAATTGATACTGTAAATTCCATGATAGGAATAAAGCCAAAAATCACGGAGATGTAATATGGATACAGATAAAAGCAAACTGAAGGATTTATTGACTAAAGATAAAACACGCAGAATCATTATAGCTGTGGCATTGATAGCAATCGCACTGATTTTTCTCAGCTCCTTTTTGGAATCTGATAAAGATACCGCTCAAACAGAAGACATCAGCTCTCAGGATTATCAAAGGGTATTATCTGATGAGATATTAAGTATGGTGACAAGTGTTGAGGGCGCCGGTGAAGCAAAGGTATTACTTACACTTGAGAACTCATATGAGTATATATACCTTGATGACGGCAAAACATTGCAGAAAATCAATGAGCCTACTATAAGAGGAGTTGTTGTAGCCTGTAAAGGTGCGGATTCTCCCATAGTGTGTGAAAACATAACGCAACTGTTGACTACAGTGCTGAATATTCCAAGCACTAAGGTCTGTATTTCAAAATTAAATTAAATTCAGGAGGCAAAAATGAAAATCAAAAAAAGACATATTCTGCTTGCGGCGATGGTGTTTGCATTATCCGCCGCGGTGTATCTGAACTGGCAGTTATCATCAGATAACAGCATTGCAGTGTCAGGAGGTACCAAGGAGCTTGGCTCTGCTACATATGTGAACAGTAATGTTCCTACTTCGGACGAAGTAGCCGTCAGTGCAACACAGGCAGAGAACATCGGGCTCAGCACAGAGCAAGCAGAATATTTTGCATCTTCACGCAGTGATAGACAGAAGGCACAGGACGAGGTGATTCAGCTTGCAAGGCAGGTGCTGGAGCTTGCCGATTCATCAGACGAGGCAAAGGAAGAAGCCGCTGAGCAGCTATCATCAATAGAAGAAATCCTCCTGAGCCAGAACAGAATTGAAACTACACTAAAGGCTAAGGGCTTCACTGATTGTATCTGTTGTCTATCAGAGACTTCATGCACAGTCATAATTCCAAAGAACGAAATGCAGGAGAATTCCTCATTGATTATCAAAGACTGTGTTGACGAGGTTGCTGACCTGCCCTTTGAGAATATAAGCATAGTAGAGGTATAAATTAATTACAGATAAGTAAGTCGCTATGATTTGCTTATCTGTTTTTCTTTTGGGATATATTAAGTTATTATTACATAAATAGGTATGTTAGCATTGCATTTTTGTTGTTTTATGGTATAATTACTTTGGCTATTAATAACTAAAAGCGGAGTGATAAAAATGAGCAAAAATAATATTATTACAGAAGCAAACAGTGAATCAGTTGATACTAAGATTACAGAGGAAGCTGTAACAGAGCAGATGCAAGAGGATAAGGCAAAAAACCGCAATAACATCTCCAGATATAAAATGAGAGAACAGGCGGTACTGCTTGTGTTTGAACGCCTTTTTTCTGATGCAGGTGTTGATGAGATTGCAGACAATATCATTGACAGCCGCGACGAGTATTACAGCGATTATGCAATTGATACCGCCAAGAGCATAGAGGATAAGCTTACCGAGATTGACGCTTGCATATCTGAGCATCTCTCCTCAGGTTGGAAGATTTCCCGTATTTCAAGAATCTCTCTGGCAATTCTCAGAGTTGCTGTGTATGAGATGAAGTATGTAGACGAGGTGCCTGTGTCTGTTGCTATCAACGAGGCTGTAGAACTCACAAAGAAGTATTCCACAGACGATGCATCTTTTGTAAACGGCGTTCTTGGTTCTATTGCAAAGGAGCTCGAGTAATGGCGCTTGTTCTGGGCATAGATACAAGTAATTACACCACTTCCTGTGCACTTTATGATTCTGACACTAACACTGTTTTGCAATATAAGCAGCTGTTACCTGTAAAACAAGGTGAGTGCGGTATCCGCCAGAGTGACGCTGTGTTTCATCATACTCGTCAGCTCCCCGAGCTTATAAAGCAGTTATTTGCTGAGCATAAAGGCAAATCAATTGATGCTGTCTGTGTATCTGTTACACCAAGGCGTCAGGAGGGCTCATATATGCCTTGCTTTACCGTCGGAGCAGGAGTTGCTCAGTGCATTGCCTCAGCTATGGGGATTCCTTTATTTGATGTATCTCATCAGCAGGGACATATTGCGGCGGCTTTGTATTCTGCAGACAAGCTTGATATGTGCAGTGAACGCTTCTTAGCATTCCATGTCAGCGGAGGTACCACAGAAGCTATACTTGTCACACCTGATAAGGTTGATGTAATTGCCTGTAATATTGTAGGCAAGACCCTGGACCTTAACGCAGGACAGCTTATTGACAGAGTCGGTGTACTTCTGGGACTTCAATTTCCCTGTGGAGCTGAGCTTGAGAAGCTCGCCTGTTTAAACACAGATACAGTTAAAGTCAGACCAGTGCTCAAGGGTACTGACTGTTGTCTCAGCGGATTTGAGAATAAACTCACCGATATATACAATAAGACAGGGGATAAGTCATACACAGCCGCTGTGACTCTTTCCTATGTTGAGGCTACTATATCCGCTATGACAGAAAAAATATTTGAAGAATACAGCGTCCTTCCTGTTGTATATGCAGGCGGTGTTATGTCCGATGCTATAATTCGGGATAAACTTAATGATAAGTTCAGCGCTTTCTTTGCACAGCCGCAGTATTCCTGCGACAATGCGGTGGGAGTTGCTGTTCTCGGTGCTATAAAATACAAACAATCATCAATCTGACAAGTGTGTGATTCTATGAATACTTATTCACAGCCGAGGTTTATATCGGTATCACAACTTAATTTTTATATCAAATCCCTTGTGGAGGGTGACGATAATCTTCGCTATGTGTTTGTAACAGGCGAGATATCAAACCTTACCGACCACTATTCAAGTGGTCATATCTATCTGTCTTTGAAGGATGAGAAGGCTGTTGTGAAGGCAGTGATGTTTGCAAACAGTGCTAAGAATCTCAAATTCAGACCTCAGAACGGTATGAAGATAATTGCCCGCGGCAGAGTCTCTGTTTATGAACCCAGTGGTCAGTATCAGCTGTACATTGAGGATATGCAGCCTGATGGAATGGGTGCACTGACCATTGCTTTTGACCAGCTCAAGAAAAAACTTGAGTCAGAAGGTTTGTTTGATAACAAATACAAAAAGCCGTTGCCAAAGTATCCTAAGTTAATATCTATCATAACTTCTCCTACAGGTGCGGCTCTGCAGGATATACTGAATATCCTGAGAAACCGCTGGCCTTATGCAGAGGTTGAGATTGTTCCCGTACTTGTACAGGGAGATTCTGCGGCATCAATGCTCACAAAAGCTGTGCAAGATGTAGACAAAGCAGGACTTGCAGATGTTATTATCATTGGCAGGGGAGGCGGCTCCATAGAGGATTTGTGGGCGTTTAACAGCGAGGAACTTGCCCGTGCAATCTTCGCTTGTAAAATTCCTGTTATTTCCTCAGTAGGTCACGAGACCGACTTTACTATCTGTGACTTTGTCTCAGATATGCGTGCTCCTACTCCTACTGCGGCGGCAGTCCTTGCAACTCCTGACAGGTTATCAGAGTTTGATACTCTTGCAAAGCAAGGCCAATATCTTTCTGCATTGGTGGATAAACTTATATCGGACAGAGAAAAATCACTTGCAGACTTTGCCCGTGTGCTTACTCAGACTAACCCGAATATCGAATTCAATAAACGAATGGAGAATTTTCTCAGGCTCAGGGACAGACTGTTCAATGCAAGCGAGAAGCTTATAAACGAGCAAAAAACAAGGAACGAAGAATTTCGATTGAGACTATTTTCACTTAACCCGTCTGAGATACTTCGGCGTGGTTATTCAGTAACCTGCATTGGAGATAAAACTATATCTTCAAAGGAGCAAGTAAATAGCGGTGATAGTATCAGGATAATATTTTCTGACGGCGATATCACCGCCACGGTGGATTAACAATTTATAAAGGAGGTGTGTCCCGTGGCTTTTACTCATTTACATGTTCATAGTGAATACAGCTTGCTTGATGGCGCTTGCCGTATCAAAGACCTTGTTACTGCCGTCAAAGAATCGGGACAGACCGCCGTTGCGATTACAGACCACGGAGCAATGTACGGAGTTATTGACTTCTGGCGTGAGTGTAAGAAGCAGGGAGTTCACCCTGTAATCGGCTGTGAGGTTTATGTTGCTCCAAGGTCAAGATTTGATAAAACACCTGAGCTTGACAGGGACTACTACCATATGGTGCTCCTTTGTGAGAATAACACAGGCTATAATAACCTGATGAAGCTTGTCTCTATGGGTTTTACAGATGGTTTTTATGTAAAACCCCGTGTAGATGACGAGATATTAGCTAAGTATCACGAGGGACTTATCTGTTTGTCGGCCTGTCTTGCAGGAGAAATCCCCAAAAAGCTAAGCTCAGGAAACTTCCAAGGAGCTAAAGAAAAAGCCCTTAAATATCAAAACATTTTCGGTAAGGATAATTTTTACATTGAGCTTCAGGACCATGGTATCCGTGACCAACAGATGGTAAATCCTGAGCTTATAAAGCTTTCTCAGGATATCGGTGCAGGTTTGGTTGTTACCAATGACTGCCATTATGTTACAAAAAAGGATGCACAGGTACAGGCGATACTTATGTGCATCCAGACCAACCACACTATCCACGATGAGGATAGAATGAGGTTTGAAACCGATGAGTTCTATGTTAAGTCCGAGGACGAGATGCGTGCGTTGTTTCCACAGCTTTCTCAGGCTTATGACAACACTCAGATTATTGCAGACAGATGCAATGTTGAATTTGAATTCGGCAAACGAAAACTGCCTGTGTTTGATGTGCCAAACGGTGAGGATCATTATCAGTTTTTTCGTCGTCAGTGCTACGAAGGCTTATATAAGCACTACGGTAACGAGCCCGATGACTCAATAATTGAGCGACTTGAGTTTGAGCTTTCCACCATCAGCCGTATGGGCTTTGTTGACTACTATCTTATAGTCAACGACTTTATTCAATATGCAAAGAGTCAGGGTATACCTGTCGGTCCCGGCAGAGGCTCGGGTGCAGGCTCTCTGTGTGCCTATTGTATCGGAATCACAGGCATTGACCCTATTAAATACAATCTGCTTTTTGAGCGATTCCTCAACCCTGAACGAGTATCAATGCCTGACTTTGATATCGATTTTTGCAAAGACAGACGCTCAGAGGTTATTGACTATGTTATCCGCAAGTATGGCTACGACCATGTGGCTCAGATAATTGCCTTTGGTACTATGGCGGCAAAGGGTGTAGTCCGCGATGTAGGACGAGCTCTGGGACTTCCGTACAGTACCTGTGATTCTGTGGCAAAGCTCATACCCTTTGAACTCAATATGACTTTGACAAAAGCTCTTTCAATAAGTAAAGAGTTGAAGGACAGATATGATACAGAGCCTGAGATTAAGGAGCTCATCGACCTTTCCTTAGGACTTGAGGGTATGCCACGCCACGCTACCACTCACGCCGCAGGCGTTATAATTTCAGACCGACCGGTGTCTGATTATGTCCCCCTTGCAAAGAACGACGAGCAGGTGGTTACACAGTTTACAATGACAACTCTTGAGGAGTTGGGCCTTCTCAAGATGGACTTTTTGGGACTTCGCAACCTGACGGTTATCAATGATGCTGTAAAGCTTATTCGTCAGGTTGAGCCTGATTTCACCCTTGATAGAATAGACGAGGGTGACAGGGGAGTATACAGTATGCTCTCTCTTGGCAATACAGAGGGAGTTTTCCAGTTTGAATCTCAGGGAATGAAGAATGTCCTTGTTCAGCTAAAGCCTGAATCCCTTGAAGATTTAATTGCTGTTATCTCACTGTACAGACCGGGTCCTATGGACAGTATCCCTACCTATATAGAAAACCGCCACAATCCTCATAAGATTAAATATAAGCACCCGCTTCTTGAGGATATCCTTAATGTTACCTACGGATGTATTGTGTATCAGGAGCAGGTAATGCAGATATTCAGAAAGCTTGCAGGGTATTCTCTCGGACGGGCTGATGTTGTACGCCGTGCAATGAGTAAGAAAAAGCACGATGTGATGGAGCGTGAGCGTGAGGTATTTATCAACGGCTTGACCCGTGAGGATGGCACTGTTGAGGTTGAAGGTTGCATCCGTCGCGGAGTTGACAGAGCTTGTGCAGAGAGCGTATACGAGGAAATGAAGAGCTTCGCATCATACGCTTTTAATAAATCTCACGCCGCTTCCTACGCTTTTATATCATATCAGACTGCTTGGCTAAAATATCATTATCCAAAGCAGTATATGGCGGCACTGCTTTCCAGTGTGCTTGATAATCAGAATAAAATGGCATCCTATATAACAGATTGCCACCGTATGGGTATACAGGTGTTACCGCCTCATGTTAATTATAGTTCCCATGGATTTACTGTAGTTGGCGGTAATATCCGATATGGCCTGATGGCAATCAAGAATCTTGGATATAATTTTATTGATTCTATAATCATAGCAAGAAGAATGGGGGAGTTTACCTCCCTGCAGGATTTCTGTAAGAGGCTATATTCAGGTGGTATGAACTCCCGTTCTCTTGAAAGTTTAATCAAATGCGGTGCTCTTGATGATTTGGGTGCTAATCGCAGACAAATGCTGAGTATGGCAAAATCTGTTCTGGATGACCTTGAGTACGAGAAGCGTAAGAATATGGACGGACAACTCTCTCTGTTTGAAGGTGATGCAGATGCAAAGTCATCTTCTTCGGTTGCTGCTCCTGAATTACCTGAATTTTCTCTGACAGAGCTTCTTAATATGGAGAAGGAAATGGCAGGTATGTATCTGTCAGGTCATCCATTGTCAGAGTATGAGTGGTATACACGGAAGGTCAGAGTTGACAGAATAGGTGATATAGTCACAGGTGAAGGTAACCGAGTATACCGAGACGGAGACAGAGTCCGTGTGCTCTGTATTGTTTCAAAGTATCGTACTCAGATTACAAAATCAAATCAGATGATGGCTTTTCTCACAGTTGAGGACAGGTCAGGCTCTCTTGAACTTGTTGTATTTCCTAAGATACTAACTCAATACGGAATGCATCTATATGAGGGTTCTGTAATTTCTGTTATGGGCACTGTCAGCTCCCGTGAGGATGAGGACTCAAAGATACTTGTCAATTCAGTTGATAAGGTAGAAAATGGTAGAACAGTTCCTGATACTACTTCTCAGCCTGCAAGCTCACAAATTTCAGCTGCTACAGATAACAAACCTGTTTCTTCACCAAAGTCAGCTTCTCCTGTACTTTCTTTTGACAAAGCTGAGTCTCTGTACCTAAAGGTAGATACCAAAGACGGCGTGCTGTTTAACAAAGCACGCAGGCTTGTCGAGATATTCGATGGTTCAACACCTGTGTTTTTCTATCTTGAACAGGATAAAAAAGTCCTTAGAGCACCCAGAGAGTTGTGGGTTTCTCTTAACGATGTGCTTATATCAGAGCTGAAAAATCAGCTTGGAGAGGCTTCTGTAAAAGTAAAATTTACAGAATAACAAAAAACACTTGAATTTACAACATATTCCTATTATAATTAATATGTATTATTTTTACCCGGAGGTATATTATAATGTCTGAATTTGCTAACTCTATTGCCGTATTAACCAGTGGCGGTGATGCACCAGGTATGAATGCCGCTGTCAGAGCTGTTGTAAGAGCAGCAATCAACCGTAACCTGCAGGTTTACGGCGTTAAGAGAGGATATAACGGTCTGCTCAACGGTGATGTTGTACAGATGAATCTTCGTTCCGTTTCTGATATCATCAATCATGGTGGTACTGTTCTTTACACTGCAAGAAGTGAAGAGTACAATACTCCCGAAGGTGTTAAGAAGGCTGCTGATTATTGCCGTAGCCTTGGCGTTAAGGGTGTAGTTGTTATCGGTGGTGACGGCTCCTTCCGCGGTGCTCGTGACCTTTCAGGTGCAGGAATTCCCTGTGTTGGTATTCCCGGTACTATTGATAACGATATTGCTTGCTCTGAGTACACAATCGGCTTCGATACAGCAATGAACACTGTACTGGAAATGGTAGATAAAATCCGTGATACAGCTCAGTCACACGACCGTTGCTCTGTCGTTGAGGTAATGGGCAGACGCTGTGGCGATATTGCCCTGCAGACAGGTATTGCTTGCGGTGCTACTGCCATCCTTGTTCCTGAGAAACCTCACGATATTGACACTATGGTTATTGATAAGATTCTGGCTACACAGGCTACAGGTAAGAAGCACTTTATTGTCATTGTTGCTGAGGGCGTTGGCGGCAGTGCTGAGATTGCAAAATATATCGAGGAAAAGACAGGTATCGAGACCAGAGCTACCGTTCTCGGCCATGTTCAGAGAGGCGGATCTCCCACACTTCGCGACCGTGTTGTTGCTACTGCTATGGGTCACCACGCTGTTGAGCTTCTTGCTAACAATATCGGTAACCGCGTTTGTGCACTTCAGAACGGTAATGTGGTTGACTTTGATATTACAGAGGCACTTAATATGAAGCGTGTATTTGATGAGGACCTCTACAATATCGCAATGGATGTTTCTATCTAAATCAATAAAATCTACAGGCACCTGAGTGTGCCTGTATTTTGTATGTATGACTTTTAATTTCCGCAGACAGGTGATACTATGACTGAAAAAATCAAGATACCTTTTAACGATGTGTTCTTTTACGGTTTATCTCTCAATTCAAGGGATGTGACCGATGTCAGAGCTGATATTTTTGCTAACATTTTAATGAGGTATCTTCGTACACTCAAGCCTGTGTCAAACAAGCTTTACCGCAATGCAGACGGCAACAGGTTCGAGTATAGCTACTCCTTTATACCTACAAAGCCACTGAGCTGGAGGGTTATAAAGAACAGAAGAATAGTAGAAGAAATAGAGCAGCTTTCTGACGGAAAATATTGTCTGAATTACTACGATGATCAGGGCAGGGATGTTAAGCGTGTCCTGTTCAGTAAACAACACAAATGGCAAAAGACCAATTACTATAATTCTATCAGCGGTAGCCAACTCCTATGTTCATTGGTTCCTAAAGAGAAAAATGGCGAGACTGTATTACTTCAGTATATTACAGGTGAGACTTATCCTGTCACACTCTATTGCTGTCCTGCGGCAAGCTGTCAGGATGTCCTTTTGAGTGTTCTTGATAAAGTACCTGCACCGGAGGCTATGGCACTGACTAATTATGGAGTTCTGTACTTTGCTCAGGAGGAAACTCTCAACATCTTCAAGCAAGTGCTTTCTGATGAAGAAAAAAAGTATGCACAGCTTCATAAACCTGAAGTTTTTACCACTGAGGAGGATGTTGCCGGTGGATTCTGCTTTGATGTTAGCAACTTTGATTCTACTAAACCTATCGGCAGTATGTTTGATTTGTCCGAGGCTCAGGAGCTTTCAGATGATAATGCTGACCTGTCTGCTTCGGAAGTAGCAGATATACATACAGATGCTGTATCAGAACCTGAGGTTGTAATTACTGAAGCTCCTGATTCTTCTGAGGTAGCAACAGAAGCAGTTCTTTCTAAGAAAGAATTATATTCTCTGGATGCAGATATCAGTGAAGCAATCAAGCTTATTTCTGATGCTACAGATGTTCATATTGATGAGGATGTAGTATTCGGAGAAAATGCAGAGGAATCCTCAGCGTCGGACTTCTTTACTGAGACTTCGCCTGATACTCCTGTTGTTGAGGCTGATTCTTCAGAGGTAGAGCAAACAGAGGAATCAACTATCGAGCCTGTGGCGGATGAGATGCAAGAGACTTCTCCGATAGCCGGTCTTGACTCCTTTGTGATATTTGATGATATTCCGTCAACTACAGAAGTTGAAGCAGACTCTGCTTTAGCACAAACAGAAGAAACTGAGCCTGTAGAAGCTATGATGGATAACACAGATGATGTAGATTTGTTGTCTATGAACGATGAGGATATAGACGATTATGTGCAGACATTGATTGACTCTTTACTCCTTGATGCAAAGTCTGTATCAGAGCTCAAAGACAGTGCAGATAATGCTTTCACAGCAGGAGCTGATGAGGCTGTGGTTGAGGACACTAATTCTGCATCTAAAACTGTTCTGGATTTAATTACCGACACACCTGCTGACGCTGTTATCGAAAGTAACGGTGCTGAGTATTTCTATTACGGCTCAACTGATGATAAGGGCAGACGCTCAGGCAGAGGAAAGACTCTGATGGCTGATGGCAAGACTGCCTACGAGGGAGACTATAGAGACGACAAGCGTCACGGAACAGGAAGCTTCTATTATAAAGACGGAACCCTTTGCTACTATGGTGAGTGGCAGGAGAATCTGAGGGACGGCTTTGGAGTTGGTATAAGCTCAGAAACTGGAACTATCCATATTGGAACCTGGTGTAAAAACAAGCCCACAGGCATTGGTGTTCGCTTTGATAAAGACGGCAGGTTTATGTATATTGACTCTGCAAGCCACCGTACAAACGGCGGAATCCGTGTAACGGGCTTTACTGAAACCTCTCTTATAATTGAGTATTGGGACGAGACCACACTCAGAACTGTAAAAAAAGAAATATCCTTGGATGATTTAATTAAATAAAACATAATTTATAAACTAATTCACATAATAATACCGTTCTTATCTTTCGATGAGAACGGTATTATTACATTTATGAGGTGAATTATGAAAAGATTAACCGCAATTATACTGCTGGCACTTATGACTTTGTTTATGTTTACAGGCTGTAAGCGTGAGGGAGAAATGATTGAAACAATGGTTTCGTCAATTTTTTCTACAGAAAACAGAAATGATGCAAATAACGCCACAACAAGTAGCGGCAGGGTGACAGATAATGACGGATATATCGGTAACGAAAAAGAAGATAACTCAACTGCTTCTGATGGAACAAATATGCTCCCAACTACAACTAATGTTTCCGACAATAATGTCATCTGATGTTTGAAGCAATGAAAAGAAGGATCGGTCAACATAATATTGTTGCCGATCCTGTTTCTTATTTATTAACTGTATTATCCAGATCTGTTTTTAATTTGGAGATTATCTTTTTTTCAAGGCGTGATATGTAGGATTGTGATATGCCTAACATATCAGCAACCTCCTTCTGCGTATGCTCTTTCTTTCCGTTAAGTCCGAACCTGAGCTCCATAATAGTGGATTCTCTTTCACTCAGTCTGGAGACAGCAATCAGTAGCTGTTGAATCTCAAGCTCTTTCTCCATATCAATATTAACTGTGTCCGGCTCACTACCCAGTATATCGCAGAGTAGTAACTCATTGCCGTCCCAATCTGTATTTAGCGGCTCATCTATTGACACTTCGTTTTTCAGGTGTGAGGTTTTACGCAGAAACATCAGTATCTCGTTTTCTATGCATCTGCTGGCATAGGTGGCAAGTTTAATATTTCTGTCAGGAGAAAATGTATTAACAGCCTTTATAAGTCCGATTGTACCGATTGATATCAAATCTTCTACAGAGCAGTTAGGGCCCTCAAACTTCTTTGCTATATACACCACAAGTCGCAGGTTATGAACAATCAACTTTTCTCTGATGCTTTCATTACCGGCCTGAAGTTCACTCATAGCTTTTAGCTCGTCTTCTTTGCTCAGAGGTGCAGGCAAAGTCTCACTGCTGTTTATGTAAAATACTTCGCTTTTGCCTGCAAGTGTGTATATCAGCTTGTGAATTAAGTTTTTCAGCTTTGAAATTATTTTCATATGACCGCCTCCGATAATTCTGTTCCCATTATAGATTTAATTTCACCCTTTAGTTTATCCTTACAGACACCTATGTAGCAACCTGAATATATTTCTTTTCTGTCAATGTATATTTTATCAGGTTTGAATCCCATAATTATATCCGAGCCTGATGCTGTATTAAATGGTATTACACGCTTTCTTTGTATAGGAATTTTATCAAAATCCAGTAATGCTTCCTCAACTATTATTACAGGTAATCCTGAAAACGGCTCCTTCAGATTACAACCTGTATCAATTGCTGAATCAAATGTAATAATAGTATTGTTGTCTATATGTACTGTGACGGTTCTTATGTCACATCTGAGTTTGTGCTTTTCTGATATTCTTTTATAAATACTCAGTATAAAGAACACAACTGTGGTTGTAACAATTAAAAGAGTAGGGGATATATCAAAATATAGTGAATCATTGTATACGGCAACTCCTGTGGGATTCCATATGGTTTCAATTATAATTACACCGCCGCACAAGAGCATACTGACGCCGATATATGAAAGTGTTCTGATACAAAGCTTGTTTATACTCTGATATCCGTAGGCAATTAATATAGTCACCCCAGCGGTTAGCAAACGATATATTATTGAAAATACAACCGTGTAACAAGGTGCAAAAACTCCGACAGTTGATATCCCTGCAAACAAGCTCCCAAGTATTATCCTTATACTCTTTGTGTTTATATGCAGTACTTTTCTTATCAACAAAAGAATCATATAGTCTATGAACAGGTTTACACAAATTAATGTATCTATGTAGATAATCTGCATTCATAGCCTCCTTTGCTTGAATAACTATATTCTGTCACAACTGTAGTCGATGATTCTGTCATATAAAGCAAATCTGAAATTCAGGCTTTATGTTGCAGGTCCGCAGGTTTTAACAAATTTTGAAAATTGCTGTAATTATTGGTTTTTTGGTAATTATTCCTGGCTTAGTTTCTTCAAAAAGTAATGTATTACTATTACATAAAGCGCAAAGAAAGGAAGTTTCAGATATGGCTTTATTTGCAATAGATTCTATCCGTGAAGCAGAGCTTCAATCTCATAGGCAGATAGAATCAGCACAGCTTAATTCTGAGTTTGCTTTGTCAGAAGCAAAGAAAAAGGCTGAGGAGATTGTTGCTTCCGCAGAGGAGACAGCTTGTGTCAGATTAGAAAATGCATCAGAAAGAGCAAAGAAGGACTCCGAGGAGATTGTAGTTACAGCAGTAAACAGTGCGATTCTCAGGGCTGATGAGCTCAGAAAATCCGCAGAATTAAGGCAACAGGCTCTCGATAATGCGATTCTAAACCTGATTGTCTTATTATAAATGTAATTTGAGGTGATTTGCCATGGCAATACTTCAGATGCAGCGTATCAATATTTATGCACTCGACAAGCATTGTAAGGCTATTCTTGAGTCTTTGCAGAGAATGGGAGTAATGGAGATAGAACAACTGGATATATCAGACAGTGTGTTCTATAAGGAGGATACCTCAGCTCAGCAGACATCCTACAGAAGAAATGCCAACACAATGAAAACAGCCTCCGAAATACTCAGCATCTTTATCAAGAGCAAACGGTCATTGTTTGCATCCATTGAAGGTCGTAAACCGCTGAGCAAGGATGAGTACTACCGCAGGATAGATAACTATACTGAAATATTGAATGTTGCATACGGAATTATCCAAGATAATAAAGAAATAATTGAAAATAAAGCGAAAATTGCAGCGTACGAGAGCAGAATCGAAAGTCTCCTCCCATGGGAAAATCTGGATATTCCGCTCAAAAGCTTTACCACAGCATCGTCAACTGTAATCCTCGGTTATTTTCCTGAGAAGCTCACATATGAGGAGATACGCCTCAGAATTGCTCAGTCGGACCCTGAGCTTGAGCTATTTGATACAGAAGTCATATCCTCGGATGAACATCAGACCTGCGTCTTTTTTATTTCTCTTAATTCTCAGATTGATAGGCTAACCGAGGTGTTAAGGAATCAGGGGCTTATTTTCCCTGCATTTTCAACTGATATATCACCCTGTGATGCCATCAGAACTTTGAGAGAAAAAATCAAACGCAGACAAAAGCTCTCTGCTGAACACAAAGATAGGATTATATCTTGTAGTAACAGATTAGATGACCTGAGGTTCTTTGAGGATTACTTCGTTATGAAGGCGGAGCAGTATGTTCAGGTTGACAATCTCAGTTATTCTCCTCATACCTTTGTTATGACAGGCTACATTGCTGAGAAAGACGCGTCAAAGCTCAAGGCTTATCTTACTGAAAATTACGATGCAGAGGTAGAACTTGAGGATGCAGAGGGGGAGGAGGTCCCTGTAGTACTCAGTAATAATAAATTCACCGAGCCTGTAGAGGGAGTGCTTCTTTCTTACAGTGCACCTCATAGGAAGGAGCTTGACCCTACAGGAATAATGGCTCTGTTCTACTATATCTTCTTTGGTATGATGTTCTCAGATGCAGGCTATGGTCTTGTTATGTCTTTGGGCTGTGCAATAGCACTCAAGGTGTTCAAAAATATGGAGCAAGGACTCAGACGCTCAATCAGAATGTTCTTCTGGTGCGGTATATCAACGCTGTTCTGGGGATTAATGTTTGGCAGTTTCTTCGGTGATGCTGTGTCTGTTATCAGCAACACCTTCTTCGGCTCTCCGCTACCCGTTATACCCGGAATCACTACACCTATCTGGTTCAATCCCACTGAGGGTGCAGGCCCGACAAAACTTCTGATGTTTTCTTTCCTGCTTGGTATAATCCATTTGTTTGCAGGACTTACATTGCAGGCAGTAAACTACATCAGAAATGGTAAATGGTTGTATGCAATATTTGATGATTTATCATGGATGTTGCTTGTAGGCGGAGCTGTTCTTGCACTGCTTTCTACAGAGATGCTTGCATCTATGGCAGGTTTTAGGTTAAGTACCATATGGTTGACTATAGGCGGAGTGATAGCACTTGTAGGTGCAGTAATAATTTTATTCTGCAGTGCCAGAAATCGTAATCCTTTCAAGCGTCTTATTAAGGGTGCTTACAACCTCTACGGTGTAACAAGCTACCTGTCCGATATACTATCATACTCCCGACTGCTTGCACTTGGACTTGCTACAGGTGTTGTTGCACAGGTATTCAACCAGTTAGGCTCGATGTTCGGAACTGGAGTGATAGGCGTAATCGGTTTCACACTTGTGTTTATTATCGGACATACACTTAATATCGGAATTAATGCACTGGGTGCATATGTTCATACAAACAGACTGCAGTTTGTAGAGTTCTTCGGAAAATTCTATGAGGGCGGTGGCAGAGAGTTCAAACCCTTTTCAATCAAAACAAAGTACTACAATATCAAGGAGGATATTTAATTATGTCAGGTTTATTTTTAGCGGTTTTAGGTGCGGCATTTGCAACATTTATGGCAGGAATAGGCTCGTCAATCGGCGTTGGTAAGGCAGGCGTGGCAGCTGCAGGAGTGCTTGCAGAGGAGCCATCATTATTTTCCAAGGTGCTTATCCTTATGCTTCTTCCTGCTACGCAGGGTATCTATGGACTTCTTGTAGCTTTCCTAACACTTCAGGCCGTTGGTGTAATTGGTGACCCTGTTGGTGAGATTTCTGTTGCAAAGGGTGCACTTTATCTCGCAGCTTGTCTTCCTATTGCTTTGTCAGGTCTTATTTCTGCAATTCATCAGGGCAAGTGCTCTGTGGCAGGTATCAACACAGTTTCCAAAAAGCCTGACCAGATGGGTAAAGCTCTTATTATCCCTGCAATGGTCGAGACCTACGCAATACTTGCATTGCTTATTTCAATCCTTGCAATCAACGGAATCAAGGTTATCGCAATCTGATTTCCGTGAATCCTTTTAAGGAGTAACATTATGACAGGTTTAGATAAAATACTGGCACAGATTAAGGCTGACTCTGACAGTCTCTGTGCTGATATAAGTGAAAAATCAAAGACTCAATGTGACTCTGTCTTAGCTCAGGCACAGACTCGTGCTGAAGTTATCCTAAAAGAAGCCGAGTCAAAGGCTCAGCGAATCAAGCTTGACATCACAGACAGGGCAAGATCAAAAGCTAAACTTGAATCACGCTCAGTTATACTCAGGGCAAAGCAGGATATTATACGCTCTGCTTTGGATAACACACGCAGATTTATATGTAATCTGCCTGATACAGAGTATTTTGATTTGATTTATAAAATAATTGAAAAACACAAGGAGAATAGAGAAGGTGTAATTTGCTTTTCTAAAAAAGATTTGGACAGACTTCCTAAGGACTTTTCAGAAAAAGTCAACAGTGCTTCAGAAGGGGTTCTTTCGATACAGAAAACACCCGTTGATATTGACGGCGGTTTTATCCTCAATTATGGGGGGATTGAAGTCAACTGTTCATTTGAATCTTTTTTCTCGGCACATAGTGAGCTTTTTAGCGATGAAGCATCAAAAATCTTATTTGAGTAAGGAGGCAGTCACCCATGGTTATTCAGAAGGATGAGTATATTTATGCGGTCGCTCGCATCCGTTGCAAAGAAAATAAACTGCTGTCCTCTAAAAGCATAGAGCAGATGATATCAATGAATGATATCCGGAATATAGAAAGATTCCTCCGAGATAATGGCTGGGGAGCATCTTCTGTCGAAAAAGTTTCTGACCTTCTTACTTATGAGCAAGACAACCTGTGGATGCTTATGAAGGAGCTTGTTGGAGAACTAAGTCCCTTTGATTTTCTACGGATACAGAACGATTTTCATAATCTGAAGGCATCCATAAAGGCGGCTTACTGTGACTGCTCTGCTGACCATCTGTTTATAGCAGGCTCCGTCTATGACCCGTATGATATATACAATTTAATCAGAAATCGAGAATATAATCAGCTTCCTGAACTAATCAGAGATACAGCACAGGAAGCAATGAATACTCTGCTCAGAACAGGTGACGGACAGCTTTGCGATATAATAATTGATAAGGCGTGTCTTGCTTGTGTAAGTAGTCTTGGAAAAGCATCAGACAGCGGACTTATCAAAGAATACTGTGAGCTGTTTATTGCTTCAGGTAATATCAGAATTGCAGTACGCGGCTCACAACTTAACAAGTCAGCTGATTTTATCCTTGAGTCTATGGCGCAGTGTGGCACTCTTGATATAAAGTTACTCGCTTCTTCTGTATCCAAGGGCTTTGATGAGCTTTGTTCATATCTGAGTTCTACAAACTATAAGAGTTCTGTGCCACATATTAAAGCTTCACTTTCAGATTTTGAGAAGTGGTGTGATAATTATATTATGGAGCTGATGCAATCCCAGAAGGCTGCCCCTTTTACTATTGGTCCCTTAGTTTCCTATATTATTGCAAAGCAAACTGAGATTAAAACCGTCAGATTAATATTAACTTCAAAGGAAAATATGCTTCCCGACGGTGTTATCAGAGAAAGGTTAAGGGTAATGTATGTATAAGGTTGCAGTGATTGGTGACAGAGACAGCATCTTCGGTTTTGCCGCCCTTGGGCTTGATGTTTACTTTGCTGATACTGCAAAGGAGGCATTAACTGTGTTTAAGGAGATTACAGACGGAAGATATACTGTGATTTACATTACGGAGATGCTTGCATCTCAGCTTACTGACGATATAGAGAAGTTCTCACTTCAACCTTCTCCTGCAATTATCTTTATCCCGGGTGTAAAAGGTAACACAGGACAGGGAATAGAGCAGGTTAAGAAGTCTGTAGAAAAAGCCGTAGGCTCAGACATAATATTTAATAATTGATTTACAGATACATTATCCATTGAAAGGATGATTTTTATGAGCGGTACTATCAAAAAGATAGCAGGCCCTCTTGTTATTGCTGATAATATGCGTGATGCGAATTTGTTTGATGTTGTGCGTGTATCAAATAAAAGATTAATAGGCGAGATTATCGAGATGCACGGTGACGCCGCATCTATTCAGGTGTACGAGGAGACCTCGGGTCTTGCACCCGGTGAGCCTGTTAAGACCACAGGAGCACCTTTGTCAGTTGAGCTGGGTCCCGGCCTTATCTCTAATATCTATGACGGAATTCAACGCCCTCTTGAAGATATTATGAAAATTTCAGGTAATAATCTTCAGCGAGGTGTTGAGGTGCCATCTCTTTCCAGAAATAATAAGTGGCAGTTTACAGCAATAGTAAAAGCAGGAGACAAGGTAACAGGCGGAGATGTAATAGGTACAGTACAGGAGACAGATGTTGTGCTCCACAGGATTCTTGTGCCTCCAAACTATGAGGGTATAATCAAGTCCATTACATCAGGTGAGTTTACTGTTGACGAGACAGTTGCAGTGCTGACTCTTTCAAATGGTAAAGAGCAACAGCTTACACTTATGCAGAAGTGGCCTGTCAGAGTTCAGCGCCCATACAAAAGAAAGCTTTCACCGGATGAGCCTCTTGTAACAGGTCAGCGTGTTATTGACACACTGTTTCCTATATCAAAGGGAGGTGTTGCCGCCGTACCGGGACCCTTCGGCTCAGGCAAGACTGTTGTTCAGCATCAGCTTGCTAAATGGGCAGAGGCTGATATTGTTGTATATATCGGTTGTGGCGAACGCGGTAATGAAATGACGGATGTTCTTAATGAATTCCCTGAGCTCATAGACCCCAAAACAGGCGAATCCCTAATGGAGCGTACGGTACTCATTGCTAATACATCGGATATGCCTGTTGCCGCCAGAGAGGCTTCTATTTATACAGGTATAACCATCGCGGAATATTTCCGTGATATGGGTTACTCTGTAGCACTTATGGCAGACTCTACTTCAAGATGGGCTGAAGCACTGCGTGAAATGTCAGGCAGACTTGAGGAGATGCCCGGTGAAGAAGGTTACCCTGCATATCTGGGCTCTCGTCTTGCACAGTTCTATGAACGAGCAGGTAAAGTGGAAACCCTGTGCACAGATAACCGCATAGGCACACTTTCAGTCATAGGAGCAGTATCACCTCCAGGCGGTGATATTTCTGAGCCTGTATCTCAGGCTACGCTACGAATTGTCAAGGTTTTCTGGGGACTTGATTCATCCCTTGCATACAAGCGTCATTTCCCTGCATTAAATTGGCTGACAAGCTATTCCTTGTATACCGATACACTAAGCAAGTGGTTTGATGCCCATGTGTCTCCTCAGTGGATGATGCTCAGAGGCAGGCTTATGCAGCTTCTGCAGGAGGAAGCAGAGCTGGAAGAAATCGTTAAGCTTGTTGGAATGGATGCATTATCATCACCTGACAGGTTAAAGCTTGAAGCGGCTCGTTCTATCCGAGAGGATTATCTGCATCAGAATGCTTTCCACGATATTGACACCTATACACCTGTTAATAAGCAGTTCATGATGATGCAACTTATTTTAAGTTTCTACGATGAATCTATGGATGCCTTAGCAAAAGGTGCAGATATTAATGCACTTGTTGCTATGAATATCCGCGAGAGTATAGGAAGATTCAAGTATGTTCCTACATCAGATACTAATATGCAGTTTGATAATATTATGTCTGACCTGCACAGGGAGATATCTGAGATTATGAGCAAAGGAGAGGACTGATATGCCAAGAGAATACAGAACTATACAGGAAGTAGCAGGACCTCTGATGCTTGTACAGGGAGTTGAGGGCGTAAGCTACAACGAGCTTGGAGAGATAGAACTTGCATCAGGCCAGATTCGCCGTTGTAAAGTGCTGGAGATTAATGGAACAGATGCTCTTGTACAGTTGTTTGACTCAGCCGCAGGCATCAATCTTTCTGATTCAAAAGTAAGATTTCTTGGCAGAAGCATGGAGCTTGCAGTTTCTCACGATATGCTCTCAAGAGTTTTCGACGGTATGGGACGACCGGTTGACGGCGGACCTGATATTTTACCTGTGAAGCGTCTTGATATTAACGGACTTCCTATGAATCCTGCCGCAAGAAATTATCCTCAGGAGTTTATTCAGACAGGTATATCTGCCATTGATGGTCTTAATACCCTTGTTCGCGGACAGAAACTGCCTATTTTTTCAGCATCAGGACTTCCGCATTCAAGCCTTGCCGCACAGATTGCTCGACAGGCTAAGGTCAGAGGCACAAACGAACCCTTTGCTGTTGTGTTTGCCGCAATGGGTATTACCTTTGAGGAATCAAACTTTTTTATTGAGAGCTTCCGCGAAACAGGTGCCATTGACAGAACAGTTATGTTTATAAATCTGGCAAACGACCCTGCTATTGAGAGAATTTCTACTCCCAGAATGGCACTGACAGCCGCCGAATATCTTGCTTTTGAAGAAGAAATGCATGTGCTTGTAATACTCACAGATATCACAAACTACGCTGATGCTTTGCGTGAGGTTTCTGCCGCTCGTAAAGAGGTCCCCGGCAGACGCGGATATCCCGGGTATATGTATACTGACCTTGCAAGTCTTTATGAGCGTGCAGGCAGACAAAAGGGGAAGAACGGTTCAATTACACTTATTCCCATTCTGACTATGCCGGAGGATGACAAGACTCATCCTATTCCTGACCTGACAGGCTATATCACAGAAGGACAGATTATCCTGTCCCGTGAGCTTTACAGAAAAGGGATTGCTCCTCCTATAGATGTACTCCCATCACTTTCCCGATTGAAGGACAAGGGTATAGGTGAGGGGAAGACCCGCACTGACCATTCCAACACAATGAATCAGCTTTTTTCTGCCTATGCAAGAGGTAGGGATGCAAAAGAACTAATGGTTATTCTTGGCGAAGCTGCACTTACTGATATAGATAAGCTATACGCAAACTTTGCAGAGGAGTTTGAGAACAGGTATGTATCTCAGGGGTTTTTGACTGACAGAAGCATTGAAGAAACTCTTGATTTAGGTTGGGAGCTTCTCAGAATTCTGCCTCGCTCTGAACTCAAACGAATTGATGATAAGTATCTGGATATGTACTATGATATAAAGTGATTGGTGATGTAAATGGCTTCTGCACAAATCAATCCTACAAGAATGGAACTCACCCGTTTAAAGAAAAAGCTGGCAACCGCTGTCAGGGGACACAAGCTTCTGAAGGATAAACGGGATGAACTTATGAGACGATTTCTTGATATGGCACGACTTAACAGAGCACTGAGAGAAAAAGTAGAGAAAGCTATCAAGGCGGCAAACAATAATTTTGTCCTTGCAAGCACCTCAATGACTCCTCAGGCATTATCTACTGCGTTATTAGCCTCAAAGCAAGAGGTCTACCTTGATGTAGCATATAATAATGTGATGAGTGTGGATATTCCCGTGTACTCAGTCAGAACCAGAACTCCTGACGAGAGTGATATCTACAGTTACGGACTTGCATTTACATCATCAGACCTTGACGACGCAGTTGCGTCCTTATCAAGTGTGCTTCCTGATATGTTAAAACTGGCTGAAATAGAAAAATCCTGTCAACTGCTCTCTGCTGAGATAGAAAAAACAAGACGCCGCGTTAACGCTTTGGAGCATGTTATGATTCCTGAGACTCGTGAGAAGATTCGTTATATAACAATGAAGCTTGATGAAAATGAGCGTGCAACCCAGACTCGTCTGATGAAGGTCAAGGAAATGGTGCTTAAAAAGGCACACGGCTATTGATAAGTTATGAATATATCATAAATGACGGTTATGTTAGTTACATAGCCGTCATTGTTTATTACAATATTGTTGTTTGAAAAACCTCTGAATAGGTGATAAACTCTTTGATACAATAAAGAATTGTTGTAAAAAAACTCAGTGTTTAAGGGCTTTTTCGACATTTGCATTTGATATAAATCTATCAGCCACAACAGGTTGTGGTGTTAAAATATATTCCTTCTAAATAGGGTGAAGATTATGAAAAATAAAAAGTCAGCCGCTTGCTTGCTGGTTGTTCTTCTCGTTATATTTCTTTCCTTCAGCTCATCAGCCTGCACAGGCAATGGGGATAACTTTGATGTTTCCGGCAAAGAAAACGATGAGAGCATTTATCTGAATAATATAACTACAGTTGAAGATATTGAGAATCTTGTTACCAATGATAATAGACTTGTAATCAATTACTATGATGCATATATATGGACGGTATACTTTGCACAGGACGGAAGTATTGAGCATATGGTTTATATATATGATTTTGAAACTGAGGCGAAAGCTCAGAAGATGGTTAAAACACGGAAAGAAGAACTTGAGTGCAATAAGACTATGACAATTAAATGTGCAAAGTCCATTGAGAACTATGTAGTAATCGACCTTGTCGATACAAGCTTTACTAATGTTACAAGGTCAATGCTTGAGAATAATTTTTCTTTACTTATTGTTGATTGATATAAAAAGCAAAACTCCTGCGATAAATGTTCGCAGGAGTTTTTTCATTTTATCAATGAGTTATCATATTTGCTTTAGTTTTTGTGGTTATATCTGGTTTTTCAAGGTTATAGCACAGAACATTCAGTATCAGCTCCACATACACAAGTGCAGGTATAAGGGTGCTGACCATAATAGATTTAAAAATGATACACACTGCAACTGCACCTGCAACAGATAGTACAAGCAGTATACCGCTGAAAATAGCTGCAAAAACTCTGTTATACATCCTGCCTTCGATAGTCAGTGTTGCTATTATAAAAGGATACACAAGCAGAACAGCAAGAGCAAATCCAAACACTTTATATACAAAATATTTTTCTCCTGCCGCAATAAAAAGTA
>JAFUJH010000047.1 GCA_017473775.1 Ruminococcus sp.
CCGAGGAAGCGGCACGGGAGGGTCTGTCAGCAGTCAAGAAAGCTGTTGCAAATAAGGAAGCCGAGGAATGGCTGTATGTGGAACGGGCAAAGCAAGGCATAGAGCCTGTCCCTGCTCAGGATAACACAGACCTAATCGGCACGGAAATCACGATAGATAACCGCAGATATATTATTGAGAGCGTTGGCAAGATAAGCGGCGATGTGTCGATGCGTGACATCACATTCCAGAACAATGCAGGCTTTCCTATCAACCGTGTGGAGAAAATCGGTTATATCCGCAATCTTTTGGAACAGGAAAAAACTGAATTACCACCCGAAGAAAAAACGGAAGCCCCTGCCGCTTTATCTGCTGACCGTCACAATTTCCGCATTACCGATGACACTCTCGGCGTAGGCGGAGCGAAAGATAAGTTTCGCAATAATATGGCGGCAATCAATCTTTTGCACGAGCTTGAAATTGAAAACCGCCTTGCTACACCCGAAGAACAGGAAATCTTATCTCGGTATGTAGGTTGGGGCGGTCTTTCTATGGCGTTTGATGAACACAATGCGGCGTGGGCTGATGAGTTCAAGGAACTGTATGCTACCCTGTCCCCAGAGGAATACAATGCCGCAATGGAGTCAACGCTTACAGCCTTTTATACGCCGCCTGTTGTTATCAAGGCTATGTATGAAGCACTTGACCGCTTGGGCTTTTCGCAGGGCAACATCTTGGAGCCGTCCTGCGGTACGGGTAATTTCTTTGGGCTGCTGCCCGAAAGTATGGCAGGCTCGAAGCTGCACGGCGTAGAAATCGACCCACTCACGGGCAGGATTGCGAAGCAGCTTTACCAGAAAGCCAATATTGCCATAGAGGGCTTTGAAGAAACGAAGCTCCCAGACGACCACTTCGATGTGGTCATCGGCAATGTGCCTTTTGGGGATATACGGGTAAATGACAGCCGATACAACGCCCAGAAGTTCCTCATACACGACTACTTTTTCGCAAAGGCTCTTGATAAAGTCCGTGCCGGCGGCGTTGTGCTGTTCATTACCTCAAAGGGTACTATGGATAAAGCAAGCCCAGAGGTACGGAAATATATCGCTCAGAGAGCCGAGCTTTTAGGAGCTATCCGTCTGCCAGACAACACCTTTAAGGCAAACGCAGGCACGGAGGTCACGAGTGATATTCTCATTCTGCAAAAGCGTGACCGAGTGATTGATGTAGAGCCAGATTGGGTGCATCTGGACAAGGACGATAACGGCGTTACGATGAACAGCTATTTTGTACAGCACCCCGAAATGGTACTCGGACGAATGGAGCTTGAAAGCACACGCTTCGGCACTTTTGAGCCTGCCTGTAAAGCCCATAAGGATATACCGCTGTCCGAGCTTCTGCACGAAGCAGTCCAGAGGATAAACGGCGAAATCCCAGAGTATGAAAACGAGATTGACGAAATCTCTGACGGGCAGGACACCTCAATCCCTGCCGACCCGAATGTGCGTAACTTCTCCTTTGCTCTGGTGGACGGCAAGGTTTATTTCCGTGAAAATGACCGTATGACCCCTGCCACCGTATCAATGACAGCAGAAAACCGTATCAAGGGTCTTATTGAAATAAGGGATTGTGTGCGTAAGCTCATTGAGTATCAGACCGAGGATTATCCAGAGGAAATGATACGCACCGAGCAGGAAAACCTCAATCGCCTGTATGACACCTATACCGAAAAATACGGTCTTATCAACAGCCGAGGAAACTACCTTGCTTTTGCATCGGACGAGAGCTACTTCCTTTTATGCTCTCTGGAGGTGCTTGATGACGAGGGCAATTTGAAGCGGAAAGCGGATATGTTCACAAAACGGACTATCAAGCCCCACCGTGAGATTACCTCTGTTGAAACGGCAAGCGAAGC